>NZ_JUPI01000118.1 GCF_001074805.1 Streptococcus parasanguinis | reverse complement strand
TGCGGAGGTGGGACGACGAAATCGAATTCTAACGAATTACCGATTTCTGTCCCACTCTCTTTTCTTTGCTATAAAACGGTTATTCGGTATTTGTCCATCAGGTACTTGGATAGGTTTTGCCAATCTTCTTCCTTAAATTTACAAAGATTGACGAAGAGTTTTACGGTATGGTGCTCTGTGTCAATGATCGTATTGGATTTTGAGAGATTTTCTAGTGCAGTATTTTCCCTCAGCTGAAATTCGATAAAATAACTCTTACTATTTTGGTGATCGGGGTCACTAACGTCGACCTCTTTATAAGCTACACTTACCAAATCTTCCTTGGGGATAAAGATGTCTTTTGTCAGAATCACTCCCTGATAAGCATGAATCCCATCAGAAGTCAGCTCAAAGGCGATCTGACGACTGGTCAGTCTTTTGATCCCAGCAATAGTTGCATAGATCGCAATCAAAAATAAAAGGATCTGAATGAGAGTGATAAAAGTGATTTTTGGAAAACCATCAAAACCTAGGATCGATAAAAAAGCTAAGTGGATAAAGAGCGCACAGGCAAAAGCCAGAGAGCCATATCCGATATATTTTGAATAATAGATCTTCATTTTGGACTCCTTACATTTAAGATGCAACGAAAACTTGGAATTTCAAGTACCCTTATCATAGCGGATTCGATGAAGAGCTGTCAAATGTTTGGTAGGGTTCAAAGGTGGTTTTTATTTTAAATGGAATAACAATGGTGCAGAATGATTTAACTTCGTACGCTACATTATAGTATCTAAAAGAATGAGCTAAATACTCTTAAGGCAAGCAAAAAAGCCTTGGTTATCAAGGCTTTTTGTGCATAAAAAATGCCCCCTACATGAATTTGTAAGAACTTTTCATATTGAAAATAAACAAAAATGTTGAAATATAGCTGATTTTAGGGAATTACTTTTAGGTGTTTTCAATGTCAGGATTTAAAAATGGGGCAAAAGTGGGGCAAAAACAAATTAACGAAAAAAATATTGAGTTCGTGCATCAAGTAAATGATAAGTTACAAGAATAAGTGCAATATTTACTCGAACTCATCCTCTAGAGCTTCACTAGCAGTTCTGTAAGTTAAACATTTTCGTGTTCGGTGATTGATATCAAATAAAGCCTTGGAAACCAAGGCTTTTTTAATGCTATAAACTCATTAAAACAACTCCCAGTAAGGTGTGGAATGTTTTTTAGTCTGTGTCATATAAAAATAAATAGAATGAATAGCTATAGCTAGAGCTAAAATGGTTGTAATACTTACTACTATTATAGGATTAGAAGCAAAGATTAAAGAGAGAATCAAGGCAGCCAGATAGAGTGTAGCTTGGACACAGTAGTAACTTTTCGAATAGCGAAGATAGTGTTTGTTATAGGGCCCATTTGCTAGGACAGCAGCTTGGAAGAGGCCAATTCCGATATAAAAGAAGCTGGTTGCAAAGAGAAGATTAGTTTCAGGATTCAGAAGAAAACTCATCGAAACGGTCATCATAAGAAGTCCAATGAAAATAGGATAGTGACTGTAAATTAGAAATAGTCCCTTTTGATTAGATTCTTCATCAATAGCATGGTCGAATTGAACAAAATAAAACAAGAACAGAGAAAGCATAATAATGAAATAAAGAACCGAATAAATCGAGAAATTCTCGATTGTAAAGAAGTTAACTAGCCCCATAATCATCTCTCCAAACGTAATAATGACAAGAAGGGAGATGCGCTCGATTAAATGGGGGAGAACTATCTGGAAATGATCATCTTTACTAATCGAGGTAATTGGCGTAATAAATGTTAGCAGAATACTAGCATAAAGGATATAGACTCCAATGTAAATAGGAAGAAGAGCTGCTAGATAGATTTCTAAACTTCGTAGACCTGTTATCCATAGAAAACCTTTGATACTTTCCCTATGAACATTATCGGTTGATTTTTTAAAAAACTCAACCAAATATTGAAAAAATAAGGTAAGGGTTAATGTACCAATAGCCCAACAGACATAATGAAAATATTGTTGCCAATCATCTTTAATCAAATTGGATATAAAGAGTAAAAGTCCCATATTGATAAACATGATTACCATGTTAAATACAGAGTTCTTTCCATAGCGATTGGTATAAACGGTTTGAATCATCCAGGCATTGATGAGAAGCAAGACAGACATGAAAAAATCAAGCAAAGAATTCCAAGTCAAAATACCGTTATGAAGATGGTGAATTAAAGCAGTTACTTTTGAAATCGCAAAAACAAAAACTAGATCATAAAAAAGTTCTGAATAATTTACACGTTTATGTTTAACAAGAGTTGTCATCTCAAGTCCTTTCCATTCTAGAAGTACGATTTATTATAACAGAAAATGGTAATGAGAGAAAAGGATATGCTTAAATAACTTCATGTGACGCGAATTGTCAAAACCTTGGAGCACATTTACCTCATGTACCAACTTACAGGCGGAGTGTTTGATGATTGGTAATAAAGAATGGGTAATGAAAAAATTATCGAAATGGATAGGGAATATCCCTTTTTATTTTGCTTTAAATCAGATTTTTGGATGGAATAGTAGATGATAAGACAAAATATCTTTGAAGATACAAAAAGACAAACGCCAAAAATGACGTTTGTCTACGTTCTGAGGTAGCCTTTAGGCTCCCTTTTTTCTTAGAAAATACCGATGAGTAATTGCATGCCAAGACTAGTCAGGATGATAGCGATCCAGCAAAGGGCTCCAAGAAGAATGGATTTTCCACTGGATTTGATCATAGCAACGAGGTTAGTTTTGAGACCAATAGCACTCATAGCCATGATGATGAGGAATTTGGAGAGCTGTTTGAGAGGTGAAAAGAAGCTATTGCTAACACCAAAAGAAGTAAGGACGGTAGTTAGCAGAGAAGCTAGGATGAAGTAGAGAATGAAAACAGGGAAGATTTTTTTAAGCTTTACTCCTTGGTTGTTGTCTTGTTGACGGCTTTGCCAATAGGAGAGGAAGAGAGTAATAGGGATAATAGCTAAGGTACGAGTCAGTTTGACAATGGTTGCAGATTCTAGAGTATTGGTATGATACAGACTATCCCAGGCGCTAGCTGTGGCTGTTACAGAGGAAGTATCGTTGACCGCAGTACCCGCAAAGAGAGCAAAACCTTCGTTGGAGAGATGGAGCCAAGAACCTAGAGTTGGAAAGATAAGAGCTGCCAAGACATTGAAGAAAAAGATAACAGAAATGGCTTGGGCTACTTCTTTTTCCTTGGCGTGAATAACAGGAGCAGTCGCTGCAATGGCAGAACCGCCACAGATAGAAGAGCCTACCCCAATCAAGGTAGCTAGCTTTGTATCCATGTTAAAAAATCGTTGGAAAAAGAAAGCAATAATTAAAGCGATAGAAATAGTCGAAAGGATGACAGGAAGGGAAGATTTTCCAACTGCGAAAACTTGAGAGATATTGAGTCCAAAACCAAGTAAGATAACAGCATACTGAAGCAATTTTTTGGAGCTATAAGTCAAACCAGCATCCAGTTGTTTATAGGGAGTGAGAAAGGGGTAGAGAATCATTCCGATAAAAATGGCGAAAACAGGTGCTCCCACAACAGGCAGAAAGCCTCCTAAAACCCAAGAGATGATAGAAATGATCAGACAGACTAACAGTCCTGCCCAATTTTTTGATAGAAATGACATAAAAACCTCCGAAAATAAATACTTCTTATTATAATCTTATCTGTCAGAAAAGTAAAATAGAAAGTAGGAATAAGGTTGTAAATTAACGGAATTTTGCGGTCAGAGAGCTTTTGTAGTTTAATAGATATATGTTCTTTGATCAATAAGGATGCAAATGTGGCATATGTTATTGAAAAAAATGAATTTGATGAGCCTGGATATGTGAAGTAATTATGTGAGATAAGAAAATAAATAAGAGAGTTGAAAATGTACTGCACCCCAAAAGTTAGACAGAAAAAATCTAACTTTTGGGATCAGTACAAACAGTGCTTTTTTTGTTGAAATCGCAAAGAATCTAAGCTTTCTTTTTGCAGATAACATTCGCTCTTTTATTTTCGGTATGATTGAGTCGATGCCCCGTTCTCGACCGGTTATTATTGCAACTTATCGAATGCTAGAGCACTATGCCATCACTTTTTGGAAGAATACTTGGAGCAATTCTACGCAGAATGGAATGCGAAAAAGTGATAATTAAAGAGACAAAAAAGCTGAGAATATGATTTCCCAGCTTTTTTGAATGCGATAGAAATAGCAACTAGACTATTTACGAAAGACCTCAATAATGTAGGTGAAGCCAGTAACTAAAAATGCAAAGGCAATGACATAAACGACAAAGACACCTGTAGCCACTGGATTGAACAGAATCACTAGACCTAGTAAAAATTCAAGCAAGGCTACCCACGTGATATTGCTACCAATAATAGGGAAAATCAATCCTAGACGATTGCCTTTAAAGAAAGCAATAATGGCTTCTACAATTAACCAAATTCCTACAATGGTCGGAATGACGACCGGCAGGGTCAAAAAGCCATAAGCAACGAGGTAAAGAGCTAAGAGAAGACTAACAAATCCTTGGAAAAGATAAACAGGTGAGCGAAGCTCTTTTGGTGCAGAGAAATAGCCTAAAATAGCTGCTATAGAAGAAACCAGTAAATCAAATGCAATCCACCAGCTGTAAGCAACAAGATTAGCTACTGGGTTTGTAAATAGGAAAAGTCCTAAAAGGACAAAAACAACTCCTGCAAGGAATAGCAGTAAACGATTAGAAAATTTCATTTCAATACCCCCTATATAGTATAGTTTGCTAATAAAACTATTGTACTTATTTTTATAGAAAATGTCAATAAAATAAATAAACAATTTGGAAGTTTCAGTCTGACTTACAAAAAGAAAAGGAGTTTTCACTCCTTTTCACAGATTGAAGACAAAGTCCTTATAAAAGTGTCTTCTAAAGATTTTAACTTCAATCTGAAGCGAGGTTATCCTCGCTTTTTCTATTTATCAAACAATTCCTTATTTTCAATTAAGAGTTCTAGTGGAGATTTATCCCTTGCTACAATAAAACCAGGTTCATATTGGTTATGAAGTGTTCTTTTCTGAGAAGTTGGATCAATATACAACTCATCTCCATCTTCTGTGTATAGTTGGTTGCCTCTTGTTAGGTAAAGTAAATCCTCTAAGTACTGTCCATCAGTTTCTAGAAAATCTTCGATGTATTTGACAGCTTTTAAAATCTCACTTACTTTATCAGAGTATTCATTCGATTCAAGAACACTCTTTTCTAACTCAATCTCTTTACTAGTTCCAAAGAGTTGGGTTGGAGTTGCATTAAAATATTCTGCTATCTTATCCAAATTTGCAAAGGTAGGATAGCTTTTTTGTTTTTCGTAATCAGAGATGGACTGTTTACCGATTCCTAAATCTTCAGCTAGTTGAGTTTGGCTTACTCCTTTTTCTATGCGTAGTCGTGCCAAATTGGGTCCAAAATTTTGAATAATAAAGGTCATGGGAAACTCCTATTTTTATTTTTAACTTATTTTATCACCTATAAACTTACAAATCAAGTTTTTAGTTGACTAATTAAAATATTTTTTATAAAATATATTTATAACTTACAAATAAGTTATAAACGATACAAATAACTCATATGTTTAGGAATAGTGAGTGAGGAGGAATTTGAGGACGAGACTATGACTATGACTATGACTATGACTGATGACTATTCGAAGCCTTGGAGCTAGAAATTGTGTGGACAAGGGCAAGGGACGAGCCTGACGGGAAGTCAGGCGAAGTCCTGCAGGCTGCCGTCCAGACAATTTCTAGCCAAGCAAAAGCTGGCTATTCTAACAGCCAGCAAAAAGGTACACTTAGGACAACGTCCAAAGAACGACGGAACGATCAAACGTTGATTTGACGGTGTTTCTGAGACCTAAAAAATCTAAAAGAAGGGGGGACAATTTTGTTGGTTTCTATACAAGATTTAAGAAGCATTCAAGAACGATGTGAAATAGGAGAATTAGTACAGAGGTTAGATGTCAGTATTGATAGATTAACGGTTATCTGGGATACAGACACTGGTTCCCTAAGACGAATTTTCAAAAATCTGAAACAGGCAATAAGTACAAGAGTTGACTCATTTGAAATACATGATAACGTGCGAGATGATGTCTTTACTTTAGCTAAAGATTTTAATGAGTATGATTCAATCAATATTATATTTTTTCAATTATCCACTTATGGAGGTGAACAATTGATTCGGATTGATTTCAATCCTAACACTTTAAAAGAGTTTGATGGAATGAAAGTATGGAGGCAATTAATGTACTTTGCCAGATTGAATTCATTGACGGTACGTTTGTCTCGTTTTGATTTGGCATTTGACATTCTCAACAGGCCTGAGATCGTTAATTTGCAACATATTAAAGGTGGTGTTACCCATAAGGTCTTCTATGGTCGAGGGGGCGAATTAGAGACGAAATACTGGGGTTCTAGCGGTAGTAATGTACAAGTTAGGTTATATGATAAGAATAAAGAAATCATTGCTCACAAGCGTGAAGAGAAGCTAGATTTGGCTGTAAATCCGTTTTGGTGGAGACTAGAGTTCCAACTCAGAACCAAAGCGATTGGTGAGGAGATGGTCCAAGATATTATGAGTAGACTTGATAATTTCGGATTTTATAAGCTAGAACATATTCGAGTGGAGCAAAGAGCATTTACAATTATCTTTCTCAACAATCCTGAACTGTTGTCATTGGCTTTTCCAAATTTAAAATCAGATAGCATCAAAAAGAAAAAAACAAGAGTCCGCAAACTATTGAGAGAAGAAACGAACCAATTTGCGGAAGAATTAAAAGAAGTATTAATACAGAATCTCCCTAAATTAAATACAGAATTACAACTGCTTGTAGGCGAGTTTCTGAATTTAGAAAATAAATAAGGAGGATAACTATGGATCATAATTTAATTAGTAACAAAGAATTAATTGAAATGGGCTATCGCCCTCACACTGCAAATGATATTATCCATCAGGCAAGAGAATTACTTGTATCACGAGGTTATACATTTTATAATCGTAAACGTTTGATGGTTGTTCCAAAAAGTGTTGTAAATGAGATTCTAGGAACAGAGGTGGCGTAATATGGCAAGTGTTCGTTATCGAAAGCGAGGAGATAGTAACTTATGGACCTATGAAATTCGTAACGAAGGAAAAACTGTTGCTCATAATAGCGGTTTTAAAACAAAAAAACTTGCAGAGTCAGAAGCTGAGCCGATTCTGCAAGAACTTCGTTTAGGGAAAAGAATTTCTAGAGATATTTCTCTTGTCGATCTCTATCAAGAATGGCTTGAACTAAAAATTCTACCGAGTAGTAGGTCGGAAGAGACAAAGAAAAAATATCTTCTCCGTAAAAACACAATTGAAAGATTATTTGGAAATAAAAAAGTCACTCAAATTCGTGCGAGTGAATACCAAAGAATTATGAATAAGTATGGGCAAACAGTTGGTAGAAATTTTCTTGGTAGATTGAATACGGGGATTCATCAGAGCATCCAAATGGCAATTGCTGACAAAGTTCTAATAGATGATTTTACACAACATGTCGAGTTGTTTTCATCCAAAGAACAACAGATGACAGAAGAGAAATATTTACATACAGAAAAGGACTATCTGGATTTACTTTTAGCAGTAAAGAGAAAATTCGATTACCAACGTTCAATTGTTCCTTATATCGTCTATTTTCTATTAAAAACAGGCATGAGGTTTGGAGAGTTAGTAGCGTTAACTTGGAATGAGGTTGATTTTGACAGAGGATTGTTAAAAACATACAGGAGGTATAATACTCTCTCTCATAAGTTTGTTCCACCAAAAAATAAAACGTCTATTCGGATGGTTCCAATAGACGAAGAGTGTATCAAAATTTTGCGCCTTTTACAAACGGAGCAAGAAAGAGCAAACAT
Organism: Streptococcus parasanguinis; assembly: GCF_001074805.1. Lineage (GTDB taxonomy): Bacteria > Bacillota > Bacilli > Lactobacillales > Streptococcaceae > Streptococcus > Streptococcus parasanguinis_A. The sequence continues at coordinate 29,189 of NZ_JUPI01000118.1, read as the reverse complement.
GGAGTTAGGAATCAAAAATCGATATCGAATGATCTTTCAACATTTTGGATATATTCATTCAGTTCCAGATATTGCAAGCGTCAATAAAGCTTTGAGTGTTCTCTTAAATGAGTTGGACATTTATCCAATTATCACGACAAAAGGAGCACGTCACACCTATGGAAGCTACCTCTGGCACAAAGGGTTTGACCTTGGAGTTATTGCAAAAATTCTAGGGCATAGAGATATTTCAATGTTGGTAGAAGTATATGGACACACTTTAGAAGAGAAAATTTTTGAGGAATTTAATCAAATCAGAGATATCTGGAAAGATTGCTCATAAAAAAATGTGGGGCAAACGATGGGGCAAATGCTCTTAAGACAAGCAAAAAAGCCTTGGTTATCAAGGCTTTTACTGTTGGAGTTTGATGCCCCCTACAGGGCTCGAACCTGTGACCCATAGATTAAGAGTCTACTGCTCTACCAACTGAGCTAAGGAGGCAAATATAAAAAGCTGTATTGGTGCCGATACTTCACGATTTGTATTGAACCCGCGCAATTAAGCAGGTGGGCAACTCGCTCTGACTTAGCTGCTTCCGCGTGAAACGGCCTGCATACTGCCAGAAGTCTTTTGTTTCCCTAATAATACAAAAAATAGTCGGTCAACACTTAAGTGTGAAGTCGTACACCACAGCGTTTCTATATGTATATGATACCACATTTTGAAAATATTTCAAGGAAAAATCTCAATTTTTTGAAACCGATGTCACTTTTTCTTAAATTGATCAATCTTCTCCTTGGTGGCTCCGAGAGCACGCTCGTACTTGCCATTTTCATTGGGAATAAAGTAGGAAGCGTGTTTGAGCTTGTCTGGCAAGTAGTCCTGATTGACCCAGTTGCCAGGGTAGTTGTGAGGGTATTTATAGTTTTGCGCATTTCCCAGTTCCTTGCTTCCAGCATAATGACCATCGCGGAGGTGGCGAGGAATAGGAAGGTTGCCAGAACTTCTAAGATCAGCCAGCGCCTTGTCCATGGCAACGTAGGCTGAGTTGGATTTCGGCGAAAGGGCAAGATCGATGACGATGTTGGCGATGAGAATGCGGGCCTCAGGAAAGCCGATGCGCTCCGCTGCCTGAAGGGCTGTTACGGTATGGATCTGCGCATCTGGATTGGCCAGGCCGATATCCTCATAAGCGATGACGGTCAAGCGACGAGCTAGGCTGGGTAGATCTCCAGCTTCGATCAAACGAGCGGCGTAGTGAAGACTAGCATCGACATCTGAACCACGGATAGACTTTTGCAGGGCAGAGAGCACATCGTAGTGGCCGTCTCCATCTTTGTCCATGGTGATGTAGCTACGCTGGAGGCTGTTTTCCATGATCTCTAACGTAATATGGCGGATGCCTTCTGCATTTTCAGAGGTCGACAGCACAGCCAGATCGAGAGAATTAAAGGCGGAACGAAGATCTCCATTGGTCGAGGTAGCGATGAAATCCAAAGCGTCCTCATCGAGTACGACTGGAAAATCAAAGCCACGCTCGGTATCATCTAGCGCCGTTTTTAGAGCTTGCTTGACCTCCTCCGTCGTCAACGGTTCCAGCTCAAAGATTTGTACGCGGCTACGAATAGCGGGTGTGACAGAGAAAAAGGGATTTTCTGTCGTTGCACCGATCATGATGACCAGACCGCTTTCGAGCAAAGGCAGGAGAAAATCTTGCTTGGTTTTATCAAGGCGATGGATCTCATCCAAAAGCAGGACTAAGCCACCAGAAAATTTGGCCTCCTCTGCGATTTCTTGGAGGCGTTTTTTGCTGTCAACCGTTGCATTGAAGGTCCGAAAGGCATACTTGGTCGTTCCTGCGATGGCAGAAGCAATACTGGTCTTTCCGATCCCCGGAGGTCCATAGAGAATCATGGAGGACAGACGATTGGCTTCGACCATGCGGCGGATGATTTTGCCTTCTCCGACCAGGTGTTGTTGACCGATGACTTGATCGATCGTCCGTGGGCGCATACGGAGTGCGAGATTGTCGGGCATTTCCTTCTCCTTTCTAGCTTTGTCTCCTTTCAAAGAGGAGTTTTTTATGGTAAGATTGTAGTAACTATTGTATCATATTCCGCTCTAAGAGTGGGAAATTAGAAAGAGGACGCTATGTCTAAATATGGATTTTTGGATATTTTAGAAGAGGAAATGGAAAAGGTCTTTCCCTTTGATTTTGAGATCAATTGGGATAAGAAGAATCATGCGGTAGAAGTGGCTTTTCTCTTGGAAGCACAGAATACGGGAGGGGTTGCCTTGGTTGATGAAGCGGGTGAAGAGTCTGATGAGGATATCTTTTTTGAAGAAGCTGTGCTCTTCTACAATCCAGCCAAGTCGCATGTGGACGAAGATGCCTATTTAACGGCGATTCCTTATGAGCCTAAAAAAGGATTGTCTCGTGAATTTCTAGCCTATTTTGCGACTTTCCTTCGGGATACAGCTGAGTTGGCCTTGGATGAGCTCATGGATTTCTTAGCAGACGAGGAAGCAGAGAGCTTTGAGATCGTCTGGAACCAAGAAGTCTTTGAAGAAGGCAAAGTCGGCCTAGAAGAAAGCACCTTTTATCCCTATCCGAGATATTAGAAAAGATTCTAAGTGGACATTTTGAAATAATGAATTCAAGGAGAAGGGGGAGACTATGCTAGAAAAAGTTAAACAGTTTTTCAGGAGAAGGTCAGCTAAAACTGAGCCGTCAGTTGATATTCTTCCCCGCAATCGCTTTGCAGACCTAGATTTCGAGCGAGTATTGAAGTCTGGAACTCGTCGCCTTGTCGATGAGGAGGGGCGCTATGCAGAAGATGGTACAGTCACAGAACTTGAATTTCCTGAAGACTTTGCGGAATTTGAATTTCTAGTTGGTTTTAATACGGAAGAAGAAGACCAGTTTCAACAACTATTAGCTCGTTTAAATAGTATTGACAATGCCATTCAGTCCCATTTGGAAAGCGAGTTGCAACAACCTATCCCTCAGTTTGCCAAGAATCTCGGCTATACTCAGAAGAGGTGGGAGAAAACCTTTTACTTCCATCCTTGGATATTAAGTTTTGATGAAAATCCTCCTAATCTTCGCTATGTTGCAGATTATGTAAATGATGAGTTTACGGTTTATTTTGCTAAAAAACATGGCAGATGGCAGGCGTACTGGGATGCAGAGTGCCAAAAGGTGATTGAAGAAAGCTAGCTAGGTTTTTCTATAGAGTAGTAGTTATGATAAGAAAAGGTCATCATCATGGAGTTATTGGATAAACACTTGAATTTTACGGGTTGTAAGATTGCTTTGATTTGTGATGGGCGAATTTTGACCATCTTACGCGATGACAAACCAACCATTCCTTGGGCCAATCTGTGGGAGTTGCCAGGTGGTGGCCGCGAAGGGGACGAGAGTCCTTTTGAGTGTGTGGCGCGTGAAGTTTATGAAGAATTGAGCATCCAACTATTGAAAGATGACATAGTTTGGTCTTGGATCTACCCCAGCATGTTAGATGAGAACAAAAACTCCGTCTTTTTAGTTGGGAAATTGACACAGGAACAGTTTGACAGTATTGTCTTTGGAGACGAGGGACAGGGCTATAAGTTAGTGAGACTTGAAGAGTTTTTGGCGTCAGATCGGGTCGTTCCCCAATTACAAGAACGAGTGAGAGATTATGTGGAGAAAAGTTTATGATAAGACTTGAGAAAGCAGGAGCAGAGGATTTAGAAACCATTATTGCCATTCAAAGAGCCAGTTTTAAGGCAGTCTATGACAAATACAAAGATGAATATGATCCCTATCTAGAAGATCGCGAGCGAATTAAATGGAAATTAGTTGAGCGACCCTATAGCTATTACTACTTTGTGAAAGAAAACGAAGAGAAGATTGGTTTTTTACGAATTCAGACCAATGAAGAGTTAACGGAAGCTTGGTTGGGGACCGCAGCGATTCAGCCTCCGTATCAGGGAAAAGGGTATGGATCTGAAGGATTATGCTTGCTAGAAGAGGAATTTTCAACCGTTAGACAATGGGATTTGTGTACGGTGTTACAGGATGCAGGCATGGTCGCCTTCTACGAGAAGAATGGCTACCATCAAACCCATATCGAGCCTGAAAAAGAAGGCATGGATATGGTCTACATGAAAAAATTGATAGAGAAATAGAAAGGACGGTTCGGTTAAATTTCTAAACTGAACCCGCCCTAAACACGGTGCCAAAAAGATAAGCTTCTCTTAGACACAAGTGTCTTCAGAGAGTTTCCTATTTTGGCTTTGTGTTTTACGGGCTTGGTATCTTAATGATGGAAACATGGCAAGAGTTAAAAGTTACAGTCAAGCGTGAGGGAGAGGAACTAGTCTCTAATCTCTTGATCGAGTTAGGTGCTCAGGGTGTTGCGATTGAAGACAGTATGGACTATGTGGGAAATGTCGACCGCTTCGGTGAGATTTTTCCTGATATCGAGCAGCAAGAAGAAATCGTGGTGACCGCCTACTACCCGGAGACGGTTGATGTAGCTGCGGTTGAAGCAGACTTGCAGGCTCGCTTAGCAGAATTGACAGACTTTATGGATCTGGGAGAGGTCAAGATGGGGACGACTGCTCTGGCTGAGGAAGACTGGGCCGACAACTGGAAGAAATACTATGAACCAGCTCGCATCACTCATGACTTGACCATTGTGCCGTCATGGACGGACTATGAGGCGACTGCGGGAGAAAAGATTATCAAGCTGGACCCTGGTATGGCCTTTGGAACAGGAACTCACCCGACGACCAAGATGAGCCTCTTTGCCTTGGAGCAGGTTCTTCGTGGTGGCGAGACAGTGTTAGATGTGGGGACAGGTTCCGGTGTCCTTTCTATTGCTAGCTCACTTCTGGGTGCTAAGGAAATCTTTGCCTATGATCTGGATGATGTAGCGGTTCGTGTCGCTCAGGAAAATATTGAGCTCAATCCGGGCATGGAAAACATTCATGTGGCCCCAGGTGATTTGCTTAAAGGAGTGGAAATCGAGGCAGATGTCATCGTGGCCAACATCTTGGCGGATATCCTCATTCATCTGACGGATGATGCTTATCGTTTGGTCAAGGACGAAGGCTACCTGATCATGAGTGGCATTATCAAGGACAAGTGGGGCATGGTGCGTGAGTCAGCAGAAGCGGCTGGATTTTTCCTTGAAACCCACATGATCCAAGGGGAGTGGAATGCCTGTGTCTTCAAGAAGACCAAGGATATCTCCGGTGTGATTGGAGGCTAGCATGCAGCAGTATTTTGTAAAAGGTTTGGCTAGCTCACCTGTCACTATCGAGGACAAGGAGACCAGCAAGCACATGTTTCAGGTCATGCGCTTGAAAGAGGATGACGAAGTTACACTAGTTTTTGATGATGGGATCAAGCGTTTGGCGCGCGTAGTAAATGTGGAAGCACGTCAGTTTGAGTTGGTTGAAGAATTAGCTGACAATGTAGAACTACCAGTTCAAGTGACCATTGCATCAGGCTTTCCCAAGGGAGACAAGCTGGAGTTTGTCACTCAGAAAGTAACGGAACTGGGTGCTAGTCAAATTTGGGCCTTTCCTGCCGATTGGTCAGTTGCCAAGTGGGATGGCAAGAAATTGGGTAAAAAAGTTGAGAAACTAGAAAAAATCGCCCTTGGAGCAGCCGAGCAAAGCAAGCGGAATCATGTCCCGAGCATTACCCTTTTTGAGAAAAAGGCAGACTTTCTAGCCCAACTGGACCAGTTTGACTCTATCGTAGTGGCTTATGAAGAGTCAGCCAAAGAAGGAGAGGCAGCAGCTTTACTTCAGTCGCTGACCGGACTAGAAGCTGGAAGCAAACTGCTCTTTATCTTTGGACCAGAGGGTGGCCTCTCCCCTGTAGAAATTGAAAGTTTTATAGCCAAAGGAGCAGTCCTTGCAGGCCTTGGACCTCGCATTCTCCGTGCAGAAACCGCACCACTCTATGCCCTCAGCGCCGTGAGTGTTGTTACAGAATTAATGAACTAACGAAGTGAAGGAATCACTTCGTTTTTTTTACAAAAATCTTCTATTTTCAAAAATTTTTACGAATTATAATATTGAGGAGAGGTGCATATGAATAAAAGAAAGAACAGACGACGTTTGATATTTTCTTTGTTAGTTGTTGGGATCTTGATCTGGGTAGGATCAAAAGTAAGGGATCATCTAGAATTCCAACAAGAAATGGTCCGAATTGTACATAGTAAAGAAGTGAAAGAGTTAATTGTACATGATTTGAAACAGAAAGACCCGGATGCGTTTACAGAAAAAGGAAAAATTCAATCGTATGAAATTGATGACGAAACGATCGAACACAATCCGATGGGAGGAATTATGTTTGAGGTAATAATTAATGGAGATAAAAAAATAACAGGTAGTATGGGATTATGGAAGCGTAGTGAAGATGGCCCTATTGAGTCTGTAGGGATGGATACCTCTGTAGGTCTTCAAAAACTTATGGAAGAGTAAGCTTGATATTTTCGGGGAAATCAATCATCAATGGGAGCAATCGGGTTGTTTATTTAGCTTTCTTCCAAATTATTAAAGTAAGAGTAATAAAATTGGAAACTAAATAGTGTAAAGCGATACTACTAGGAATTTATGAGGATGAAGATGAAACCAAAAAGAAAAAATTGTCGTTATCTATTTGGAGTGTTGCTATTAGGAATTTTGATATGGGTAGGTTTACTTGTAAAAAACCATCTTGATTTTCAACATGAAATGGTTCCGATTGTCCATAGTAAGGAAGTGGAAAAGCTAATAGAAGAAGAACTGAAGGAGTTGGATCCAAATGCCTTAACACCAAAAGGTAAGATCCAATCGTATGAAATTGATGGTGAAACGATTGAACACAATCCAATGGGAGGGATTATGTTTCGTATCATCATTAATGGAGACAAAGAAATAACCGAAAATTTTGGATTACGAAAAGATAGTAAGGATGCACCAATCGAACAAGTGGGAGTGAGTAAATCTATTGAGTTTCAAGATCTGGTAGAAAAGAAATGATCATCAAAATATATGAAAAGAATATTCGATTCGAATATGAAATATATTTTCTTTGAGCGCTTTGTATATTTACAAAAAATTTTTTAAAAGGATCTTTTTTTGAAAATTTTTACGAATTATTAAAGTAAGAGTAATAAATTTGAAAACTAAATAGTGTAAAGTGATACTACTAGGAATTTATGGAGGATGAAAATGAAACCAAAAAGAAAAATCGGTCGTTATATATTTGGAGTGTTGCTATTAGGAGTGTTGCTATGGGGAGGTCTACTTGTAAAGAACCATCTTGATTTTCAACATGAAATGGTTCAGATCGTGCATAGTAAGGAAGTGGAAAAGTTGATAGAAGAAGAACTAAAGGCAACAGATCCAGATGCCTTGACGCCAAAAGGTAAGATCCAATCGTATGAAATTAATGATGAAACGATCGAACACAATCCAATGGGGGGGATAATGTTTGAAGTGACTATAAATGGAAATAAAGAGATAACTGGAAGTATGGGATTGAGGAAGAGTAGTGAAGATGGCCCGATTAGATCTGTAGGGATGTCTGAGTCTACAGAACTACAGAATCTAATAGGAGATTAAAAATGGTATTTAATGATGAACAAAAGAATGATATTGCATGGCAGGAATATACGAAATACAAAGTTGGAAATAAAGTAAAAATTGATACAGATAATAAGAAAAAAACAATAGGCTATGTTTCTGAAGTTTTTGGCCAGGCACCAGAAGAGGATATGGTTTCCTCTCTCGAAGACTTGAAAGCACGGTTTCAAGGAGCTCTATCTGGTTTAAATGGATATATTGTGACAGATAAAAAAATCACTCATGAAACCAGACCAGAAGATGTGCATGAAGTAACAATTTTGTTTGAGGGATCGGAAGCTAAATTTGATAAAAATTTCATGGGGGCTGTAGATGATTGGGTGCTCACCGATGCTCCAACTGCATTACAAATATCAATGGCTAAAAGACTTGGGATCAAAACAGGGAAAATCTCCCAGCTTGACGCGGCTTCGAAAGAAGTAAAAGCAGCAATGGATAGATATCCGAATGCGCGTTTCAAATTTTATGCCCATTCTTTAGGGGGCTTAAATCTCCAAGCTTCACTTGGATCTCTGGAAGATAAGTATCTAAATAGAGTTGATGAGGCATATATATATGAGGCGCCCAACCTTTATCCACAGCTAAGTGATGAGGAAAAGAAACAGGTCGATAAAATTAAATATAAAATTTACAATTTTATAGACAAGCGTGACTTGGTCACATGGGAACATTCTGAAGAAGGGAATGAGGGTGTTGTTGGGACACTTGTTCGAATTGATAGTAAGGATGCAGGCGATTTAGGAAAACAACATATGTGGGGAGGTTACGACTACAAGGCTGGCTACTTGAACGTCAAAGAAGAGAGCATAGATGACTATCGGTTGGCTCGAGTAAAGCAGGCGAAAGAACAACTGCAGTTAAAGAAACAAGCATTGGAGTCTTGGAAAAAGAGAGGGCTTTCCGGAAGTGACCTCATTTCCATGGACACCATTCAAGCCATGGGGATAGTGGAGTCGTTAAAGGAGTTTGCTCTTATTGCCTCAGATTATATTTTAGCTGTCTGTGATTTCGGGATTGCCGATGTGAAAGGGACTTGGGATACATTATTAGCCTCTTGTCGTTCCACTGTATCAGGAAGCCGATGTACAGAGAGTGATATCATCAATGCACTTGCTCAAGTTGGTGCAACAAAAGAAACGATTGAGATCAATCGCATCACAGAATTAGAAAAAATCAAAAAAGATACTCTAAAAATAAAAGAAAGTATTTTTAGTCTATCAACAGACATAGCGAAAGGGATTGCAACTGTTGTAGGTACAGATATTGCTCTAGCAAGCCAACTTCAATTGCAATGGTAAAAATGGGAAACAAAGAGTTTGAATGTATTAACGCGATTAGAAAAGTGGAAGAAAAATGGAATAGGACTGAAGAAGAATTGAAAATGGAGATGAATAAACTGGAAAACAGAATGAATCAGATTCATGACCAGTTCTGCTTTACAAAACAGAACATCGAAATGATGGAAGAGGAAGTTATATATTTCTCTAAGACGATGGAAAGTACGGGTAGCTTATCGGATTATTTTCAGGAATTATCAGATGTTTATGAGAAATTGAATTCGGACTACTATGGAGAGTTAGCTCATTTGGAGCAAATACATCAGCTGAAACAAAAGGAACTACAGCAGGTTTCTGAAACATGTGCCAAGGATATTGCAAGATTGAGAAAGGAACTATATGTCGAAAATTGATGTTTTAAATGATCTGACTTATGAAGATAAGCGTTACATGGCAGCTATTATTAGTGTTAAATTTATGGGGAAAATTGCCTTAACCAAGGCAGCAATTGATCAACAAGGTATAAAAAGTAGAATTTCATCGAATTTAACAGAACTTGAAAGTTCTCTAGATCAGGTCATTGGAAGTATTGATAAGGATTTGGCTGGAAAATTTTCAAACTCTGTTAAAGAAGGGGTTGGAAGAAAGAAATTGGAGTTAAACGCTTTGCAAGAGTTTTGTAAGACAAAGTAGTAACCGTATATTAAAGTAGCTTCATTGGTTCCCATCTGCTTCTAAAAGTGTTAAAATAGTATCCAAGAAACTGGAGAAAATGAATGCCGAAAGAAGAGAATTTAACTGGGGACCAAGTCGTTGCCCTTACAAAAAAATATTTATCACCTGAGGATGTTGCCTTTGTGCAAAAGGCTTTGGTTTATGCTGTTGATTGCCATAGTGGCCAATTCCGTCAGTCTGGTGAGCCTTATATCATTCACCCGATTCAAGTGGCAGGAATCCTTGCTAAGCTGAAACTGGATGCTGTGACGGTTGCCTGTGGTTTTTTGCATGATGTCGTGGAAGATACGGACGCGACCTTGGATGACCTTGAGCGTGAATTTGGTCATGATGTGCGCGTGATCGTCGATGGGGTGACCAAGCTCGGGAAGGTCAAGTACAAGTCCCACGAAGAGCAGTTGGCGGAAAACCACCGCAAGATGCTTATGGCCATGTCTCAAGATATCCGTGTGATTTTGGTTAAATTGGCTGACCGCTTGCATAATATGCGCACCCTCAAGCATTTGCGCAAGGATAAGCAAGAACGCATTTCTCGTGAAACTATGGAGATCTATGCGCCACTAGCCCATCGTCTCGGGATTTCCAGTGTCAAGTGGGAGCTTGAGGATTTGTCTTTCCGTTATTTGAATGAGACAGAATTCTACAAGATTTCTCATATGATGAAGGAAAAACGTCGCGAGCGAGAAGAGTTGGTCGAAGAGGTTGTCCACAAGATTGAGACCTATGCTGGGGAACGCCACTTACATGGGAAAATCTACGGTCGACCAAAGCATATCTACTCGATCTATCGCAAGATGCAGGATAAAAAGAAACGCTTTGATGAAATTTACGACTTGATTGCCATTCGCTGTATCCTGGATACTCCAAGCGATGTCTATGCCATGCTGGGATACATCCATGAGCTCTGGAAGCCAATGCCGGGGCGTTTTAAGGACTATATTGCCAACAGGAAGGCCAATGGCTACCAGTCCATCCATACGACTGTATATGGCCCTAAAGGACCGATTGAATTCCAGATCCGAACCAAGGAGATGCACGAGGTTGCCGAATACGGGGTTGCGGCTCACTGGGCTTACAAAAAAGGCATCAAAGGTCAAGTCAACAGTAAGGAATCTGCTATTGGGATGAACTGGATCAAGGAGATGATGGAACTCCAAGACCAGTCAGGCGATGCCAAGGAATTCGTGGAAAATGTAAAAGAAGACATCCTGGCAGAAGAGATTTACGTCTTCACTCCAGATGGAACTGTGCGCTCGCTTCCCAAAGATTCCGGACCGATCGATTTTGCCTATGAAATCCACACCAAAGTTGGGGAAAAAGCGATTGGTGCTAAGGTCAATGGCCGGATGGTGCCCCTCAATACCAAACTTCGGACGGGAGATCAGGTGGAGATTATCACCAATGCCAATTCCTTTGGTCCGAGTCGTGACTGGTTGACCCTTGTTAAAACTAGCAAGGCACGCAACAAGATCCGTCAATTCTTTAAAAATCAAGACAAGGAATTGTCTATTAACCGTGGCCGTGACCTCTTGATGGCCCAATTCCACGAGCATGACTTGGTAGCCAATAAGTTCATGGACAAAAAGCACATGGACAAAGTGCTACAAAAATCAAGCTATAAGACAGAAGAAGCCTTGTTTGCGGCGATTGGTTTTGGAGAGATTGGGGCTATTACCATCTTTAACCGCTTGACGGAGGATGAACGCCGAGAAGAAGAGCGGGCTAAGGCACGCGCAGAAGCAGAAGAGCTAGTCAAAGGTGGCGAGGTCAAGGTTGAAAATAAAAAAGACACCCTCAAGGTCCGTCACGAAGGTGGCGTGGTTATCCAAGGAGCTTCTGGCCTCTTGATTCGGATTGCTAAGTGCTGTAACCCAGTTCCAGGCGATGAAATTGTCGGCTACATCACCAAAGGACGTGGGGTCGCGATTCACCGCAGAGACTGTATGAATCTTCGCGCTCAAGACAACTACGAGCAACGCTTGATCGATGTAGAATGGGAAGATAACAACACGACCAAAGACTATATCGCCCACATCGATATTTACGGACTCAACCGAGCCGGACTTCTTAACGATGTACTCCAAGTCCTTTCCAATACAGCTAAGATGATCTCAACTGTCAATGCCCAACCAACCAAAGACATGAAATTTGCCAATATCCACATTTCCTTTGGGATTCCGAACCTATCGATGTTGACAACGGTTGTGGATAAGATTAAGAGTGTGCCGGAGGTTTACTCTGTTAAGCGTACCAACGGCTAATCGGCTACTCAGTTATCTTTTATAGCTTCGTTAGCTCGCCTTGCCGTACTGAAGTACTGTCTGTGTCTCGCTGCCTTGCCCTAAAAGCAACTGAACAGCCTTTGGTTTTCGGATAGTCTGCCTGCGTCTCACTGCCTTGTCTGGAGCCGATTTTCTTTGAAGCAAGTAGAACATGGTCAGAACTCTTTTATTAGTTGGTTAGCTCGTCTCGCCGTACTTCAGTACTGTCTACGTCTCACTGCCTTGTCTGAAGTTGATGTTCTTTGAAGGTTAGTAGTGAATGCCAAATAGATTTATAAAATAGGATAATCAAATGAAATTAGTGATTCAACGGGTTAAGAGTGCCTCAGTTTCCATTGATGGTCAAGTCTACAATGCGATCCAGCAAGGCTTGTTGCTCCTAGTGGGAGTGGGGCCTGAGGATGACCAGAAGGATTTGGATTATGCGGTTCGCAAGGTATCGCAGATGCGTATTTTCTCAGATGAGGAAGATAAGATGAATCTTTCGGTCAAAGATATCCAAGGGGAAATCTTATCGATCTCTCAATTTACCCTCTTTGCGGATACCAAAAAAGGCAACCGTCCTGCTTTTACAGGGGCTGCCAAGCCAGATATGGCCAGTCAGTTATATGATGCCTTTAATGATCAATTAGAAAAAGAAGTCCCTGTCAAACGAGGGATCTTTGGGGCCGATATGGCGATTGAATTGATCAATGATGGTCCAGTGACGATTTTGTTAGATACAAAAAATTCATAAGTAAGAAAACATGCAGTCGGATTAGACTGCATGTTTTTCGATATAGAGTTGTTGGGCGATCACTTGGTTGATAGAAATTTCTTGTCCATGGATGACTAAGTGATAGAGGCCTGTGTAGTCATCATACCGTTGAAACGCGATAGTATTCCCAATCTGGAGATGGATCTGGTCTAAGAATTTTAGCAATTCATAGGTGTCATGGACCCTTTGCAGAATATACAGACCAGGTTGGGTCGCTTCGCTGAGACGGTCTTGGTAGGCTTCGACAAGCCTTTCGCCTTTCTTTGGAATTGTCCCACCGTGAGGGCAGGTCTTAGGAGTTCCAAGCATGTGATCCAGCTGGTCAATGAAATGTTCAGAAACGGTATGCTCGAGAACTTCTGCCTCTTCATGGACTTCTTCAGTTGTATAGTCAAGTTTTTCCAGAAGAAATACTTCGATCAAGCGGTGCTTGCGGTAGAGATCAGAGACCAACTGCGATCCTAGATCCGTTAGTAGATACCCATGGGTTTTATCTTTCACCAAGAGGCCCTCAGAGATCATACGCTTAATCATCTCGGACACAGCGGGTGGAGAGACCTGCATGCGACTCGCGATTTCCTTGTTACTGATTTTGTCTACTTCTGTGCCAATTTCATAAATGCACTTGAGGTAATCTTCTTTGTTTGGTGTCATGCTTTCCTCTTTTCTTCGCTCACTTCTAGTATATCAAAAAAATCTTCAAAAACGCTAGTGGAGTAATGAGAATTGTCTCAAGCTCCAAAAGATGGTAGTATAGAAGCATAGAAAGGACGGCACTATGAACAGACGGGAATTAGTGAGATTAGGCTGGAGAGAGAGTAGTTTAGCCTATCTAGAGAAGCACTTGCAGGGATTGAAAGATCCACAAGCCTACCAAGAACAATACCAGTCTGTCTTTTTCTTTGCCAGTCCTCTGTTTCAAAATATGTGGTTTCAAGAGATCAAGGATCTAACGGAAACGGCTGCCCAAGACTTGCTGAGGGGAGTCATGAAAATTCTTCTTATGCCAAGTGACCTGTCCGGAACTTGTGAAGAAACAGCCTTTCTTCTGAGTAGGATGGCTCCAGATTGTCCGCCAGGTTCCGACTTTTGGAAGGCTTTTTCACACGTCGTGCAAATCGCCTTTGAAAAGGATCCCTTAGCAGATCAGTCGGGAGATCAGCTCTTGAAACGCCAGGTTCACCAGTTACGCTACCTACTTTCAAGTTACCAAGCCCAATGGGTTCGGACGCATAAGGCCAGAGCTGGACAGACTGACGAGGAGGCCTTACAAGCTTACATACAAAAGGCTAGAGCGGTCACGGTGGAAGCTTATGCGGCTGCCCGCCTTCACAATAAGGTCTCCCTAGGGCCAGATGGTCACCTTCATTATCCATCAGGGGCCTCCCAACAAGTCAATTTCAAGGTCTTGTTAAATTTCCATACGGAGTATATTCTCGATCAAGCCGGGCGTTTTCTCAATGAAGTCGATCCAGTAGAAGTTTCTGAAAATGGCATTGTCAATGGGGCTAGTTTTAACTACGGGCTGGCTAGGGGCCGGACCCATAAGGACTTGGATATTGACCCCGTCAAAGCTTGGGACCCAGCCTTTCGGAAGCAGGTCCTTTATCGTCAAGGTGTTCGCTATCTAGCCCCTAAAAATGATCGCAGTGTCGAAGGCTACTGGAGTCGAAAAGGGGTCTTTGCACAAGGAGGCAAGAGCTACAAGCAACAAGTGGCACAGCGCGTGCGGAGTTTCCTCAGAGGCATCCCTCGCTTACGTTGGCGCGTCCTCCTACAGAATGGACTCCATCGGATTTTATAGCAATGGAAAAGAGGTCGCAGACCTCTTTTTTCATTTATCCAAGTGCTTTGACGGCTTCGATTGCAGCGTCGTAATTTGGTTCGCTGTTGATATTTTCTAGGTATTCAACGTAAGTAACCTTGTTATCTGCATCTAAGACCAAGACAGCGCGCGCAAGTAGATGCCATTCATTGATCAAGAGGCCGTAAGCTTTCCCGAAGGAATGGTCGTAGTAGTCTGAGAGCATGATGGCATTGTCGAGCCCTTCAGCAGCGCACCATTTGCCTTGAGCAAAAGGAAGGTCGACAGAGACCGTCAAGACGACAGTGTCTTCCATATCCGATAAGGTTTGATTGAAGTGACGTGTTTGCATCGAACAGATACCTGTATCGATGGATGGGATAATGCTGAGGACTTTTTTCTTGCCAGCAAAATCAGCTAAAGATTTCTTCTCAAGAGCTGGAGTGATCAATGAAAAATCATGGGCCATTTCCCCTACTTGAAGTTGAGATCCGGTAAAGGTCACAGGGTTTCCTAAAAATGTTGCCATAAAAAGACTCCTTTTTTCTTTTCATTGTACATCAATGAAGGGGGAAGAGCCACTGATTTGTTTAGAAATCTGAATGGTCTACTGACTCAATCCTTCTGCGATCTTGTCTAAGTTCCACTTCATCATGCTGTAGTAGCTATCGCCCTTTTCTCCTTCTTTGGCAATAGAATCAGTGAAGATCTTTGCATAGATCGGGATATTGGTATCCTTAGAGACAGTTTTCATAGGGCGTTCATCGACACTGGATTCGACAAAGAGGGCCGGTACCTTGGTTTGCCGGAGCTTTTCTACCAGCGTTTTGATTTGGTCAGGTGTGCCTTCTTCTTCCGTATTGATTTCCCAGATATAGGCAGATGGGACGCCGTAGGCTTTGGAGAAGTATTTGAAGCAGCCTTCGCTGGTTACAATCATCTTCTTATCTTCTGGGATATTGTTGAATTTTTGTTTGGCTTCTTGGTCGAGCTTGCTGAGTTTTTCAGTATAGGCAGCTAGATTTTTTTCGTAGAAGTCCTTGTTTTTGGGATCTTTTGCGATCAATTGTTTGGCAATGTTTTTAGCGTAGAGTATCCCGTTTTCGAGATTGAGCCAAGCGTGAGGGTCTTCTTTTCCAGCTTGGTTTTGGCCTTCCAAGTAGATGACGTCGACTCCGTCGCTAGCTGCGAAATAGTCTTTGTTTTCAACTTTATTGGCATTTTTGACCAATTTAGTAAACCAAGCATTGCCACCGGTTTCGAGGTTGATCCCGTTGTAGAAGATGAGGTCTGCTTGCGAAGTCTTTTTGACATCTTCTGGAAGCGGTTCGTACTCGTGAGGATCTTTGCCGACAGGAACGATACTGTGCAGATCGATCTTATCCTCAGCAATATTTTTAGTTATATCTGCAAGGATTGAATTGGTGGTGACCACTTTCAATTTACCAGAAGCTCCAGAAGAAGAGCCTTTGCTACAGGCCAACAGACCAAATAAGAGCGCCACAAAGAGGGCGAGGATAGAAGCGGTTTTTTTCATGTGTTTCTCCTTTAATGAGATGAAAGAGCGTGCTTATTCTTTCTCTGCTTAGGAGCGATAAAGAAGCTGATGAGAAAGAAGACAGCAGAAGTGAGGACAATACAAGACCCGACGGCGATGTTTAAGCTATAGCCAATAAAGAGTCCCAGGATGGATGCAAGAGCACCTAATCCGGATGAAAGGAGCATCATGGACCAGAGACTATTGGTATAGAGATAAGCTGTCGCAGCGGGTGTAATGAGCATGGCGACGATGAGAATGGTTCCGACACTCTGCATAGCAGTGACAGAAACCAAGGTCAAGAGCACCATAAGGAGGTAGTGATAGACCTTGACCCGGACGCCCATGGATTGAGCCAGAACAGGATCAAAAGATGTGAGCAGTAAGGGTCGAAAGAGTAGGACAATCACCAGCAAGACCGCAGCACCAACACCGATGGTTATCCACATATCCCGGTCTTGGACGGCCAAGATATTCCCAAAGAGGATGTGGAAAAGGTCGGTGGAACTTTTAGCGACTCCAATCAGGATGACTCCTAAGGCGAGGAAAGAAGAAAAGGTAATCCCAATTGCAGTGTCGCTCTTGATGATGGAGTTGCTCTTGATATAGGTGATAAGGACGGACGCCAGGAGGCCAAAGACAATAGCGCCAATAAAGAAATTGATGCCCAGGATAAAGGAGAGAGCCACACCAGGAAGAACTGCGTGTGAGATAGCGTCTCCCATGAGAGACATGCCTCTTAAAATAATGAAGCATCCAACGGCTCCAGCGACAATCCCGATGGCGATGGCTGTGATCAGGGCATTCTGTAAGAAGTGGAATTGCTGTAATCCATCGATAAATTCTGTAATCATCCGACGCCACCTCCTATAAAGAGTTCATGCCCATAGGCTGCATGCAGATTTTCTTTGGTAAAGGTTTCCTCTGTTTTCCCAAATGCAATCAGTTTACGATGAAGGAGGAGGACCTGGTCGAAATAAGCTGGGACCTTGCTGAGGTCGTGATGGACGATCAGAATGGTCTTGCCTTCTTGTTTCAAGGTCTGGAGGGTCTGCATGATGATGTCTTCGCTGACAGAGTCAATCCCTGCGAAGGGCTCATCCAAAAAAATGACATCCGCTTCTTGGACCAAGCAGCGGGCGATCAGCACCCGTTGGAATTGCCCTCCTGAAAGCTGGCCGATCTGGCGATCCGCTAGATCAAGAAGATTGACAAGTTTCAAGGCATTTTCCACTTTTTGGAGATCTTCTTTGCTTTTTCTCTTGAAGATAGAAAGGTGGGGATAAAGACCCAGTGAGATGCACTCTCTCACCGTGATGGGAAAGTGGAAATCAATAGCGGATTTCTGTTCGACGTAGGCCACCCGTTGAAGAACTTGGCTGAGATCTTTTTGATCGAGCTGGACCTTTCCCGCATGAGGGAGAAGTCCTAGCATGGCCTTGATTAGGGTTGATTTTCCAGCCCCATTGGGGCCAAGAATGCCTAGGATGGTTGGACCCTGGATGGTGAGGGAAAGATCCTCCAAGGCCAGTGTTTGCTGGTAAGCAACACTGAGATGTTCAAATTGAATCATGATTTTGCTCCTTTACCATTAATATACATGAATAAAAAAATTAAGTCAAGTTAATTTTTGAAATAATTATACACGAATAAAAAGTTAAGTCAAGTTAATTTTTAAAATAATTCAACTTAAATCTCTTGAAATCATTGAAAAAAGTTCCTATTTTTGATAAGGTTATTACAAAAGAATGAAAGCGAGAAGATCATGGTACGTTTACAAGATGATTTTTATGATTACGTCAATGGGGCATGGGCTGAGACAGCTGTGATTCCAGATGACAAACCGTCAACCGGTGGTTTTATGGACTTGATCCAAGATATCGAAAACTTGATGTTGGATATTACCGGAAAATGGCAACGAGGAGAAGAATTGCCTGAAGATAGCATTCTGCAAAACTTTGTCAAATACCACAAAATGGTGGCAGATTTTGATGCACGGGAAGCAGCTGGTGTGGCTCCAGCTATGCCCTTGATCAACGAAATCAAGGCCTTATCTTCCTTTGAAGACTATACCAGCAAGTTGGGCACCTATGAGCTAGCTGGCAAACCAAATCTCTTGCCATTTAGCGTGTCACCAGACTTTATGAATGCCCAAATGAATGTCTTGTGGGGAGAGTCTCTTGCTCTCATCTTGCCAGATACAACCTATTATGAAGAAGGCAACGAAAAAGGCCCAGAATTACTGGCTATCTGGCGCCAAATGATGGAAAAACTCTTACCTAAATTTGAATTCTCAGAGGCAGAAATCAAGGATATCCTGGATAAGGTCATTGCGGCGGATGCAGAATTGGCCAAATATGTCTTGTCAAATGAAGAAAGATCCGAGTACAACAAACTCTATCATCCTTATGAGTGGTCAGATTTCAAGGCCTTGGTCCCAGAATTGCCACTCGATGCCTTCTTTACTGAAGTGATCGGACAAACTCCGGATAAAATCATCGTGCCAGAAGAGCGTTTCTGGAAGGAATTCGCACCAAAATACTACTCGGCAGCCAACTGGGAAACCATTCATGCCAAATTGAAACTTGGTGCAGCTTTAGATTGGACGTCTTTCTTGACGGAAGAAATCCGTGTCTTGTCTGGTGAATATGGACGGATGATCACGGGGATTCCAGAACCTCGTCCAAAAGAAAAAGCAGCTCTGGCCTTGGCAGAAGGACCTTATAGCCAAGCGCTTGGACTCTGGTATGCGGGCGAAAAATTCTCACCAGAAGCAAAAGCAGACGTAGAGCATAAAGTAGCGACCATGATTGACGTCTATAAGGAGCGCTTAGAAAAAGCAGACTGGCTCGCTCCTGAAACTCGTGAAAAAGCCATTGTCAAACTCAATGTCATCACACCACATATCGGCTACCCTGAAAAATTACCAGAAACATACGCCAAAAAGATCATCGACGAAAGCAAGACCTTGGTTGAAAATGCTCAAGCCCTTTACGAAATTTCCATTGCCCATACTTGGAGCAAGTGGAACCAACCGGTTGATCGAAGCGAATGGCACATGCCAGCCCACCTGGTCAATGCCTACTATGATCCGCAACAAAACCAAATCGTCTTCCCAGCAGCGATTTTACAAGCACCTTTCTATGACCTTCACCAATCATCATCAGCCAACTACGGCGGAATCGGTGCAGTCATTGCCCATGAAATCTCCCACGCCTTTGACACCAATGGAGCATCCTTTGATGAGCACGGTAGCTTGAAAGACTGGTGGAAGCCAGAAGATTACGAAGCCTTTACCGCTCGGACTCAAAAAGTCATCGATCAGTTTGAAGGACAAGACTCTTACGGTGCCAAGATCAACGGGAAATTGACCGTTTCTGAAAACGTAGCAGACCTCGGTGGTATCGCTGCAGCCCTTGAAGCCGCTAAGAAAGAGGAAGATTTCTCAGCAGAAGAATTCTTCACCAACTTTGCTCGCATCTGGCGCATGAAAGCTCGGACAGAGTACATGCAACTCCTCGCAAGTGTCGATGTCCACGCACCAGGAAAACTCCGCACCAATGTTCAATTACCAAACTTTGACGAATTCTTTGAAACCTTTGATGTCAAAGAAGGAGACGGCATGTGGCGCGCACCAGAAGATCGTGTGATCATTTGGTAGTCTAAGATACTAAGCCCGTAAAAAAAGCGAGAAGAAAATAGGAGATTGACCATGTGGGCCATACCCACCAGTCAATCTCTCTTTTTCTCGACGGTCGTAAAAAAATAAAAATCCCCAAAGCCAAGTTTCAATCTACTGAAACTAGTTTTGGGGATTTTTGAGTGGATTAGAAATAACAGTGAATGTCATGATCTAAAAAAACTTGCTGGTAGTCATATAAATCTTCTGGATGCAGGGCTTTTATTCCTTCCATTTCATAGCGACGTCCTAAAAGCTTGTATTTGTTTTCTCCAAACTGGTGAAATGGGAGAAGTTGTACTTCATCGATGTTGAGAGAATTAAAAAGGGAAGCAAATTCTTCAGCATCAGTTAAAGAGTCATTGAAATTAGGAATGACTGGAATACGTAAAACGATTGTTTTGTTTTGAGCAAAGGCATAATGAATATTTTTAATAATCAGATGATTGTTGACTCCGACAACCTTCTTATGTTTAAGTGTATTGTAATGTTTAAGGTCTGTATAAATAAAATCAACATACTGAATGAGATCGACAAATTTCTCATGTTCAACAAAAGCTGTCGTTTCGATTGCAGTATGAAGTCCAACTTCTTTCGCAGCTTTTAAGATAGCTTTGGCAAATTCAAATTGAGCGAAGATTTCTCCACCAGACAGGGTAAGGCCACCACCAGATTCTTCGTAGAAGTCAACGTCTTTTAAGACATCATCTATGATCTCGGTAACTGTTTTTTCTTCTCCTGTGATGGTTTCCTTTTTAGTAACAGCATCCAACATTTTTTCAGGATTTGCACGCTGGGATTCAGGATTGGAGCACCATGGACAACGTAGGGGACATCCTTTTAAAAATACAGTAGTTCGGATTCCAGGACCATCATGGATACTAAAGTGTTGGATATTAAAGATTATGCCGCGATTTTGTTCCATATTTTTGCTCTCCTATCAATCTAGTAAGTCCATTATACATTATTTAAGAAACTAATTCAATTACGAACGAAAGTTTATTTTGTTTTGAATTCACTCGAAAATTTGCTAAAATAGAGAAGAGGTAAAAACAATGCAACGTTTAGATGAAATATTGAAATTAGTATCGGAATTTGAAAAGATTGATGTTAATAGTTTGTCTGAGAAATTACAAGTCTCTAAAGTGACCATTCGAAAGGATTTGGACAAGCTAGAATCCAAAGGATTATTGCATAGAGAACACGGCTATGCTGTTTTAAATAGTGGAGATGATATCAATGTTCGACTGTCCTTTCAATATGATACCAAGAAAAGAATAGCCAGGGAAGCTGCTAAATTAATTAAGGATAACGACACGGTTTTGATTGAATCGGGCTCTACATGTGCCTTGCTAGCGGAAGAAATTTGCCAAACAAAAAAGAATGTCAAGATTGTGACAAATTCTTACTTTATTGCAGATTATATTCAGGAATATGATTCTTGTAAAATCATCCTACTTGGTGGTGAATTTCAAAAAGAATCGAGAGTGACTGTAGGTCCGCTTTTGAAAGAATTAATCCGCTCTTTTAGAGTTCCCTTTGCTTTTGTAGGGGTAGACGGATATGATGACGAACTTGGCTTTACTGGGAAAGATATGATGAGAAGTGAAGTTGTTCAAGCTATGTCCGATGTTTCTAAAGAAGTGATTGTCTTAACAGATTCAAGTAAATTTGGGAAATGTGGAACTGTCAGACGATTTGCACTTTCACAAGTTTCGAGAGTCATAACAGATAAGAATATATCTCAAGAAGCGAAAGAAAAACTTGAGGATTCACAAACAATTTTAACTTTAGTATAAGAAGGAGAAGCCAATTGAAAGATGAACGGAAAAAGTTACTTGCTAAATTAGCCTATCTATACTATGTTGAAGACAAAAGTCAATCGCAAATCGCAGCAGAAACTGGAATCTACCGTACAACTGTCAGCAGAATGCTAGCAGAGGCCAAGAAAGAGGGCGTAGTAAAAATTGAAATCGAAAACTTTGATACTCGCCTCTTCCATTTAGAAAATTATATCAAACAAAAATATGGCTTAAAAGCTATCGAGATTATACCGAATCTAGTTGATGAACCTCGAGAAAGCCTTGAAAAGCGACTGGCGCAAGCAAGTGCGGTCATGCTTCGTAATTTGATTGAAGATGGAATGACAGTCGGATTTTCATGGGGCAAGTCTCTCAGATTAATGGTAGAACAAGTTGGAACGAAGCGCTTGGATGGTGTACAGTTTTATCCCCTAGCTGGAGGTCCCAGTCATATTCATGCTCGCTACCATGTCAATACGCTGATCTACAGTATGGCGAGTAAATTTCATGGGGAATGTCATTTTATAAACGCGAGTGTCATTCAAGAAAATTCTGAGGTGACGGAAGGCATCTTATCTTCTAAGTATTTTGAGGATTTGAAAGCTAGTTGGCGTTGTTTGGATGTTGCGGCTGTAGGGATTGGTGGCTATGCAGATAGCAAGAATCCTCAGTGGTTTGATATGCTGACATCAAATGATTTTAAGAAATTGGAGTCAGAACATGCTGTAGGAGAAGTATGCTGTCGTTTCTTTGATCAAGAAGGTATCCCCGTTTATCCTGAATTACAGGAAAGAACAATATCTATCACATTGGAGGAATTGAGAGAGGTACCAAACACCATCTCTTTGGCCTACGGTGATCAGAAAGCAAAAGCACTTTTATCGGTTTTGAAAGCCAACTATATCAATCATTTAGTCACAGATGAAGCAACGATCTTAAAAGTCTTAGAATTAGATGGTGATCAGCAATTTACTAAAAAATAGGACAGCAGGAATGCAGTCCTTATTTTTTTGAGTTGAATAGCACAAATGTGCAAAAAACAAAAACAATAATCAAATGTTGTGATTTTTATTGACCGGCAAAAATATAAATGGTATATTGACAATAGAAAAAGCGCTTTCAGTAGATTGATAAAGGAGTGTAGTGCACATGGAAATAATTGTTGCAGACCAAATTATTATGGGATTGATTTTAAATGCGGGTGATGCTAAACAGCATATTTACCAAGCTTTATCATATGCTAAGGAGGGCGATTTTACATCTTCTGAAGACGAAATTGCGAAAGCAGATGCAGCATTGCTAGAAGCGCATAACTTGCAAACACAATTTTTAGCCCAGGAAGCAGGTGGGACAAAGACAGAGATTACAGCTTTGTTTGTGCACTCACAAGATCACTTAATGACTTCAATCACAGAGATTAACTTGATCAAAGAAATGATTGACTTACGTAAAGAACTTTCAGCGAAACAATAAGGAGGAAAAGAAGATGAAAATTGGATTGTTTTGTGCAGCAGGATTTTCAACAGGAATGTTGGTAAATAATATGAAGGTGGCGGCTAAGGAATTAGGGATTGATGCTGAAATCGATGCCTATTCTCAAGCGAAATTAGCAGATTTTGCTCCTGAAATCGATGTCGCTTTGTTGGGCCCTCAAGTAGCTTATACTTTGGATAAATCAAAAGCGATTTGTGAGGCAAACCATATTCCTATTGCTGTCATCCCTATGGCAGATTATGGGATGTTGGATGGTAAGAAAGTACTAAATCTAGCTCTAGAATTGCTAGGAGAAAAATAAGGAGGCTTCCCATGTCTAATTTTAATTCTCAGAAAATTATCGCTCCAATCATGCGGTTTGTAAACTTGAAAGGAATTATTGCTCTTAAAGATGGGATGTTAGCGATCCTTCCATTAACGGTAGTTGGTAGTTTGTTCCTGATTATTGGGCAATTACCATTTGAAGGCCTTAATCAGGCTATTGCTAGTGTATTTGGCGATACGTGGACAGAGCCATTTATGCAGGTTTATTCAGGAACATTCGCCATCATGGGCTTAATTTCGTGCTTCTCCATTGCTTATTCATATGCTAAAAACAGTGGAGTAGAACCCTTGCCAGCAGGAGTTTTGTCCCTATCTTCATACTTTATCTTGTTAAAATCTTCTTATGTACCAGCTAAGGGAGAACCAATTGGTGATGCCATTGCAAAAGTATGGTTTGGTGGTCAAGGGATTATCGGGGCTATTATTATAGGTCTGGTAGTTGGTGCGATTTATACTGTGTTTATCCAAAGACACATTGTTATTAAAATGCCAGAACAAGTACCTCAAGCCATTGCCAAACAATTTGAAGCGATGATTCCTGCTTTCGTGATTTTCTTACTATCAATGATTGTCTATATCGTATCAAAAGTAGTGACAAGTGGCGGTACTTTCATTGAAATGATCTATGATGTCATTCAGGTTCCTCTACAAGGTCTAACAGGATCACTTTACGGAGCGATTGGAATTGCCTTCTTTATTTCGTTCTTGTGGTGGTTTGGTGTGCACGGACAATCAGTTGTCAATGGTGTAGTAACAGCCTTACTACTTTCTAACCTGGATGCCAATAAATCAATGTTGGCAGCTGGGAAGCTATCCGTTGAAAATGGTGCTCACATTGTAACTCAACAATTCCTAGATAGTTTCCTTATTTTGTCTGGATCAGGTATAACCTTTGGTTTGGTTGTTGCTATGTTATTTGCTGCTAAGTCAAAACAATATAAGGCACTTGGGAAAGTTGCAGCTTTTCCTGCAATCTTCAATGTTAATGAACCCGTCGTATTTGGCTTCCCAATTGTAATGAACCCAGTGATGTTCCTTCCATTTATTATCGTTCCAATTTTAGCAGCGATAATTGTTTATACTTCAATTGCTATTGGGTTCATGCATCCATTCTCAGGTGTGACCCTTCCTTGGAGTACACCAGCCATTATTTCTGGATTTATGGTTGGAGGTTGGCAAGGTGCTTTCGTTCAAGTGCTGGTTCTCGCAACCTCGACTGTCGTATATTTCCCATTCTTCAAATTCCAAGATAATCTTGCCTATAACAACGAATTACAAGCTGAAAAATAGTGCGTTTATTAGGAGTGCACAGATGTGCGACTAGAATAGAATTTATAGGTATTATCCATAATTCATTGAAATTCGTAAAATTTAATGCTACTATAGTTACGAAAGAAAACAAAATAATTTCAAAAGAAAGGTTTTGAAAAAATGAAACAAGTAGAAGTAGCAAGTACAAGCATTAAAACAGAATATTTTGGAAGCCTCACTGAACGCATGAATAAGTATCGTGAAGATGTCTTAAACAAGAAGCCTTATATCGACGCTGAACGTGCCGTTCTTGCAACTAAGGCATATGATCGTTATAAGGAACAACCAAATGTTCTTAAACGTGCCTATATGTTGAAAGAGATTCTTGAAAATATGACAATCTATATTGAGGATGAATCCATGATTGCTGGAAACCAAGCATCCTCTAATAAAGATGCTCCGATCTTCCCAGAATATACTTTAGAGTTCGTTCTGAAGGAATTGGATCTTTTTGAAAAGCGGGATGGTGACGTCTTCTATATTACGGAAGAAACGAAAGAGCAGCTCCGTAGTATCGCACCGTTCTGGGAAAATAATAACTTACGTGCAAGAGCTGGAGCTCTTCTACCTGAAGAAGTATCTGTCTATATGGAAACAGGATTCTTCGGTATGGAAGGGAAGATGAATTCAGGAGATGCCCACTTAGCAGTCAATTATCAAAAATTATTGCAATATGGCTTGAAAGGTTTTGAAGAAAGAGCCCGCCAAGCTAAAGCAGCCCTAGATCTAACGGATCCAGCTAGCATTGATAAGTACCATTTTTACGATTCTATCTTTATCGTAGTTGATGCTGTTAAGACCTATGCTCAACGATTTGTTGAACTTGCTAAACAACTTGCTGAGACAGCAACTCCTGAACGTAAGAAGGAATTGCTTGAAATTGCAGAGATTTGCTCAAAAGTTCCATACGAGCCTGCAAGTACATTTGCAGAGGCTGTTCAGTCTGTTTGGTTTATCCAATGTATTCTTCAGATTGAATCAAATGGACACTCACTTTCATATGGCCGTTTTGACCAATATATGTATCCATACGTTAAAGCTGATTTGGAAAGTGGACGGGAAACTGAAGAGAGTATTGTTGAACGCTTGACCAACCTTTGGATTAAGACTATTACAATTAACAAAGTACGTAGTCAAGCACATACCTTCTCATCTGCAGGTAGTCCGCTTTATCAAAATGTTACGATTGGTGGTCAAACGCGTGATAAGAAAGACGCTGTTAACCCATTGTCTTATTTAGTGTTGAAGTCTGTTGCTCAAACTCACCTTCCTCAACCAAACTTAACTGTTCGTTACCATGCTGGTTTGGATGCCCGCTTCATGAACGAATGTATTGAAGTTATGAAGCTCGGATTCGGTATGCCTGCTTTCAATAATGATGAGATCATTATTCCATCCTTTATTTCAAAAGGCGTGCTTGAAGAAGATGCTTATGATTACAGTGCAATTGGTTGTGTAGAAACAGCTGTTCCAGGTAAGTGGGGATATCGCTGTACAGGTATGAGTTATATGAACTTCCCTAAAGTTTTGCTCATTACGATGAATGACGGAATCGATCCTGCTTCTGGCAAGCGCTTTGCACCAAGCTTTGGTCACTTTAAAGACATGAAGAGCTTCGATGAATTGCAAACAGCATGGGACAAGACCTTACGCCACTTAACCCGCATGAGTGTGATCGTAGAAAACTCTATCGACCTATCTCTTGAAAGAGAAGTGCCAGATATCCTCTGTTCAGCTTTGACAGATGACTGTATTGGACGTGGAAAACACCTAAAAGAAGGTGGGGCTGTCTACGATTATATTTCTGGTTTACAAGTGGGTATTGCAAACTTATCCGATTCGCTTGCAGCGATCAAGAAACTGGTATTTGAAGAAGGGCGCTTAACACCACAAGAGCTATGGCATGCTCTGAAAACCGATTACGAGGGCGAACGTGGAAAAGAAATCCAAGAGATGCTTATCCATGATGCACCGAAGTATGGAAACGATGATGACTATGCAGACAGCTTAGTTCGAGAAGCATACGATATTTATGTGGATGAAATTGCTAAATATCCAAATACTCGCTATGGACGTGGGCCAATCGGTGGTATCCGTTACTCAGGTACATCTTCTATTTCAGCCAATGTAGGACAAGGTCGTGGAACATTAGCTACTCCGGACGGTCGTAATGCTGGAACTCCACTAGCAGAAGGATGCTCTCCATCCCACAATATGGACCAACATGGCCCAACATCTGTTCTAAAATCAGTTTCTAAATTGCCAACAGATGAAATAGTTGGTGGTGTTTTACTGAACCAAAAAGTAAACCCACAAACTTTAGCCAAAGAAGAAGATAAATTAAAACTTATTGCTTTACTCCGTACGTTCTTTAATCGTCTACATGGATACCATATTCAATATAATGTGGTTTCTAGAGAAACGTTATTAGATGCTCAAAAACATCCGGAAAAACACCGTGACTTAATTGTACGTGTTGCAGGCTACTCAGCTTTCTTCAATGTACTATCAAGAGCTACACAAGATGATATTATTGGACGGACAGAGCATACTCTATAGTAAAGAGGTATGTATATGGAATTTATGCTTGATACTTTAAATATAAATGAAATAAAAAAATGGGCTCGAGTGTTACCTCTTGCTGGGGTAACCTCTAACCCAACAATTGCCAAAAAAGAAGGAGAAATCGATTTCTTTAAACGGATTCATGAGGTTCGGGAGATCATTGGTGAAGCTCCTTCTATCCATGTGCAAGTTGTTGCGAAAGATTATGACGGTATTTTAAAAGATGCTGCGAAAATTCGACAAGAATGTGGCGGAAATGTTTTTATTAAAGTTCCGGTTACTCCTGAGGGGTT
The DNA here is from genome assembly GCF_001074805.1 of Streptococcus parasanguinis. Lineage (GTDB taxonomy): Bacteria > Bacillota > Bacilli > Lactobacillales > Streptococcaceae > Streptococcus > Streptococcus parasanguinis_A. The sequence continues at coordinate 1,717 of NZ_JUPI01000118.1, read as the reverse complement.
GGCAGCTATCAAAACATTAAAATCAGAAGGTTATAAAATTACTGCAACCGCAATTTATACTGTATTTCAAGGTCTTTTGGCTATTGAAGCAGGCGCAGATTACCTTGCTCCCTATTATAATCGAATGGAGAACTTGAATATTGATTCAGCACAGGTAATAGCACAATTGGCAGATTCAATCGAAAAAAATCAATCATCAAGCAAAATTCTAGCAGCATCCTTTAAGAATGTCGGTCAAGTCAATCGAGCATTCAAAGAAGGGGCACAAGCCATCACTGCTGGGGCTGATGTCTTTGAAGCGGCTTTTGGAATGCCGTCAATTGAAAAAGCGGTGAATGATTTTGCAAATGATTGGTCAGCTATTCATCATCAGAATATAATTTGATAAAGGAGGAGTATATGAGAAATTTTGCAAGTCCGTCACGTTACATTCAAGGGGAAAATGCCTTATTTGAAAATGCAAAACCTATTTTAGAACTGGGGAGTCATCCTGTATTACTATGCGACTCAGTAGTCTATGAAATCGTAGGAGAACGATTTGAAAAATATCTCCTTCGGTATGGATTTACAGTCTTGCCAGTCTTCTTTAATGGAGAAGCTTCTGATAACGAAATCAATCGTGTGGTTAGTTTGGCAGAAGAAAATGGCTGTGATTTGGTCATTGGACTTGGTGGAGGAAAGACCATCGATAGTGCGAAAGCTATTGCCGATCTTTTAAAATCACCAGTTGTGATTGCTCCTACCATTGCCTCTACAGATGCTCCCGTTTCCGCTTTGTCAGTTATCTACACGGATGAAGGTGCCTTTGCTCGCTATATTTTCTATTCTAAAAACCCAGAATTGGTCTTGGTGGATAGCAAAGTCATCTCTCAAGCACCAAAACGTTTGCTCGCTTCTGGAATCGCAGATGGATTAGCGACTTGGGTCGAAGCGCGTGCGGTAATGCAAGCCAATGGAAAAACCATGTTGGGTCAACGACAAACCTTAGCGGGTGTCGCCATTGCACAACGTTGTGAAGAAACCTTATTTGCAGACGGTCTTCAAGCCATGGCTGCTTGTGAAGCCAAAGTCGTAACCCCTGCTCTTGAAAACATTATTGAAGCTAATACCCTTCTCAGTGGGATTGGATTTGAAAGTGGGGGATTAGCAGCTGCCCATGCCATCCATAATGGCTTTACTGCCCTTACTGGGGACATCCACCATTTGACTCATGGTGAAAAAGTAGCCTATGGAACCTTGGTTCAATTGTTCTTGGAAAACCGTCCGAAGGAAGAATTGAACAAATACATTCGTTTCTATCAACAAATCGGTATGCCAACGACTCTGAAAGAAATGCATCTTGAAACTGCAAGTTATGAAGATCTTCTCAAAGTTGGTCAACAAGCCACCATCGAAGGAGAAACCATCCATCAAATGCCATTTGAAGTGAAGGCTTCTGATATTGCCCAAGCCATCGTAGCAGTAGATGCCTATGTTCAAGGTTTAGACTAAATCAATATCTGTCATTCACAGATAATGTAGACAAACTGATTTTTTACATCAAACAAACTAATGGATGCCTAAAAAATTAAAATTAGATACTTTTTAAGGCTCATTAAAAAATACTTAGGAACTTTCCGCCGTGAGAAAAGTGCCTGAAAACAATTGTTTCAGGCACTCGGGAGTTTTGAGACCTTAGGCTCAAAACTAAGTCATGGAACTTCTTCGAAGTTCGCTG
>NZ_JUPI01000117.1 GCF_001074805.1 Streptococcus parasanguinis | reverse complement strand
CCAGCTGACCTTGCCACAAAATGATATCTCTGAGATCCGCGGTATCGTGGGAGCAACCCCACTAGCGTCTACCATGGAAGACATCAAGGGGCGGGCGCTCATGAAGCGTGACGAAGTCGATGTCGTCCAGTTCGCTCTACCAGTCGCAGGAGACAATGATATCCAAATCATCAACAACCTCCGCGACCAAGTCCAAAGTCTCAAAGAGATTTGGACAGGTCGCACCCCAGCAGGCATTCCAATGGTGCCAGATGAGTTGACAGAAGCAGCCTTCTATGGACGTGAGGATGTAGCAGCCTTGCTGGATGAAGGAAAAGTGCCACTCGGATTGGATCTGGAAACAGTTGAGCCTGTGACATGGGATCTCAAGAAAGGCAACCTACTCTATCTGACAGATAAAGAAGAGCAGATGACACAATTCGTCAAGCAAATCGCTCGTAGTAAGCAAAAGGTGATTGTGTTGGCGCCAGCCTACAATGAATTGCCAGAGATGGAAGGTGTAACAATTCTTTCTACGAAGGAAGATTATGTAGCTGGAATCAAGAAAATGGAAGAAAATATCCAATTGAGATTGGAACAACAGAAATCACAACATGAAGCAACGATTGTACTATACAATCAACTAGATCTTATGAATGATCTAAGTATGGATCTTCAATCTAGTCTGAACTATGTCCTTGAAAAAGGGGCGCGTGCAGGCTATGCTACAGTAGCCATGAGTGGTAGTCAGTTGAATCGAAAAATTGACGAAGTATCAAAATCTATCAAACTCTATAAACAAGCGATCGTGGCCATGCGGATTACAGACCAAAGTGTCCTAAATGTTATCAATCGACCAGTCCGTGAAGAACCACTTGATAGCCAGGTGAACTACTATGTAGAAGATGGATTTGTAAGAAAAGTGAAAATATTAATGAAATAGAAGGGGGATGAATTATGGCTAATCAAGCGACATTAAATGCCTTAACAAGAGCATCTATTGAAGCAAGTATTGAAGTTACTCGATTATCAGGGGAAGTTTCAAAGTTGAGAGCTATTCATACAAAATTGAACAAACAGTCAACAACTATAAAGTATGAGGTGACACTTTCTGAAAATATTGCAGGTGATAAGTACGACGATGAAGAGCACCAAGAAAAAGCAGATTTAACCGCCTTAGAAAAAGTATTAGTGACAAAAAAAGAGGAAATTCTAGGATTACTGAGTGCCAAAATTAAACAGGTAGAAGCAGATTTAGCAACAGCTAATACGAAGGCGGCGAATGCTCAGAGTGCTTTGATAGCAGCTATGAATTCATAAAGGAAGTGAATGTATGACAGTAAAAGTAAAGAATATTTCTGGTTTAGAGAATTATGCAACTAGCATCCAGGGGTTCGCTGGTAAATTCGAACTAGCTGCTAACGATACAGTTCGTGAATTCAATACGAGTCTAGAAGGTGAAAAAGCAGAGGCTATTAATGCATTCTTTAGTGTATTAAATAATATCCAAACGACCATATTTTCTACAGCTCCTGAGGCTATTCGAACTTACGGGCGTCATATATCCACTTTCACAGATGCGATTAAGGGGTTGGGGTTCTCAAGTTTAGCATACACAGATGATGATGCAATGACTACTTTATTGAATTCTCTTACTACACCTCAACGTAATGAGATTACAATTGTTAAGGATGATTTAGTTACTGTGCTGGATGAAGCTGTTGAAGCTATGGGAGAAGGAGATTCTAGTTTAGGAAGCTTTGATCTTGTAGCAGACATGTATATAACAACTGAAATTCTTGCCCGATCAGGGACTCATACTGGAATTATACTGGCAGATTCGGCACTATCAGATAACGTTAACGGTTCGGCAGCTTTATTTACATCTTTGACAGCGCAAACTCGGAATGCGAAAGCCGTGACGAAGGTATCTATTCCAGATCTATTAGAGGCTATCAAGACTGGCTATCTTAGTAAAGATAAAATGGTTTATCTATATAGGGTTAAAACGGATGCTGATGTTGAAATTTTGAATTCACAATTATCAGGTAATATAGAAGAAATAGCTAACATTATGGCTAAGGATCCTGCCAAAGTTTCCTCCGGTGCGTATACTAATGTAGCAGAAGATATGACTTCTTGGATGGATGGAAGTGCGCCAGGAATGAAAAATATGAATCGTTTCCTTAATGCTATTGAAAAAGCTGATCAATCCGTAGTAAAAACAATAGCAAAAAATCTCGGAGATCAACAAGCAATCAGGAAAAAAATTCATGTTGTAGAAATGTCCCAGTTTGAAAAGTCTGCTGACTATAACGAGACAGAAATGGATCGCTATAAAAAAGAATTGAAAGAAATGAATGATTTATCAGTTTTATTGGCTTCGATTGCAGTGTTGAAAATTGGAACTGAGCATAAAAGGGAAGAGATTTTAGGAAATAGTTCTGACCATAAAGTGAAAGATAGTTACACCCGTCGAGGGCTATCAGTTAGCTTAAATGATTCAGAAAATCCTGAATGGGAACTAACTGTATCAACAAGTAAAAAGGGGCTTATCAAAAATGCAAGTGATCCTATTCAGGGATATGACGAACTTAAGCTGGTTACTGTAACTACTTTCGATAGACATAAATCTCATTTTGAAAGTGGTATTGTTGGTCCGCTTAATGGTAAATATCAAACAGAATTAGAAGAAATTGAACAAGAACAAAAGAAAGCAGTAGATGAATTTTGGGCATCTGTTGGAAAAAATGGTATAAAAACAGTCTTAGAATTTGTTGGAGGCCCAGTAGCATCATCTAGTTTCAATGTATTGACTGCTATAACAAAACCGGATGTCGGTGATGGTGTAGAGAATGCACAGAAAGTTTTAGAGGAGATAACATCTGGACGTATAAAAACAATTATTAAAAATTCTGGAAATTATGCTGCTTCTCCCTTAGCAAATGTGTTACAAGACTATATGGAATTAGATAGTAAATTTAAAGAATTTGAACAAAAAAGAAGTAAAACGGGCAAGAATATATATGATGCGTTGCTCGGTCAGGGGGGCTGGACACTGGAACATAGAGAAAATGGTATTAAAAGTAAACCAATTGCACAAAGTTCAGAGATTTATACAGACTATGGAGCATATAAGAGAGCAGAAGAGCTAAATGAAAGAGGTGTTATGGGGTTCCTAGAAGCAAGAGGATCAGCTGATGATGGGCGTAATGAAATTAACAAGTATTTTAAGGATGATCCACGGATGAGAGCTTTTCTTTTAGGGGAACATCCTGATATAAAAAATATGAGTATCGAAAATATGACTTCGGAACAACGAAATATAAGTATGATGATTGGTGGGGTTGGACCATTAGTAACTTATAAACCATTAACTATACAAGATATGACAACGGAACAGATTTTGGAAATGGAATCTTTATTGAAAGATGTTGTTGGTACAGATTCGATTACATATCTTGATGATTATTTTCATGAGAAGTATGGTGCTTAGGAGGAAAAATGAAAAAAAACCTAATTATTGGCAGTTTATTGCTCCTAACGATTGCAATCGTTATTTTGGGATTATTTACCTTTCAGGATCACCAAAAACAAGAAAAAGCCAAACAAGAACGTGAGAAATATGAAAAATACGACTACTATACTGGTAAATGGGAAATTGATTCCTATAAATTTTTGGAGGATGGTCAGGGTGTTGTGGTTCACTGGAAATCCCTAACTCCTGAAGAAGATAAACTTTTTGTCAAGTATGATTATGCTAAGGGGGGTAACTTGTTAGGCCCTCATGGAGCATCTAATAAACATTATATTGTTCGTACATATTTCCATAATTCAACTTATAGATGGACACAAAAGTTACCTAAAGAGGATCCAGATGTTTATTTTTCTCTCTCTATTTATCGAATTAGAGATCAAAAATTAGAAGGAAGTCAGGTCGATCTCTATAAGTTGGTGGAAGACTATAATTCGAATTATGTTCCAGAAAATACAGGTGGTATTGAAGAAATTAATGGGAAAGATTATTTACCGATAAAAGTATATAAATTGGACTCGAGAAATTCAAAAGCTAGACAACTTTGGCTAAATCTTGAAACAAAGAAAATAGAATGGGAAGATGGTAAGATACAAGAATATCCAGAGAAAATTCCTTCTGTTGAATTAGGGGTATTGAAGAAAACTCTAGAAGACGCTACGACATCAATGAGAACTGCTAATTTATTTGATATATATAACCAGAATCAGTTGACTTTTTTTCCTAATAAATTAAAAGGAAGTATGTTAGAAAAGACTGATCCAAAAGCCTATCAATTATTAAGTAAAAAAGATTCTCAAATCTACTTTCTAACGGATTCAAAAGTAGATTATTATAGGGTTTATGGCAATGTCCAACAGTTTATCAATTTGTACCAACTATTTGTTCCCGCTAATACCAATCTCTATGAAGGAATCACAATTCCAGCAGAATTGAGTAAGGATGGGCAGGCCCATCAAGTCAATACAAAAGAAGAGTTTGAAGCCTATTATGACGTAGAGAAAGATTTAGCCTTAAATAAGGAACGCCGAATATTGGTTGAACAAGATAAGAAGGAAGGATAAAATGGATAAGAATCTAAAGAATATTAATCCTGATAATTTAAACAGGGTGAATGGTGCTTTTCGAGATTTGAGCTCTGAATTAGAAAATAATGCTTCTGATTTCATTGAGTCTAGTGCTACAGAACTGATTCAAAATGCGACAGATAGTTTAAAAGAATTATCTTCTGAAATGAAGGAGACAATTGGATCTTTGGATGAATTCTTGTGTAATGTAGGTGAATCTTTCAGAGTAGCAGATGATTCTATGGCTAACTCAATTGGTCAAACTATGTATACGAAAGCACCGGAGACTGGATTGCAACGTCAAGAACGGTATATCCAAGGAGGAAAAACGACCTCTGACCAACATTTTCGTCGAAAAATGGTGGAAAATATAAATTCACAATTCAACGATTTTCCTGCATAGTACATTCTTTTAAGAACGTAATGAGCTAAACTTTTTAATGCTCTAGCTGAAAAAGAAGCGAAGCAAAATAGATTTTAGAGAGGACCACTGTCCTCTCTTTTTTATCCCATCAACTCTCTCCACCTAGTGACGAATTTGCTCTTCAAACTAATTTCCGGTATGATAGTAAGGAATAATTTTTTGAATCTAATTTAATTATGGAAGAGGGAAGTGATACATGAAAAAGATGCTAGTATTACTGGCGAGTGTGCTTGCTTTAACAGCCTGCGCTCAGCTTAACAAAAAGGTCAAGGAGGCAACCGCAAGCAAAACGGAGCAAACTACAAATGCAACCTCATCTGCTAAAGAGGGACAAGCCTTGAAATTTGTAGTCGCACCTCAGTATGAAGGTAAAACATCTGATTTGATCGAACTGGGTAAGAAGCTGGTTAAGGAGCATCCGGAGGCTGGAAAGCAAGGTGAGATCACGTTGTATTATACAGGGAGTACCTATACTTTAGATCAACAAGAATATGTAGTGTTTATGTTGGTCAACAAAACGACAACGAATATTGATCATGATGCAGAGTTTAAGCTCAATTGGAGTTATGATGGACAACCTATATATCAAAATCAGTTAGTCGAGTATAGTATTTCTGAAAATGGCACATTACCAACGCAATCGGCAACGATCTTTTTGCTTCCTTTGACCAAGGAGCAACAATCAATTGTCGAAAGTATAACAGATGGAACGAAGATGAGTCTGAGTATGTCAGATCTGATGAAGTAGGTGATGAGTATGCCCGATATCAGAATACTTCTAGTCATTGCTGTGGCTGTTATTGGATTTCCCTTATTTACCGCACTCTTTTTTGGGCATTTTTATAAAAGAGAAGTTAGGATTAAGACCCTCTCTTCAAAGAGCATTGAGGGAGTGGTAGTCGGCTATATGCGAACACAAATTGTAGCGGCTCCAATTGTCGAATATAGAGTGGATGGTCAGACCTATCGTAATAGTCTGAAGTATTATCGGGTGGTGCGAGCGACACTTCCTTGGAAAACGAATCAAGCGCCTAGCGATATCGATTTGATGGCGCAAAGGATAACTATCTACACCAATTCTACAGTCTCAAAGGGAAATCTTTTTCAAGATGCTTTTCCACCGGGATCGAAGATGACGGTCTGGTATAATCCAGCCTGTCCAAAAGAATCATACGTTGAACGCTATAGTGGACTAGACAAATCTTATAAGCGGGAAATGTGGATTGGAATCTGGATGTTAATTTTATTGCCTATTTTAGCAGTTGTGTCCATCGTCATGGGGATGAAGTATAAATAATGAATCAGCCCTAACTGAATAAATGAAACATGGGGAGAAATCACCGCTAGACCGGTGATTTTTTCGTCTTCACTTCTCCCTCGAATTAATCCTTAAATTGTGATAAAATAAGGGTTACGAATGTTTTTGAATGGTCTGTTTTTGCTTAGAAAGTGGGCCATTCAAAAGCGAGCAAAAGAATCAAGATCAAGGGAGAAACAATGTCCAACACCTTTGAAATTTTAATGGATCAGCTGGATATGCCGCTGGAGATGCGATCTTCCAGTGCCTTTTTGCATGCGGAGATTCAAGAAGTCGTGGTGCACAAGGTCAGTCGGGTTTGGGAGTTCCGCTTTGCCTTTGCGGAAGTCTTGCCCATTGCTTTGTTTAAGGAATTGCGCCAGCGCTTGAGAGACGAATTTTCAAAGACGGGAAACCAGGCGACCTTTACTATCCAAGTGGCCAATCCGGACTTTTCTGCGGATTTATTGCAGGCCTACTATCGTGAGGTCTTTGAGGATGGACCTTGCGCTAGTCAAGGCTTTAAGGGGCTCTACCAAGACTTGCAGGTGCGCGCGGAAGGGCAGGAATTGATCATCTCAGGGCCTTCTTCGGTCGATACGGAGCATTTTCGCAAGAACCATTTGCCCAACCTTGCCAAGCAGTTGGAAGCCTTTGGTTTTCCGCATTTCACCTGTCGGGTGGTGTCTGATGATACGCTGACAGAGCAGGAAGTGGCGCGCTTTGAGCAGGAAAATGAAAAGATCTTCCAAGCGGCCAATGAAGAGACCTTGCGGGCCATGGAATCCTTGGCCCAGATGGCTCCGCCACCAGCGGTTGAAGAAAAGCCAGCCTTTGATTTCAAGGCCAAGAAGGCTGTGGCTAAGCCCAAGCTAGACAAGGCCGAGATCACCCCGATGATTGAGATCACGACGGAAGAGAACAGGATTGTCTTTGAAGGTATGGTCTTTGACGTGGAGCACAAGGTGACACGGACCGGTCGGGTCTTGATCAGCTTTAAGATGACCGACTATACTTCTAGTTTTTCCCTTCAGAAATGGGTGAAAAATGAGGAAGAAGCCCAGAAGTTTGACATGATCAAGAAGAACAGCTGGCTCCGGGTGCGGGGAAATATCGAAATGAACAATTTCACGCGCGACTTGACTATGAATGTCCAAGACATCCAGGAAGTCGTCCATTATACCCGTAAGGACCTGATGTCAGAAGGTGAGCGCCGGGTGGAATTCCACGCCCATACCAACATGTCGACCATGGATGCCCTGCCGGAAGTCGAAGAGCTGGTTGCCAAGGCAGCGGAGTGGGGGCACAAGGCGGTGGCCATCACCGACCATGGCAATGTGCAGAGCTTCCCACATGGCTTTAAAGCAGCCAAGAAGGCTGGGATCCAGCTGATCTATGGGATGGAAGCCAATATCGTAGAAGACAAGGTGCCGATCACCTATAACGAGGTGGATCTGGACCTCAATGAAGCGACTTATGTGGTCTTTGACGTGGAAACGACGGGACTTTCAGCCATTTACAATGACCTGATTCAGGTTGCCGCTTCTAAGATGTACAAGGGCAATGTCATTGAGGAGTTTGACGAATTTATTGACCCGGGCCATCCTTTGTCGGCCTTTACGACCCAATTGACAGGGATCACCAATGAGCATGTCCGGGGGGCCAAGCCCTTGGTGCAGGTCTTGAAGGAATTTCAGGCCTTCTGTGAGGGAACGGTTCTCGTTGCCCACAATGCCACCTTTGACGTGGGCTTCATGAATGCTAACTATGAGCGTCATGGCTTACCAAAGATTACCCAGCCAGTCATCGATACCCTGGAATTTGCACGTAACCTCTATCCAGATTTTAAACGGCATGGCTTGGGGCCTTTGACTAAGCGGTTTGGAGTAGGCTTGGAGCACCACCACATGGCCAACTACGATGCGGAAGCAACGGGGCGCCTGCTCTTTATCTTTATCAAAGATGTCGCTGAAAAGCATGGGGTGACCAATCTCAAGGATCTGAATATCGATTTGATCGATGAGAATTCTTATAAGAAGGCCAGGGTCAAGCATGCCACCCTCTATGTCAAGAATCAGACCGGCCTTAAGAACATGTTTAAACTGGTTTCACTTTCTGGGACCAAGTATTTCGAAGGAGTCCCACGGATTCCCAAGACCGTGCTGGATGCCCACCGCGAGGGCTTGATCCTCGGATCGGCCTGCTCAGAAGGGGAAGTTTTTGATGCAGTCATGTCACAAGGCGTGGATGCGGCGGTCGAAGTGGCCAAGTACTACGACTTTATCGAGGTTATGCCACCGGCAATCTATGCACCCCTCATTGCCAAGGAGCAGGTCAAGGACATGGACGAGCTCCAGACCATTATCAAGAGCTTGATTGAAGTGGGAGATCGCCTAGGTAAGCCCGTTCTTGCCACAGGGAATGTCCACTATCTGGAACCGGAAGATGAGATCTATCGGGAGATCATTGTCCGCAGTCTCGGTCAAGGGGCCATGATCAACCGGACCATCGGGCATGGAGAAGATGCCCAGCCAGCGCCACTTCCTAAAGCGCATTTCAGAACTACCAATGAAATGCTAGATGAATTTGCCTTTTTGGGAGAAGACTTGGCACGCAAGATTGTCATTGAAAATACCAATGCACTGGCAGAGACCTTTGAGCCAGTTGAAGTGGTTAAAGGTGACCTCTATACGCCATTTATCGACAAGGCCGAAGAGACGGTTGCGGAATTGACCTATCAGCGAGCCTTTGAGATCTATGGTAATCCGCTGCCTGATATTGTCGATCTGCGGATTGAAAAGGAATTGACCTCTATTTTGGGGAATGGCTTTGCTGTGATTTATCTGGCCTCGCAAATGCTGGTGCACCGTTCCAATGAGCGGGGCTACCTGGTTGGATCGCGTGGATCCGTTGGATCCAGCTTTGTCGCGACCATGATTGGGATCACCGAGGTTAATCCGCTCTCGCCTCACTATGTCTGCAGCCAGTGCCAATACAGCGAGTTCATCACGGATGGTTCTTATGGATCAGGATTTGATATGCCCAATAAGGACTGTCCAAACTGTGGACACAAGCTCAGCAAAAATGGCCAAGACATTCCGTTTGAGACCTTCCTTGGTTTCGATGGGGACAAGGTACCCGATATCGATTTGAACTTCTCTGGGGAAGACCAGCCCAGCGCCCACTTGGACGTCCGTGATATCTTTGGGGAAGAGTATGCCTTTCGGGCAGGAACAGTAGGTACCGTCGCAGCCAAGACTGCCTACGGTTTTGTCAAGGGCTATGAGCGTGATTTTGGCAAGTACTATCGAGATGCCGAGGTCGAACGTCTGGCCCAAGGTGCCGCTGGGGTCAAACGGACGACCGGTCAGCACCCGGGGGGAATCGTTGTTATTCCAAACTATATGGATGTCTATGATTTTACTCCGGTCCAGTATCCGGCTGATGATGTGACAGCTGAATGGCAGACCACCCACTTTAACTTCCACGATATCGATGAGAACGTCCTCAAGCTCGATGTCCTGGGACACGATGATCCGACCATGATTCGCAAGCTCCAAGACTTGTCAGGCATTGATCCAAATGATATCCCTATGGATGATCCAGGTGTCATGGCCCTCTTCTCAGGGACCGATATCCTAGGAGTGACGCCGGAGCAAATCGGTACTTCAACTGGTATGCTGGGGATCCCAGAGTTTGGGACCAACTTCGTTCGGGGCATGGTCGATGAGACCCATCCGACGACTTTTGCGGAGCTCTTGCAGCTCTCTGGTCTGTCTCATGGTACCGACGTGTGGTTGGGAAATGCCCAAGACTTGATTAAGGCGGGGATTGCTGACCTATCAACCGTTATCGGTTGTCGGGATGACATCATGGTCTACCTCATGCACGCGGGGCTTGAGCCTAAGACGGCCTTTACCATCATGGAGCGCGTGCGGAAAGGCATGTGGCTCAAGATCTCAGAAGAAGAGCGCAATGGCTACATCCAAGCCATGAAGGAAAACAATGTTCCTGAGTGGTACATCGAGTCCTGTGGGAAGATCAAGTACATGTTCCCCAAAGCCCATGCGGCGGCCTATGTTATGATGGCACTTCGTGTGGCCTACTTTAAGGTGCATCATCCTCTCTATTATTACTGTGCCTACTTCTCGATTCGGGCCAAAGCCTTTGACATCAAGACCATGGGTGCAGGCCTTGAGGCCGTGAAAGCTCGGATGAAGGAGATTGCTGAGAAACGCAAGAACAACGAAGCTTCCAATGTGGAGATCGACCTCTACACTACTCTTGAGATTGTCAATGAGATGTGGGAGCGCGGCTTCAAGTTTGGCAAGCTAGACCTCTATCGCAGTCAGGCGACAGAATTCTTGATCGATGGAGACACCCTCATTCCACCATTTGTCGCGATGGATGGTCTAGGAGAGAACGTTGCCAAGCAAATCGTGCGGGCACGTGAAGAAGGAGAATTCCTATCTAAGACCGAGCTCCGGAAGCGCGGCGGAGTTTCGTCCACACTGGTTGAAAAGATGGATGAGATGGGCATTCTCGGCAATATGCCAGAGGATAATCAGTTGAGTTTGTTTGATGATTTGTTCTAATTTAAAGTCAACTTGTTCAAATATGCCGACTAAGTTTCATCTAATTAAGACTTAACAGTAAAACCAGTAGAGATGATTTTTTATGATTTTCATTTCTACTGGTTTTTAGATATGATAGAGTATAAGTAAGTTTTTATCCAAAGACTATAACTTTAGGAAGTTATATATTGAAATTATCAAAAATGATTGCTATAAATTACTAATAATGATACTCTCAAACAAGAGTAAGCTTAACGGAAGTAGTGTTTGCTATACCTTAATAACTTTTCGATATGGAATGGAGATAAGTATGATTTTAGGTGAAACTTATAGGAAAATAAGAGAAGAAAAGGGGATTTCTATTTCTTCATTAGCAGGTGCTGAAATTTCAAAATCTCAAATATCTAGATTTGAATTAGGAGAAACAGAGATTTCTGTCTTTAAGTTATTGTATCTTCTTGAAAGAATAGGAGTAACACTAGAAGAATTTCTGCTTATCTGTAATCATTATCAACCTTCGGATTTTAATACCTTAATAGCTTCTGTTAAACAGGCTGCATATAATGAAGATGCTCAAGCATTACTAGATATGGTAGAGAAAGAAATAGAACTTTTTCATGGGACAAATTCTCATTACCATAAATTAAATGCTATTTTCATTGAAAGTATTGTTTCGGGAATGGATAAGAATCATCAATTGAGTCGTCAAGACGCCTCTTATCTTACAAACTATTTATTTTCTGTTGAAAACTGGGGTTATTACGAAACGCTCATCCTTGGAAATTGCTGTCGTGTTCTATCTCCAGATTTATTATTTAGATATGCCAAAGAGGCGCTCAACAAAGGGAAGTTGTATAGTTCTATACCTAGAAATAGACAATCTCTCATTCAACTACTTCTCAATTCTTTGATTATAATGATTGAGAACGACTTATATGAGGAATCTTTATTTTTAAAACAGGCTACGAAGAATATATTAGCGGATTCCACAGATTTTTTTGAACAAACTATTTTGCTGTATTTAGATGGATATTTGGAACTGAAATTCTATCATAATCAAAAATCACTTTTAAAAATCGAAGAAGCTTTAAAAATATTCGAACTCTTCAATAAAACAATCTACAAAAATTACAAACAATACTTTGAGAAACACATCGTTCATTTAGTAGACTAGGCTATTTATCTATAAGGTAACAACGTGATCAAACTCTTCCAATATTTCTGGATTTTGATCATGAGTAATGACAATAACAATTACATCTTTAATGGATAGAATGTAGTCCATCATTTCTTTGGCTTTTATTGGATCAAGGTTGCTTGTAGGTTCGTCAAATATATATACAGAATATGGTTTGACTAAAAACCTAGCTAAATCAATTCGTTGTTTTTCCCCTTCTGAAATAGTTTGATTTGATTGAGATAGACTCTTATTAAGAAATTCTTCATTAAATCCTAAGGCTTTTCTTAATTTTTCAGTTAAATAAAGATTTCTGGATAGTTTGATATTCTCTAGGACATTTCCTTCAATCAGAAAATCATTTTTTTGCACAAATGCAATATCTTTACATAACTCCTCTGAGGGAATATCAATATTCTGTTTTCCGTTGATTTTTATTTCCCCATCATAAAGATTTTTGGAATAATAGTTTAGTATTAATTTTACTAAAGTTGTTTTCCCAGCTCCTGAAGCACCTATAATTGCATAGCGCTTGCCTTTTTTAAATTCATAGGAAAAATGATCAAATAATATTTTATTTTCAATTTCATAATGTAATTGGCTAATAGAAATGGTCGAAATGTTATCACAATCAATTGTACTTGTTTTATGGAAAGTTCCATGATTTGTCTCATATAGATTTTCTTGGATATTATCAATAATGGACTTGCTACTGCTGATTAAATTTTTATTGTAAAGAATAGATTGTAATGGAGCAAAAACACCGTTTAATAATTGAATACTTGCTACGAGTAATCCAATAGTCAGTAAGTTATTTCTTACAAAAAAGATACCAGCGACCATACAGGATAGTTGAGAGCCAAAACTTAGTAAAATTCCAGTAGTTGAAGCTAAGTCTTTTAAGAATTGATATGTTTTTCTGGACTCTTCAAATTCTAAACTGATTCCCTGAATTTTTTCTTGGGTCCAGCTTTGAATATTTAATAACTTAATTTGTTCAAAACCATTAATAAAGTTTGTCATTTTTGACAAATAGTGATTATTTTGTAGAGAATAATTTTTTGTTGATTTAGTCATTAACTTTCCAGGAATTTGTGATAGAAAAATCGTTATACTCGACAATAAAAGAAAGACTAATGCTAATCGCCATTCTATATAAATAATAGTAGCCACACTTATGATAAGGCTCCCTAAATTTGCGATTAGAGAGATTCTAGGAATCAATAAATTTTCTTGAATAAGGTCACTGTTTTTGGTGATATTATTTAAGAAATCTGAATGGTTACGGTTGTCAATTTGGTTAAATTCACGCGATAAATAATGTAATAAGAGACGCCTTTTTAGATCTAAAATAACTTTTTTTACATATTGGTTTTTAAGATAGGAATAGGAAGAAGAAATCAAGAACCACAGTAAAATCGAACTTACACAAATAGAGATATGAAAGAGTAATCCACTATTTGAATTAGATATACTATCAAGTATTTTTCCTAATTGCAGAGAGAAGAGAGTCATTAAAAGAGCACTTGTCAGACTTAATAAAATAAGCAAGAAATATAGTAATTTATATTGTTTCATAATCTGGTTCATATTTTTCACCTCTTAATCTATGATAGCAACATTATATTCTAAAACTAAAACTCAGGCTGAGATCTCCCATATTTGGGACATTAATTTTATTTCTTTACTATATTTTATTTTGGCTTATAGACATCCGTTGTATATCAAATGGATTTACAATAACCTTCTTTTTGTTAAAATAGTCTATAGAAAGAAGGTGAGAATATGTCAAAGACGAGCATGAGTATTCGTTTGGATAGTGAGGTTAAGGAACAGGCCCAACAGGTATTTAATCATTTAGGGATGGATATGACCACGGCTATCAACATTTTCCTTCGTCAGGCTATTCAATATCAAGGCTTACCTTTTGATGTTAAATTAGACGATCATGGTAAGTTGCTCCAAGTCGTAACGGATGTAGAGCAAAATCGGAATATGAGTCATCCCTATGAATCAGTCTCAGACTTGATGGAGGACCTACGTGCTTAGGATTCGTTAGTGGCAGACTATGTGCTCCTCCTATCTACCGCCATGCTCTCGGGAGCAATTGCTCTAGCTGGCTTATTTTCAGCCTTGAAAGATTAGATGATAGCCTCTATTTTCTTTTTGAAAATAGAGGTTTTTAAGTCCGTTCAGACCGGATAAGTGTTTTCTTTGGATCTGGATTGTGTTACAATTTTTAGTGACAAGTGTTTGTAAACAGGAAACAGAAAAACAATGGATGTTCTTCCAAAAAAATGAAACAGAGGAGAAGCGCGTGGCAAGATATTTAGTAGGTCCTTACAACAATAGTTGGAACTTTATGGATGCACTTGAAAAAGCGCAGGATGGGGATACCATCGAGTTTGAAAATGGGTATGTCTTTCAATGGCCGACAAATAAAGTGATTGAGATCGACAAAAACCTTCATTTCGTGGGGCATGTGGTCCCAAATCCAAATGGCAATGGGCGCATGTTTAACAACATCATTGAGGCCTCCTTCCGATTTGTAGAAGGAGTTCAGGTGACGTTTGAAGACTTGTGGTTTAAAGTTGGTGGAAATTATACTACTTTGATCTTATGGAATGGCTCAGACATTACCTGTAAACAGGTCTATTTTGAAGCAACCACTCCAACAAATAATGAATTTTTTATCTATATGGATACGCATTCGAAAATGACTTTGGAAGGAGTCGGAATGAAGGTTCCGGAAAAACACCAAAGTGCCATCGGTATGTCCGCTTCGGAATTGTCCATTCGCAATTCAACGATTTTTTCTAAAATAAAGCTAAACGAAGGCTCCAACTTGACCTTGGAAAATGTCCATATTGAAAAATTTGGGAATAATACGATCCATGCCAAGGACTCAGAAGTGATCGCAAAAAATTCAACGATTACAGGCGGGGATCTGGAAAAGGATTTTCCACCAGTTTGGTTGAGAAATGTCATTTGGGAGTCTGAAAACTGTAAAATTGAGCTACCTACCGGGACTGGAGTCTGTCTTGACAACAATGTTCAATTCAATTCGGATTCGGATCGTATCACCTCCATCAATTCATACAATAGTATGATCCGAGCTCACCAGGCTACATTTACAGAATTTTTATGCGTCTATGAAGAGTCCTTTGCTTCTTTGACTGGAGAAACAACCTTCTTAAATGAGAATACCCAAACCATTTCATTTGGAGTTTTTGATGAGAGTGTGTTGATGGCTGAGCATCTGATTTGCCATAAGATTGCGGATCCCAATATCCGACTCCAAAGTGGGGCCTTTGTGAAGGCAGGTACCATGACCTATAGGCAGGGCGATGCGCGTGATCTGACCAAGGAAATCGAGGATGGTTGTGACTATCTCATTGGCAGAGAAGTGGCCAAGGGCAATGCGCAAGTCGTTGCTACGGGACAGGCAATGGATGCAACGGTGGCATCAACCCCTACAACGGGCTCTGGACCAGAGAAGAAACAAGATGCTCTTCAGGAACTCAATAGCCTGATCGGTCTTGAAAAAGTTAAACATGAGATCAAGAAAATGATCAACATGGTGGAATTTAACAAGAAACGAATCGCCAGTGGTAAGGCCCCTGAAAAGCAAACACTCCATGCGGCCTTTATGGGAAACCCTGGTACAGGGAAGACCACGGTGGCCCGTCTGTTGGGACAAGTGCTCTTTGATGCAGGTGTCCTCTCAGGGGAGGAATTCCGTTTCGTGGAAGCAACGGAGTCCGATCTGATCTCTTCGAATATTGGAGGAACAGCTGAACAGACCCAGGCCCTGCTCGAAAAAGCACGAGGAGGTATCCTCTTTATTGATGAAGCCTATAGCTTGGATAAGAAGGACAGCGGCGCAGATTTTGGGATCGAGGCGATCAATACCATCCTCAAATTTATGGAGGACAATCGCGATGACATCATGATCATCTTTGCGGGCTATACCAAGGAAATGGAAGAGTTCTTAAAGACCAATCCAGGCCTTCGTTCTCGGGTACCAAATAATTTCATCTTTGAAGATTTCACGGGAGATGAGATTGTCCAACTAGGGGAAATGATTTTAAGCAAAGGGGACTACAAGCTCGAAGACCGGGATTACTATGCGCGTCATGTCAAACGGGCTTATGATGGCTCGCTAGATAAGAGCAATGGTCGCTGGATCCGTAACCTGGATGAGCAATTGACCAAGACCATGGCAGATCGGGTGGTGGCCCAAGGTTCCGATGATATTGAGACCATCCTCAATAGCGATATCGATGCTGTCCTTAACCAAGGCAAGTACCAGGCAGGAGCCGACAAGGAAGAAGATGGGATGGCCGCCCTCAATCGTTTGGTTGGCATTGCCAAGGTGAAAGAGCAAGTGGAACAGTTCGTAGCCATGGCTGAGTTCAATCAAAAACGGGCTGAACAAGGTGGCATCGTCGAAGACACGACCTTGCACTCTCTCTTTCTTGGAAATCCCGGTACAGGGAAAACGACTGTGGCCCGTATTTTGGGCAATATCCTCTTCCAAAAAGGGGTGATCAAGCAGAAGAAATTCATCGAAGTTTCGAGGAGCAATCTGGTTGGAGGCTACCAAGGTCAAACAGCTTTGAAGACGCGTGAAGTTTTGGAGAGTGCACTGGGTGGGGTCCTCTTTATCGATGAGGCCTATACCCTCTTTACCGGTTCAAATGATGATTTTGGGAAGGAAGCTTTGGATGAAGTCCTCAAATTTATGGAGGACCACCGTCGTGATATCGTCATTATCTTTGCTGGCTATACCAGAGAGATGCATGACTTCTTGCAGGTCAATTCAGGTTTGCAAAGTCGGATCCCGACTACCTTTGACTTTGAAGACTACAGCCCAGATGAGATCGTCGAGATCGGTCTGTTGGGATTACGCAAGCAAGGCTACCAAGTCAATGAAGCTCTTTATGGAGAGATCGTCAGAGAAAATTATATGCGTGCCAATGACCATAGTAATGGTCGCTGGGTCCGCAATCTTAATGAAAAACTCTTGCGCCAAGTATCGACGCGAGTAACCCGTGAAGGTAGTACGGATTACAATTCGATTTTGGATCAAGATTTGGAAGCCTTGAGAGAGAATGGCAATTCTGGACATCCCCATACAGTGGATGATCAAGGCTATGTTCTTCCTTAAGCTAGAAGGAACAAGAAACAGGATTCTGCAGGAGCGGAATCCTTTTTGCATGGACTTATGGTATACTAGGAAGAGATCATTCACTTATGAAGGAGAAAAAAATGGTTTTACCAAATTTTAAAGAAAACCTCGAAAAATACGCAAAATTGTTAGTGGCGAACGGCATCAACGTGCAACCTGGCCATACCTTGGCTTTGAACATCGATGTGGAACAAAGAGAATTGGCCCACTTGATCGTGAAGGAAGCCTATGCCTTGGGTGCGCACGAAGTGATTGTCCAATGGGCAGATGATTTTACTACCCGGGAAAAATTCCTCCATGCACCGATGGATCGTTTGGACAACGTGCCTGACTACAAGATTGCAGAGATGAATTACCTCTTGGAACACAAGGCCAGTCGTCTTGGTGTCCGTTCTTCTGATCCAGGTGCCTTAAATGGTGTTGATGCAGAGAAGCTTTCTGCTTCTGCCAAGGCTTTGGGCATGGCCATGAAACCAATGCGCATCGCCACTCAATCCAACAAGGTCAGCTGGACCGTTGCTGCTGCAGCTGGTTTAGAGTGGGCGAAAAAGGTCTTCCCAAATGCGACTAGTGACGAAGAAGCAGTGGATCTCCTGTGGGATCAAATCTTCAAGACCTGCCGGGTGTATGAGGAAGATCCAGTCAAGGCTTGGGAAGAGCATGCTGCTACTCTCAAGAGCAAGGCAGATACACTGAATAAGGAACAATTCTCAGCCCTTCATTACACAGCACCAGGCACCGATTTGACTCTTGGCTTGCCGAAAAACCACGTCTGGG
This sequence comes from Streptococcus parasanguinis, assembly GCF_001074805.1. Taxonomy (GTDB): domain Bacteria; phylum Bacillota; class Bacilli; order Lactobacillales; family Streptococcaceae; genus Streptococcus; species Streptococcus parasanguinis_A. Next base: position 5,367 of record NZ_JUPI01000117.1, on the reverse strand, counting down.
AATCTGCCGGAGCCATCAATGCTCAAGGCGAAAACTTCTTGCCAAACATGCCGACAGAAGAGGTCTTCACAGCTCCTGACTTCCGTCGTGCAGAAGGCTATGTCACTTCCACAAAACCGCTTAGCTACAATGGAAACATCATCGAAGGCATCAAAGTGACCTTTGAAAATGGAGAAATTGTGGATATCACAGCTGAAAAGGGCGATCAAGTCATGAAAGATTTGGTCTTCAAAAACAAGGGAGCGCGTGCCTTGGGGGAATGTGCCCTCGTACCAGATCCAAGCCCAATTTCCCAATCAGGCATTACCTTCTTTAACACCCTCTTTGATGAAAATGCCTCTAACCACTTGGCCATCGGGGCAGCCTATGCAACCAGCGTAGAAGGGGGCGCAGAATTCACAGAAGAAGAACTCGAAGCAGCCGGCCTCAACCGCTCAGACGTCCACGTCGACTTCATGATCGGCTCAAGCCAAATGGATATCGACGGCATCCGAGAAGACGGCAGCCGCGTCCCAGTCTTCCGTAACGGAGATTGGGCAATATAGGGAGCAGGACAGAAATCGGTAGACGCAGTCTCGTAAAAAAGTAAGGTAGTAGTGAATCATCACTACTACCTTACTTTTTTGTCATTTGCTCTATTCTAAAATCAAGAGGCCTTCTTTGATTTCAAATGGGTTGTTTAGATTGATGCGGTCATAGAACATGATGCCGTTGGTGTGGTCGATTTCATGTTGGACGACGATGGAGTTGTAGCCTTTGAGTTTGATGCGTTTCTTTTCACCGTCTTTTGTGAAATACTCCACGGTCACACGCGCGTGGCGGACCACATAGCCTGGAACATTGCGGTCTACTGAGAGACAGCCTTCCCCATCTCCAAGAGCCGCGTCTTGCACAGAATGGGCGACAACCTTTGGATTGTACATGACTTCTTGAAGGCTATAGGCTTCTTTTGGTGGGTTACCATCAGCATCTTCTGGATTGGGCACCAAAACAGCGATAATGCGTTTCGAGATGTCCAGCTGAGGAGCAGCGAGTCCAACTCCTCCACGGAGGCCAAGTTTTTCAGCCATAACAGGGTCTTGAGAATGGTGCAAGAATTGCATCATTTTTTCACCCAGGATAATTTCCTGATCAGACAAAGGGAAGGTCACGTCTTCTGCAACAGCTCGAAGTGTGGGATTTCCTTCACGGATGATGTCATCCATATCAATCAAATGGGATGCTCTTGTAACTTTTTCAATTGCTTTCATCGTTTTACTCTCACTTTCTTTCTACCCTCCATGATAACACAAAAGAGCCTAAAATTAAAGTTATCTGTCGGCGGTTTCCGCATGTTTGATGGACAAATCATTCATCCTTTTTGGATCTAAAATCGTATAGATTCGCCCTTCTCTTTGGACTAAGCCCTCTTCGATCATCTGCTTGATGACACGGCTAAGGTGGCGGTAGCTGATCCCAAAATGCAGGGACAGTTGATTCATCTTAGGCTTGAGGGTTCCGTTTTCATCGCCATGTTCCAAAAAATATGTAGCGAGGCGCTCCTTGACCGAATAATGAAAGTTGGCAGGAGCCAAATAGTTGATCTGGTGTAATTTCTCAGCTAAGGTCTTGGCAGTAGAACGCAAAAAGGTCGGGTCCAGCAGTAGGCGGTCCTTGAAATGCCGAGCAGAGAGCTGGACGACTAGTGAGTCTTGGTCTGCAATGACCGATGTGATACAGACCCGATCGAGCAGGAGCTCAATCTCTCCTAACAGTCCAGGTTTTTCTTGGATTTCAAGGATAGTGTCGCTACCATTTTCAAGACTGTGGACGATCTTGAGCCGGCCTTTGAGAAAATAAGGAATGACATCTTGGTCAGAACCCTGGCGGCAGATATACTCTCCAGCCTGATAGAGAACGAGATCCAGCTGACTAAGACAGTCACCTGGAAAGATCTGATCCAATTGGTAATCAGTGATGATCTCCATGAGTTTCGTAGATGGGGAAATTTTTTTCATCTCAATCTCCTAAAATAGGACAAATGTCCTGTTTTTCTCTTTCTAAATTGATTATACTAGGATTCTATTGAAAATTCTAGTTTGAATCTTTTTTAAAAAAACTAGTAAAGTTAAATGTTACCAGTAAAGTGTAGGAAATAAAAAATGAAAAAAACAATGGAAAGAATCAGTCTCTTGAGCTTGTCGCTTATGCTGATCTCATCATTTTCAATTACAGCCGGTTTGCCAGCTATGAAGGCCTATTTTAGCCAATTCGGATATTCAGCAGGCCAGGTGGAACTCTTGGTTTCCCTGCCGGCCTTTGCGGTTGTGGTCATGCTCTTTTTAAATAGCCTGATCGAGCGGTGGATGAGTGAGCGCCAGATGATTGTCGCAGGGCTTTTGCTGTTTTCAACTAGCGGCCTTGTGCCTTTAGTCGTGCAGGACTATCCTCTCATCTTTCTGAGTCGTTTTCTCTTTGGTTTAGGGACAGGAATGATCAATGCCAAGGCTATTTCGATTATCAGTGAACGCTACTCAGGCAATGACAAGACTCGGATGCTGGGCTATCGGGGGTCTGCTGAAGTGGTGGGCTCTGCCATCTTGACTTTTATTGTTGGACAACTCTTACCCCTAGGCTGGCCAGCGATCTTTGCTGTATACGGCGGTGGTTACTTGATTTTACTCCTCTATATCCTTTTTGTCCCCTATCCTAAGGGGAAAAAACAGGCTAGCTTGAAGGAGAAAAAGACGGGATCCGTCCGCCTTCGATCACCTCAATGGCGTTTTAGTCTGATGCTAGCTGTGATTGCTGGTATCATCATTTGTTTCAATTCCATCATTAGCCTGCGCGTGCCGGATATCATTGTCGACGCTCGGATGGGAACGGCGACAACAGCTGGAACAGTCCTAAGTCTGATGCAATTGACAGGGATTGTAGCGGGAGTGGGATTTGCTAGTTTGACACATGTTTTCAAAAAGAACTTGCTCATGATTATGTGCTTTGGTTTCGGTCTAGCTTTAGCCTTGATTGGCTTGTCTGGACAGCTGTGGAGCCTGATTCTAGGAACCCTCTTGGCAGGATTTACCTACAGTACGGGAGTAACCAGTATCTTCTATCACTTATCTGAAAAAATTCCGACCAATCTCCTGAATCTTGCGACCTCGCTTGTCTTGATTGGCTGCAATCTTGGATCAGCCCTCTCTTCTTTCTTCATCCAGTTGGTGACGCCACTAGCTCCTTCCAATCATCTGCTCTTTGTCTTGATTGGTGCTTTGATGCTCCTAACAGGAGTCTTCGCCTCACAATTACTAGCACGAACGAAATGATTGAAAAAATCATTTCGTTTTTTTAATTCAATCTATTGCGTCCTGTCACTAGCTCGTGTTATTATAGGAGGAGTGTGAAAAAAAGATTAGTTTAAAGGAAAAAATAATGAAAAGAATCATGGAGAAAGTGAGTATTCTCGCGCTTTCATTTATTTTGACGACCTCGTTTTCGATTTCGAGTGCGCAGTCGGCCATGTTTGCCTATTACAAGGGAATTCCTCACAGCATGATTGAGCTCTTGGTCTCGCTTCCTTCTGCAGGGATCATGGTTTCACTCATCTTCAATAAATGGATTGGGCGCCTATTTTCAGAGCGTCAGATGATTGTGACAGGCTTAGTCGCTTACGCTCTATGTGGCTTTATTCCCTTAATCAGTCCAGCTTATCCGGTTGTCTTTTTGTCTCGGATTATTTTCGGGATGGCGGTTGGCTTGCTCAATGTTTCTGCCATTGCCATTATCAGTGAGCGCTATAAAGGAAAAGAGCGTGTCCAAACACTTGGCATTCGGGGTTCTGCAGAGGTTGTTGGGACAGCTGTTTTGACCTTTGGAGTGAGTCTCTTGATTCGCTTTGGCTGGCAGGCTGCCTTTCTCGTCTACGGTATCAGTATTCCAATCTTACTTTTGTATCTCTTATTTGTGCCATATGGATCTATGACGGAAGCAGTGGAGGAAAAACACCGGGATGATCAGATGACAGCTGGTCAATGGCGGACGGCACTAGGCTTAGCAGTCGTTGCGGCGTCAATCGTCTTGTCTAATGTCATGATCACCGTTCGGATTCCAAGTGTGGTCGAGCAAGTAGGGCATGGTACTGCCCAAACTGCTGGGATTATTTTAGCAGCCATGCAATTTGTTGGGATCTTGGCAGGTTTGGCCTTCTCGCCCTTGACCCAGCTCTTCCGCGATCGCTTGTTGGTAGTTTCGGGAGTGGCCTATGGCTTGACCCAACTGTTGATCGGGGTTTCTACCAATCTCTGGATGCTCGCCATTGTGACCATCCTTGCAGGTTTTGCCTACAGTGTAGCTCTTACAACAGTTTACAATGTCTTGTCAGATAAGATGCCAGCAGGGGTCTTGAGCCAGGCAACGTCCATGGCGGTTTTGGGATGTAGTACAGGTTCGATCGCAACGACCTTTGTCCTTAGTCTATTAGGGACGATCTCATCTACTCCAGCCTTCATTTTTGGATTTTCTGGTATCCTCATGATCCTGATTTCCTTTTTTGGCCTTTGGATTGTGCGAAAGAGCGGGAAGTAATCATGCGTCTAGATAAATTTTTAGTGGATTGTGGCGTGGGGAGTAGAACCGAGGTCAAGCAACTTCTCAAGCAAAAGAAAATCGCAGTGAATGGGAAAAAAGAGACAGCAGGGAAGCTACAGATTGATCCAGACAAGGATCAGGTGACCTTTATGGGAGAAAATCTGGTCCATGAAACCTTTGTGTATTATCTGCTTAATAAACCAGCTGGAGTCATCTCAGCGACTGAGGATGACTATCACCAAACTGTCTTGGATCTATTGGATGAGACAGCCCGTCACAAGGAAGTCTTTCCTGTCGGGCGCCTAGATATCGATACCCATGGGTTGCTCCTTTTGACCAATAATGGTAAGCTCGCCCATGCCATGCTTTCACCGAAGAAGCATGTGTCGAAGGTCTACCGTGCCCAGGTGGCTGGGATCATGGATGAGGCAGATGTGGTCCGTTTTGAAGCAGGCATTGCCCTCAAAGACTTCACGACTTTGCCTGCGAGATTGCAGATCTTAGAGGTGGATGAGGCAAGCGCCAGTTCCTATGTCGAAATTGAAATTGCAGAAGGAAAATTCCATCAGGTCAAGCGCATGGTCGCTGCCTGTGGCAAGGAAGTGGTGGATTTAGAGCGGATCTCTATGGGTCCTCTAACGCTAGATCCAACTCTTCAATTGGGAGAATGGCGGAGACTCCAACCTTCTGAACTCAAGTTCCTAGAGGTGTTTGGAGTTCCCTTATAAGCAAAAAACCAAGAGGCTGGGACAAAAGTCCTAGCCTCTCAATTGTCTTTGGATTGTCGAGCAAGACGCAGTG
>NZ_JUPI01000013.1 GCF_001074805.1 Streptococcus parasanguinis | reverse complement strand
TCAGCGAACTTCTACGAAGTTCCATGACTTAGTTTTGAACCTAAAGTTTCAAAACTCCCGAGTTCCTGAAACAATTGTGTTTCAGGAACTTTTCTCACGGCGGAAAGTTTCGACATATGCTTGAATAAGACTAAAAATTAAAAATCAATATTTTTTCAACCACCTCACCTAGGGTTGTACATGTAAAAAAGTTTGTGTTAATTTCAAGATTGGGCGAGCATGTCCAATCTTTTTTCTTCATAAAATTCCAGGAAATGTCTCTTCCTTTTCTTGAGATACTCTTGGAAAAATAGTAAAATGGAAGGTAAGTGTTGATTAGAAAAGAAGGATAGAACATTTCATGAAGAAGAAAATACGGAAGTTTGAGAATCATTCGATAACACGCAGACTCTACCTGCTGTTTAGTTTGATTTGCCTTCTTTTTTTGGTTCTGATTGCCCGACTTGGCTATATGCAGATCTCTCACCAAGCCTACTATACGGATAAATTGGCAAAAGCTACCAAAAAGACGGTCAAACAAGGGAGTGTGCGAGGGCAAATCTATGATGCTTCTGGTAAACCCTTGGTGGAAAATGTGGGAAAACAAGTCTTGACCTTTACGCGGGATCGTAAAATGACGGCCCAAGAAATGCGAGAGACAGCTGGAAAACTCTTGCAGTATGTCGATGTAGAAAATCCTCAAGTGACCGAACGGCAAGAAGTGGATTACTATCTAGCCAATACCAAAGTCTACCAAGAAGTCGTAGAGCACCTGCCTGAGAAAAAGAAATTTGATACTGATGGCAATCGTCTACCAGAAGCTAAAATCTATCAAGCGGCAGTGGACAGCATTGACCCTTCAAAACTCGGTTACACAGATGATGAGAAAAAGATTATCTATCTCTATAGCCAGATGAATGCGGTAGAGAATTTTGCGACGGGGATTATTTCGACGCAAGTACTAGGAGCTGAACAGATTGCGACCATCGCTGCGGACAGTCAGGACCTTCCGGGAATTGCCATCACGACTAGCTGGGACCGCAAGGTTTTGGACACTCCTTTAGCTTCTATTATTGGAAACGTATCGACCGAGCAGGCGGGGCTTCCAGCAGAAGAGGTTGAGGACTATGTCAAAAAAGGTTATGCTCTCAATGACCGGGTTGGTACGTCTTATCTCGAAAAGGAATACGAAAACGTCCTTCAAGGCAAACGCAGTGAAAAAGAAATTCTCCTAGATAAAAATGGCAACATGGAGAAAGTGGTCGATGTTTCAAAAGGGGCCAAAGGAGAAAACCTCAAGCTCTCGATTGATTTAGATTTCCAAAAAGGAGTGGAAGATATCCTTCGCTCCGCCTTTAGCGCAGAGTTGCAAGCTGGAAATGCGACCTACTCCGAAGGTGTCTATGCCGTAGCTCTGGAACCCGATACAGGGAAGGTCCTTGCTATGGCAGGGATTAAACACCAGGCTGGTAGTCAAGATCTATCAGCAGATGCGTTGGGAACAGTCACCAACGTCTTCGTCCCAGGATCTGTGGTCAAAGGAGCGACCTTGACTTCTGGATGGGAAAATGGAGCCATTTCTGGGAATCAGGTTCTGACCGATCAGCCGATTGTTTTTGCAGGATCAGCTCCTATCAATTCTTGGTTTACCCAATACGGTAGTCGTTCCATCAATGCGGTGGAAGCATTGGAATACTCTTCTAATACCTATATGGTCCAAATTGCCCTTAAGATGATGGGGCAACCTTACACCCCAAACATGACCTTGCAAGTGGATCAGGTTGAACCTGCCATGAAAAAACTGCGCTCTACTTTTGCAGAGTATGGTCTTGGAACATCAACGGGGATTGACCTTCCCAATGAATCGACTGGTTTTATTCCAAAAGACTACACAGTCGGCAATTATTTGACCAATGCCTTTGGCCAGTTTGACAACTATACACCGATGCAATTGGCCCAGTATGCGGCAACCGTTGCAAATGATGGGAAGAGGGTGAGTCCTCATGTCGTCGAAGGCATCTATGACAATAATGATCAAGGGGGCCTTGGTCAGTTGAAAAAAGCGATCGAAACCAAGGAGCTCAATCAGGTCCATATCTCAGCGGAGGACATGGCCTTGATCAAGCAAGGGTTCTACCAGGTTGCCAATGGTACGAGTGGGTTGACGACAGGGAAAACCGTCGGTCAAGGTGCTAGTGTCTCCATTAGTGCCAAGACCGGTACGGCAGAAACCACAGTCGATGGAGGCAAACAAGCCATTAATACCAATGTGGTGGCTTATGCACCGTCAAACAATCCAAAGATTGCGGTAGCGGTGGTCTTTCCACATAATACCAATCTACAAGCGACGGTCAGTCATTCCATTACGCGTGACATTATTAACTTATACAATCAGAAACACCCCATGAATTAGAGAGGAAACTATGCTTTATCCAGCACCTATTGCAAAATTAATTGACAGCTATTCGAAGTTGCCAGGAATTGGGATCAAAACAGCGACTCGTCTGGCTTTTTACACCATTGGTATGTCAGATGATGATGTCAATGAATTTGCCAAAAACTTACTGAATGCTAAGCGTGAGCTAGGGTATTGCAGTATTTGTGGCAATTTAACCGATGAAGAAACCTGCGAGATTTGTCGAGATGAAACGAGGGATCCATCCCTTATTCTTGTTGTAGAAGATAGCCGGGATGTATCTGCTATGGAAAATATCCAGGAATACCACGGTCGTTACCATGTCTTGCATGGCTTGATCTCGCCCATGAATGGCGTGGGACCCGATGACATCAATCTCAAGAGTTTGATCAGTCGCTTGATGGATGGAACAGTCACAGAAGTCATTGTTGCGACCAATGCGACGGCAGACGGGGAAGCGACATCTATGTATATCTCGCGTGTGCTCAAGCCAGCAGGGATCAAAGTGACCCGTTTGGCACGAGGACTGGCTGTTGGAGCCGATATCGAGTATGCGGACGAAGTGACCTTGCTTCGCGCGATTGAAAATCGGACAGAATTATAAGAGAAGTTCTTTCGAAAGGGCTATCATTGTGGTATACTATCAAGTAAGAAATCAAGGGAACAATTAGGGAGAAACTATGAGTAAACAAGACTTAATCCTGTTGTATGGTGGACGTAGTGCAGAACGTGAAGTATCTGTTCTTTCAGCAGAAAGCGTGATGCGCGCGATTGATTACCAAGCATTTTCGGTTCAAACCTACTTTATTACGCAGTCAGGAGACTTCATCCAGACGCAAGCTTTTGAAGAGAAACCAGCGGATGATGAGAAATTGATGACCAATGAGACAGTGGACTGGTCTAAAAAAGTGGCTCCATCTGGGATTTACAAGGAAGGAGCAGTGGTCTTTCCAGTTCTTCATGGACCGATGGGAGAAGATGGTTCCATTCAAGGATTCTTAGAAGTCTTGAAAATGCCTTATGTCGGCTGTGGTATCCTAGCTTCTAGTGTTGCGATGGACAAGATTACCACCAAACGGGTTTTGGAATCTGCAGGGATTCCACAAGTTCCTTATGTAGCTGTAGTGGAAGGCGATGACATTGATGAGAAAATTGCTGCAATTGAAGCCAATCTCTCTTATCCTGTCTTTACCAAACCATCCAATATGGGCTCTAGTGTAGGGATTTCAAAATCTGAAAACCAAACAGAGCTTCGGGCTGCTCTCGAATTGGCCTTCAAATACGATAGCCGTGTCTTAGTAGAACAAGGGGTTAATGCGCGTGAGATCGAAGTTGGACTACTTGGAAACTATGATGTGAAGAGCACCTTGCCAGGTGAAGTTGTGAAAGATGTGGCCTTCTATGATTATGATGCCAAATACATCGACAACAAAATTACCATGGCGATTCCAGCTCAATTGGACCCTGAGGTTGTGAAAACTATGCGGACCAACGCAGAAAAAGCCTTTCGTGCGATCGGTGGTCTAGGCTTAGCTCGTTGTGATTTCTTCTATACCGATAAAGGAGAGATCTTCTTAAACGAGCTCAATACCATGCCAGGCTTTACCCAATGGTCTATGTATCCCTTGCTTTGGGACAATATGGGTCTCAACTATACAGATTTGATCACCAAGTTAGTAGAGCTTGGAAAAGAAGTCTTCCAAAAACACGAAGCGCATTTGTTGTAAGAAAGAGGCCATCGCTTGGTGGCTTTTTTTGTGGTCTAGAATATGGTATAATGAGAAGAATTTGAAACGAGCGTCTAGACCTTTGGGGACGACGCTACGGAGAACTGAGGAGTCGGATATGAATCTCACATTACATGAAGTTGCTCATCTAGTACATGCAAAAAATGATATCAGCCAATATGAAGATGTGGCCCTCATCAAGCCTGAATTTGACAGCCGTTTGATTGGGCCTGGAGACATTTTTGTTCCGTTAAAGGGAGCGCGTGATGGTCATGATTTCATCGAGACCGCTTTTGAAAATGGAGCCGTAGCCACTTTTTCAGAGAAAGTGATCGAAGGCCACCCTTATATTTTGGTGGAAGATGTATTGAGCGCATTTCAAACATTGGCTGCAGCCTATCTTCAAAAGACAAAAGTGGATGTTTTTGCGGTGACAGGGTCAAATGGTAAAACAACCACAAAAGATATGTTGGCACAGCTTTTGTCCACTACCTACCTGACCTATAAAACACAGGGAAACTATAATAATGAAATTGGTCTTCCTTATACAGTTCTCCATATGCCAGAAGGGACAGACAAACTCGTCCTTGAAATGGGGCAAGACCATCTAGGAGATATCCATCTCTTGTCAGAACTGGCGCATCCCAAGGTTGCTATTGTCACCTTAATTGGGGAAGCCCATTTGGAATTTTTCAAAGATCGAAGCGAGATCGCAAAAGGAAAACTCCAAATTGCGGATGGCATGCCAGAAGGTGGCCTTCTGGTGGTTCCAGCTGATCCGATCGTGAATGCCTACCTTCCTGAAAAACAAAAAGTGGTCCGCTTTGGTCCAGACGAGGAGATTTTTATTACCGAGTTGGTAGAGCGAAAGGATAGCTTAACTTTCCGTGCTAATTTCTTAGAAGAAGCGATTGACCTGCCAGTAACAGGCAAATACAATGCGACCAATGCCATGATTGCAGCTTATGTTGCCCTGCAAGAAGGAGTGAGCGAAGCGGCGATTCGTGATAATTTTGCTACCTTACAATTGACGCGTAACCGCACGGAATGGAAAAAGGCCAGTAACGGAGCAGATATTTTATCCGATGTCTACAATGCTAATCCGACGGCTATGCGCTTGATTTTAGAAACCTTCTCGACTATTCCTGCCAATCCAAATGGCCGAAAATTAGCCGTCCTTGCAGATATGAAAGAACTAGGGGAGCAATCGGTAGATCTGCACAACCAAATGATTCTCAGCCTCTCGCCGGATGTCTTGGATACCGTTATTTTCTATGGGCAAGACATTGCGGGCTTGGCTCAATTAGCGAGTCAGATGTTCCCACTTGGACATGTCTATTATTTCAAAAAGACCGCTGAGGAAGACCAGTTTGAGGACATGGTCAAACAAGTCAAGGAAAGCTTAAAAGAGCAGGACCAAATCCTCATCAAGGGAAGCAATTCCATGCATTTAGCCAAATTGGTAGAGGAATTAGAAAAAGCCTAGCAAATGTGAAGGAAGTTATACAAAAATAGGCTACTATAAACTAAAGGAATAGAAAAATGACACTTTGGGATTTATTGTTTACGAACCAAAAATCAGCCCCGCCTGAGTTTGGACTCTGGTATGTTTTCCTACCAGCTTCCTTGTTGGTGGTTGGCTATTTTTCCATCAAATATGCACAGTCTAAAAGCTACCAACGCTTTTGGTATTGGGCACAATTGATTCAAGTCTTAACCATCAATGCTTGGTATATTCTAGCCCACATGCCTTTGACAGACAATTTACCTTTTTATCATTGTCGCTTGGCTATGCTTGCGATCCTCTTTGCTCCTAGAGGAACCTATATCAAGCAATATTTTGCCTTGTTGGGTGTTCTAGGATCCATTGCGGCTTTGGTTTACCCGGCCTTTGACCCCTTCCCATTCCCCCATATTACTGTACTCAACCTGATTTTTAGTCACTGGGCCTTGTTTGCCAATAGTTTGATTTACCTACAGGATTTTTATCAGTCGGAAAAACAGGACACCTTACGGATTGTTAAGATCACCTTTGGTATGAATGCAGTCATCTTTTTGGTCAATCTTTTGACCAGAGGAGATTACGGCTTCTTACGACGTCCACCAATCATTGGAGACCACGGTGCTCTCTTGAACTACCTCTTGGTCAGCATCGTGATGGTGGCTGGTATTTGCTTGGTCAACCAGCGCTACAAATACAAGATGGTTGAAGAGACTGTCGTTTCGCGTTCGGAATAGAAAAAAGAGTAGATGAGGGAAAGAAATCATGGCACTTTGGGACTTATTTTTCACTAGTCAACCAACCTCCCCTCCTCAATTGGGGGTCTGGTATTTCTTATTGCCGACTTCTTTGGTAGTGGTGGGAGTTCTGTCTGTTCGATTTGCTCACTCCAAAAGCTACCAAACCTTTTGGTATTGGGGGCAGTTGATCCAGTTGCTCATCATCAACTCTTGGTATTTAGTAGCTCGCTTGCCTTTTTCAGAGAGTCTTCCCTTCTATCATAGCCGGATGGCCATGTGGATTATCCTTTTGGCCCCCAAGGGAAGCTTCAAGCAATATTTTGCCCTCGTGGGAGTCTTTGGTTCCATTATGGCCTTGGTTCATCCTGTTTTTTATCCCTACCCTTTTCCTCACGTTTCCTCGATCAACAATGTCTTTGGTCACTGGGCCCTCTTGGCCAACTGCCTAATCTATCTGGTTCAATCCTACCAGGTGGAAGAAGGGGCTGTTTGGAAGATCTGTCAGATGACTTTTGGAGTCAATGCTATTATTGTTCTAGCCAACCTTGTAACGGGCGGAAACTATGGCTTTCTGCGTCGGCCACCTGTGCTAGGAGACCATGGCCTTGTGCTCAACTATTTGATCGTGACAGTCCTAATGACGGGGACACTGATCCTCATCAATACGATCGTTCAGTACAGTAAGAAAAGAAGAATACCTGAATCTGTTTAAATAAGGAGACTTTATGCATCATTTTTTCACTACAGAATCAACAGCACCACCAGCAATCTCAGCACTTTGGTATAGTGTGATGGTCTTGTTCGTTGTGACAGCGATCATGATGTCACTTCGCTATTATCAGAATGAGCAATTTCGCAAATGCTTTCAATACTTACAAGGCTTCCAGTTAATTTGCTTGTATCTTTGGTATTTTGCCTACCACATTCCTTGGTCCAACAGTTTACCATTTTATCATTGCCGCTTGGCCATGTTTGCGGTCTTGTTTTTACCAGACAGATGGAAAAGCAAACAGTTCTTTGCCTTGATGGGAGTGAGTGGAGCCATCTTTGCTTTGGGCTATCCAGTCTTTGATCCCTACACTTTCCCTCATATTACGAGCTTTTCTTTCCTCCTCGGACATTACTGTCTCCTGATCAATTCCTTGATTTATCTCCTGAGATGGTATGATCGAAACCTCTTAAAAAATAGTCAGATTGTTCTCTATACCTTTGTTTTAGATTTATTCCTGGTTGGAGTCAATCAATTGACGGGAGGTAATTATGGTTTGATGGCCCGCCCTCCGATTATGAGAGGGGATAAAGTCTGGCTCAACTACCTGGTTGTATCTAGTATTTTAGCCCTTGCTTTATTACTCTTTAATCAGATCTTCAGTCGCAGAAGTGAGCGGGTGAAAGTGAGAAAATAACCAGTATAAAGGTTGGGGCATCTCTGTCTCAACCCTGTTTTATATCAAAGGAGAATATATGAAGCGTTTCTTGCTAATGATCTCCCTCGTTTGGAGTTTGTTTTGTACAATAACGACAGCACATGCGGATGAAGAAGTTCGCTATTCGATTGAATCCTATGTGGGTCACCTCCAATTGCAGGAAGATAGCCAGGCAACATTTACACAAGAGATCACCTATCAGTTTCAGACAGGCTATCATGGTCAATATGTGACCTTAGGAAGCGCTGATCCTCTTCCAAAAGGGTTTAAGATTCATCGTCATCCTGAGGTGGAAGCCTATGTGGATGGGGAAAAACGAGAGATTCGTGTAGAGGAAACAGACCTGGAAGATGGCCGTCAATTAAAAATATACAATGCCCGTATCGTCGGTGGCACGGTCAAGATCAAAGTGAAATGGAAGATTGATCATCTCTTGACTTTCTACAAGGATATTGCAGAATTGAACTGGTTTCCTATTTCAGATGGAGATGAGAAAGTCGCGAAATTAGATTTTTATGTGGATGGCTTGGATGCCAAGCAGGGAAAACTGTATGCCCATACTGGTTACTTTAATCCACCAGCCCAAGTCGAACAGACTGCAACTGGTTATCATATTTGGACAAAGAATTTTCCAAAAAATGGAAAGCTCGAACTGCATGCCTATTGGCCAATGACAGAAGCCCTGCGTCGAGACCAAGCAAATGAGATTAACAAGGGAAATGGAAAAGAGAAATTTCTCAAAAAAGAGAAATCCATTGAACAAAAAACGTTCCTCTATCGGACTCTTCTACTCAAGGTTGTACCAATTGTATCGATTCTTTTATTTATTCTCGCTTTCATTCCATGGATCCGGTATTTTATCAGTACCAGAACTCGTCGGATTGCAAAAGGAGTACGATTATACGAACCACCACAGAATTTACCTCCTCTTGTCCTAGCTAAGGCACTGTATCAACTTGATTTTGAACGGATGGTGATGTCTAGAGAGAAGGGCCAACTAAAATTTAATCATCTCATTCAAGCAACCATGTTAGATCTTATTGATCGAGGAAATCTTCGTTTGACGAGAGATGAAAATGGGGAAACCCTGACTTGCCTTCACCATGAAGGCTTGGCTGATTTTGAATTGAAGTTTATTGAAATGATCTTTGATCAAGAAACTGAAATCAATATCAGTGAAGTATTTTCAAGGTATAAAATCGACAAAGCAGCCTTAAAAAAAGATTTTCGAGCTGCTAAATCAGACACACAACGAGACCGTATTCGAAAAGTCGGAAGTGCCGTTCAATCGCTTTTAAAAAAGGATGCCCAGCAATTGTCAAAAGGTGTCGACAAGGAGATTGCGAAATTAGGATTGCCCTCTTATTTTAGAGACTTAACTGAGAAAGAAGAAGCCCTTTCAAAAACAGGTTGTGCCCTACACTTTTGGCTCTTACTGATCTTATTCGTGAGTATGTGTTTCTTATCTTTTGGATTTGGTTCATATCTATCTTCCTTCTATTTTTGGATGATTGTATTGTTGGTCGTCTTCTTCATTCCATTTTATATTGTTGTAAAACTTCGTGAAGATCATCTACAATCTTTAGAAAACTTGGATGCACAATTTAAATGGATGGCCTTTCGAAATATGATCGAAAGTATTCCAAATTTCAACCAAGCAGAACTTGAGAGTGTCATCCTATGGAATCGCATCTTAGTCTATGCAACCCTGTATGGCCAAGCAAAAAAAGTGAGCCAGGTACTCAAAAATCATCAGATTTCCTTACCATATGAAGACTGGGACACTGTTCTTTGGCTAACAACCTCCCCAAATACCTTCCTAGACGGCTCTACCTTGATGAACTATGCAGATGATTCCTATAGTGTTTCAAGCTTCTCTATTAACTCTTCAGATGGCAGTGGCGGCTTTGACGGCGGTGGCTTCTCTGATGGTGGAGGTGGTGGAGGATTTGGTGCCTTTTGATAGCCGTGAAAAGAAGACTAGAATCTACGGATTTTGGTCTTTTTTTGCGTCCCCAAAAAGATCCATCATTGAAAAAAGTGCCTCTTTTCGCTATAATAGAAAAGATAGAGAAATTGAGGAGAAATCCGATGTAGAGATGAATTTGTAAATTTATCAAAAAATAAGAAGAGAAAGAATTAGGAACATGAACGTACAAGAAGAAATTAAAAAACGCCGTACCTTTGCCATCATCTCCCACCCGGATGCTGGTAAAACGACGATTACTGAGCAGTTGCTCTACTTTGGTGGGGAGATTCGGGAAGCCGGTACTGTCAAAGGGAAGAAAACAGGAAACTTTGCTAAATCCGACTGGATGGATATCGAGAAACAACGTGGGATTTCGGTAACCTCATCTGTCATGCAGTTTGACTACGATGGAAAACGCGTTAATATCCTTGATACCCCAGGGCACGAGGACTTCTCAGAAGATACTTACCGGACCTTGATGGCGGTGGATGCGGCGGTTATGGTCGTAGACTCTGCTAAAGGGATCGAGGCTCAAACCAAGAAATTGTTTGAGGTTGTGAAACACCGTGGCATTCCAGTCTTTACCTTTATGAACAAGCTGGACCGTGATGGACGTGAGCCATTGGACCTCTTGCAAGAATTGGAAGAAGTCTTGGGCATCGCAAGTTACCCAATGAACTGGCCGATCGGGATGGGGAAAGCCTTTGAGGGGCTTTACGACCTCTATAATCAACGCTTGGAACTCTACAAAGGGGATGAACGTTTTGCCAGTCTAGAAGATGGAGACAAGCTCTTTGCCAACAATCCATTCTACGAGCAGGTGAAAGACGATATCGAACTTTTGCAAGAAGCTGGAAATGAATTCTCAGAAGAAGCCATCCTTGCGGGTGAATTAACTCCAGTTTTCTTTGGTTCGGCTCTTACTAACTTTGGGGTGCAGACTTTCTTGGAAACCTTCCTCAAGTTTGCTCCAGAACCACACGGCCACAAGAAGACCGATGGAGAAATGGTCGATCCTTATGACAAGGATTTCTCAGGCTTTGTCTTTAAAATCCAAGCCAACATGGACCCTCGTCACCGTGACCGGATTGCCTTTGTGCGGATCGTATCGGGTGAATTTGAGCGTGGGATGAGTGTCAACCTGCCTCGTACTGGTAAGGGCGCTAAGCTATCAAATGTCACCCAGTTTATGGCCGAAAGCCGTGAGAATGTCAGCAATGCCGTAGCAGGAGACATCATCGGGGTCTACGATACAGGGACTTATCAGGTTGGGGATACGCTGACAGTTGGTAAAAACAAGTTCGAATTTGAACCACTGCCAACCTTTACCCCTGAAATTTTCATGAAGGTGTCTGCCAAGAACGTTATGAAGCAAAAATCCTTCCACAAAGGGATTGAGCAATTGGTGCAAGAAGGAGCTATCCAGCTCTATACCAACTACCAAACAGGTGAATACATGTTAGGTGCGGTTGGGCAACTCCAGTTTGAAGTCTTTAAGCACCGGATGGAAAATGAATACAATGCCGAAGTGGTCATGAGCCCAATGGGTAAAAAGACCGTTCGCTGGATCAAACCAGAAGACTTGGATGAGCGCATGTCTTCAAGCCGAAATATCTTGGCTAAGGACCGCTTTGACCAGCCAGTCTTCCTCTTTGAAAATGACTTTGCCCTCCGCTGGTTTGCGGACAAGTATCCAGACGTTGAGTTGGAAGAAAAGATGGGATAAGGAACGTTTTCAAAACCGATCCATAACAATAGAAATAAGAAAACGGAAGCTTATCCGTTTTCGCTTTTAAAGGAGAAATGATGGGATTATTAAGTGGTTTGATGGGCAATGCCTCTCAAAAAAATGTTGACAAAGTAGAAAGAGATCTGGAAGATATTTTGGTGCCGGGAGAGCAAGTCACTCTCGCTTTTAGCCTGATTCGTGATTTGATCGTCTTTACCGAATTTCGTTTGATCTTGGTGGATAAGCAAGGAGTAACAGGAAAGAAGACATCCTACAAATCCCTTCCTTATCGCTCGATCTCTCGATTTTCAGTCGAAACTTCCGGTCATTTTGATTTGGATGCCGAATTAAAAATCTGGGTCTCTTCTGCAGTCGAGCCTTCAGAAGTTTTACAATTCAAGAGTGACAGCAGCGTCATTGAAATCCAGCAAGCATTAGCCAGTGCAGTTTTTAAATAAAAATATCATTTTGATAGAGAACAGTTGAGAAAGGAGACGGAATGTTTATCGAAAAACAATTGGGTCAAGATCGGAAATGGATCAATATCGACTCGGATATGATTGCTGAAAACTCATATCTTTATAAAAAATACGAGATTGACAAAGAAACCATTGAGTACGCGATGGATAAGAACGAACGTGCCCATATGGATTATAATCGAGAAAACGGTACGATCACATTTATCTACAATGTATTGGATTTAGAAAAGGACAAGGAATACTACGAAACCATCCCTATGACCTTTATCGTTCAAGATACGCGACTCGTGACCATCAGTAACCAGGACAATGCCTATATCATTGAACAAATGGTTCGCTATTTGGAAAGCCATGGGGAGTTGTCGATCTATAAGTTGCTTTTTGCAGGTCTTGAAATGATCAGTAATGCTTATTATCCGATTATTGATCGCTTAGATAAGCACAAGGATGAACTCAATCGTTTGCTTCGAAAGACAACGACGACCAAGAATCTTTATGCCCTGTCTGACCTTGAGACCGGTATGGTGTATCTGGTCGCAGCAGCCAAGCAGAATCGGATGTTGCTAGAACATATTAAAGCGCATGCCATTTATCGCAGGATGAATGATGTTGAAAAAGAGCAGTTTGATGATGCCATGATCGAAGCGCGTCAGTTGGCTTCGATGACTGAGTTGATTTCCAATGTCTTGCAACAGTTGTCAGGATCTTACAACAATATCCTAAACAACAACTTGAATGACAACTTGACAACCCTAACCATCTTTGAAGCCTTGTTGGCGGTTTTAGCCGTTATCACCGGTTTCTTTGGAATGAATATCCCTCTTCCGATGACAAAGGATCCCAATGCTTGGATTTATGTATCCGTATGTAGCTTTATATTATGGCTCATTTTGGGAAAGGTTATGCGGTGGATTGTGAAACAAAGATAAAAAAGAGGCTTGGATAAATCCGAGCCTCTTCGTATCTAGAATAATCTGAGAAATAGGAACCATCTAGACACCTGCCCTCCTCTCCAAAGAAGGGGCAGTGTGAATAGTTCATTGACTGTACAAAATCTTCTTGGAAATAGTAGGAGTAGATTTAATAGTACTGAGTGGTTCTAAATAAATCAGAACGTAGAATAAATCGTTGAATCAGATAAAATGATCCTATTTCTTTATACAGAAATATTTTAGATACTAACTGTATTATACATATTTATTTGTAAAAACGCAAGAACTACCAAAAAAAGTTTTTCCGAAGTTTTTATACTCCTATGATGAAGTATATGAAATGGTTACAAGAAGAAAACCAGTCCTGGCAAGGTTTAGGGGCGTTTTTATAATCTTAAGCTATCTAAGATTTTTTCCTAAAAAATAAAATTAGTCTCCTGTGACTATCATTTACCTCTTCATTGTGTTATACTAGATAAGTTGCAAACTTGTATGAGAGAAATGCTGGGGAGATGGAACAATTAGAAAAGGAATGTTGGTCAATCTCCCACAAGGAGGATCTTGGTGTCTTTTCGTTTGGAAAACGACTTTAATCAACCATATCCGCTAGTGCGAAAACATTTTTCGCAGAAGGGAATTCCATAAAAAAACGATTGGGTTTTTCTTTAGATGAGTCTTGCGACAGGTAACCGGGAAGGAGACTTCCTATGCAATCAGTGCGTTTTCGCATTGAAAGAAGTGTGATAAAGTGGCTTCGCACCACTTTTTAGAAAGAAGAAAGAATTGAAATTCAACGAATTTAACTTATCTGCTGAATTATTAGCAGAAATCGAAAAAGCTGGCTTTGTAGAAGCAAGCCCCATCCAAGAACAAACCATTCCTTTGGCCCTTGAAGGAATAGATGTCATTGGTCAGGCACAAACAGGGACCGGTAAAACGGCTGCTTTTGGTCTTCCAACTTTGGAGAAGATTGATGTTGATAACACAGTAATCCAAGCCCTTGTTATTGCCCCGACACGTGAGTTGGCGGTTCAAAGTCAGGAAGAACTCTTCCGTTTTGGACGCAGCAAGGGTGTCAAAGTCCGCTCTGTCTATGGTGGATCAAGCATCGAAAAGCAAATCAAAGCCTTGAAGTCAGGTGCTCATATCGTTGTGGGAACACCTGGACGCTTGCTAGATTTGATCAAGCGCAAGGCCTTGAAACTCGATCATATTGAAACCTTGATCTTGGATGAAGCAGATGAAATGCTCAACATGGGCTTCTTGGAAGATATCGAAGCCATCATTAGCCGTGTTCCAGAAACACGCCAAACCTTGCTCTTTTCAGCAACGATGCCAGAAGCCATCAAACGCATCGGTGTGCAGTTTATGAAAGAGCCAGAACACGTTAAGATTGCGGCCAAAGAATTGACAACCGATTTGGTCGATCAATACTATATTCGTGTCAAAGAAGGCGAAAAATTTGATACCATGACTCGATTGATGGATGTCGAGCAACCTGAACTTGCCATCGTCTTTGGTCGGACAAAACGCCGGGTTGATGAATTGACTCGTGGCTTGAAGATTCGTGGTTTCCGGGCAGAAGGAATTCACGGAGATTTGGATCAAAACAAACGTCTCCGAGTCCTTCGTGACTTTAAAAATGGGAACTTGGACGTCTTAGTAGCAACAGACGTTGCGGCACGTGGCTTGGATATTTCAGGTGTTACCCATGTCTACAACTACGATATCCCACAAGATCCAGAAAGCTATGTTCACCGGATCGGACGGACAGGTCGTGCTGGGAAAACAGGGCAATCCATTACTTTTGTATCGCCAAATGAAATGGGCTATTTGCAAATCATTGAGAACTTGACCAAAAAGCGGATGAAGGGAATGAAACCTGCAACAGCAGAAGAAGCCTTCCAAGCGAAAAAACAAGTAGCGCTGAAGAAAATTGAGCGAGACTTTGAAGATGAAAAAATCCGGACCAACTTTGAGAAGTTTGGTAAGGATGCTCGCAAATTGGCTGCAGAATTCACTCCTGAAGAATTGGCTATGTATATTTTGAGCTTGACCGTTCAAGATCCAGACAGCCTTCCAGAAGTTGAAATTGCGCGTGAAAAACCATTGCCATTCAAACCATCCGGTGGTGGCTTTGGTGGAAAAGGCAAAAGTGGCCGTGGAAATGGCCGTCGTGGAGACCAACGTCGTGACCGCAATCGCAGAGATGACCGTGAAGGTGGACGCCGTGATTTCAAACGTAAGTCCAATAAAAATAGCCGAGACTTTGAAGGCAAGGGCAACAAACGTCCTCATCGTACTTCCAATGAAAAGAAAAATGGATTTGTCATCCGCAATAAAGGGGATAAATAAGTCCGAAGGAACGGTCTATTGCTAGACCGTTTTTTTATATGAAAAATAAAAAATACAAGGGTTAACCAGCTGTTAACCCTTGTATATTTATAAGGAGACCTAAATGATAACTGACTCTTTTAGAAAAAATGTATCATGATAAGGAGCATCCAAAAAAGTCAGACAACAGAAAGAATGGATTCCTAAAATGGGATATTTCTGTTAACATATTAAGTCTACAATTATTTCCAAGCCTTGTCAAGGATTTTTTCTTATTTTTTTAAAATTTTTGACTAGAAAAATAAAAATTGACAATCTCTTCTAAAAGGTTATAATGAATATAATAACTATACTAATTAAAAAGAGGTGTCGCCCATGGTGATTGCATTAAAAAATGATGATCTAGAAGTACAATTTAAGACATTTGGTGGGGAATTGAGCTCCATTCGAAGTAAGGAAGGCATAGAATATCTCTGGCAGGGGGATCCAGAGTATTGGTCAGGACAAGCGCCGGTTCTGTTTCCGATTTGCGGGAGTGTTCGTAATGGCCAAGTACAGTATCATCTAAAAGCTGGAGTGAAGACAGGCCAGCTTCCAAGACACGGCCTCATTCGCAAGAGAGAGTTTGAACTCAAAGAACAAACAGACCATCGTCTTGTCTTTGAAATCACCTCTAACGAAGAGAGCCTGCAAAATTATCCCTACCATTTTCGAGTTGAAATCGTTTATGAATTACAAGGGAAAGAAATCACCATCACCTATCGTGTACAAAATCTAGAGTCTGATCAAGTCATGCCTTATTTCATTGGAGGGCATCCAGCCTTTCATTGTCCCCTTTTAGCAGATGAAGACTATGAAGACTACGAGTTGATTTTTGAAAAAGAAGAAAGCTGTAGTGTCCCTCTCTTGTTCACAGAAACTGGATTGGTCGATCGCCTGCAGCGGACGCCATTTTTCGATCATAAGCGTAGCCTACCTTTGCGACATGAACTATTTGAAAAAGATGCCATTATTTTAGATCAGTTAGCCTCTAAATCTGTGAAGCTTATCTCGAAAAAGTCAGGTAAAGGTTTGGAATTTGATTTTGCAGATTTTGAAAATCTGGTCCTTTGGTCTACTAATAACAAGGGCCCCTTCATTGCCTTAGAGCCTTGGACAGGTATTTCCACATCTGCAGAAGAGGGCGATTTCTTCGAAGACAAAAAAGGTGTGATCCAGTTGGACCCTCAAGAGACACGGAGTCACCAGTACCGTATCACCATTTTGTAAATGAAAAACCGTTGGACTATGGAGTCCGACGGTTCTTTTTGATATAGTTTAGCTTTGCTTGGCGGGATTTCTTTTTAAAGAGAGCCTCGGCAGACATAGCAGAGGGTTTATCTGGATAGGATTCTTGATAAAGAAGTTTAACGGGGAGGCGAGCCCGTGTGTATTTGGCGCCTTTTCCAGCATTGTGAGTCTTTAGGCGTTTTTCGACATCCGTGGTGTAGCCAGTGTAGAGGGAGCCATCCGCACACTCTAGGACATACATGTAAGCCTTAGTTTCCATAGTAGATCTCATGAATCTCGTCTGTATAGCTGCCGTCTTCATTGTGAATAAAGAGGGGAGGCAGAATTTTTAAACCATCCAGTGAGCCATCCTTGATCGCCTCAATCAACAACATATTCGCCTCTTTGGTCACTTTGGGATAGACAAACTGGATCCGCTTAGGTGCAAGATTGTAACGCTTCATGGTTTCAATGATATCTAAAAAGCGATCTGGACGATGGACCATCGCAAAGCGGCCATTTGATTTGAGAACCCGCTGGGCCACATGGCAAATCTCATCTAAGTTGGTCGTAATTTCATGCCGAGCTAAGAGGTAGTGTTCACTCTCATTGAGATTGGAATGTTCATCTACCTTGAAATAAGGAGGATTGCAGAGGATGATATCCACCTTACTCCCCTTGATGTGTTGAGGCAAATGCTTGAGGTCATCGGTGATCATGGACATTTGCTGGTTCAAGCCATTGAGAGCAATGGAGCGGGTAGCCATATCCGCTAGACGTTCCTGAATTTCGACACCAATGATCTGGGCCTCTGTCCGAGTGCTTGCAAAGAGTCCCACAGCCCCATTTCCAGCGCAGAGATCTACGATCAAGCCCCGCTTGGGCAATTTTGGAAAGCGCGAGAGCAGGACGCTATCCACGGAGTAACTAAAGACTTCCCGATTTTGTATAATTTTCACATCACTTGAAAAAAGTTGATTGACGCGCTCGCCGTCTTTTAATTCGATATCTGTCATGGCTCTATTATAGCATGAAAAGAGGCTTGGGGAAAGATCGATAAAACATAAAAAGTTGAGAGTTTTACTCTCAACTTTTTTTAATCAAATTCATATTTTTGGAGAATTGTAGTGAGGATAAAGACTCCTGTAAAGATGGCCATCAATGCCAGATAAACTGGGAAAGTAGTGGCTGTAAGGAGGGAAATCTCGATCAAGTTTTTCAACACGATCGCAGATGCGTAGAATCCTACTACAGAGAAGAGAATGAGGAGGGCCCGCCAGATATTTAGTGGCAGGCAAGCACGGATAACGGATAGGAAACCGATGGATCCAAGTAAGTAGTAGGATACAGTAGACATATCGGCTGCAGACCAACCATGGCTTGCTCCCCAAAGGCGAATAAACAAGACACTAAAGACGACCATCAAGGCGCTTGGTAAGGCTAACAGAAGGGAACGTCTCAAGAAGTGTTTTTCAACCGGTTTGATATTGCGTTCAAAGGTCAATACAAATGGTGGGAATCCTTCGACGAATTGGTCGATCAGGGTGATTTGAATAGGAATGAAAGGGAAAATCAGCAAATAATTGACATTGAAGAAAAGGGCACTGGCGATACAGATAATAGCCAAGAGGAAGGAATAGATCGTTTTGATGAAGAAAATCGGAGCGATTCGTCCAATGTTATTGACCACACGACGACCTTCGAATAGAATTTCTGGAACATCATTAAAGTCAGAGTTCAAAAGAACGATATTGGCAATTTGACGGGTTGCAGGATCTCCTTCAGCCATTACGATGGAGCAGTCTGCTTCACGAAGAGCGAGGATATCATTGACCCCGTCTCCAGTCATAGCTGTCGTTCGACCAGCTGCTTTCAAGGTTTGAATGAGCAGTTTCTTTTGGTGAGGGGATACGCGTCCAAAGATGGCTGTTTCCTCTGCTTGATCCACTAATTGATCATCAGAAATTTTGGAACAATCGATGTAGTTTTCGTAGTTTTTGAAGCCCGCTTGTTGAGCGATATAAGAGACCGTCACAGGGTTGTCACCAGAGATGATCTTAAGATCCACGCCTTCAGAGCGAAGATACTCGAGGGTATCAGAAGCCCCTTCACGAATGGGGTCTGTAATCTCAATAACGGCAATTCCTTCAAGATTTTCAGGCAGTTTCAATTCCTGCATGCTGATCTGTTCTGAACTGTGGGCTAAGACGAGAACGCGCGATCCACGGCCTTGTGCTTCGACGACAGCAGTTGGATTTTCTTGCAGGAGCATTTCAGGAGCACCGAGAAAGACGGTGCCAAGATTGGAGAGGTGCATGGCTCCCCATTTCCGATCACTTGAGAAAGGAATAATGTTTTCTGCAGTATAAGCATGCTCCAACTCCCCATAAGCCTTGCGAATAGCTTGAGCAGTAGGATTGGTGTCCTCACTATTTTGCATGTAAGCAGAGAGGATGACCTGGATCGTTTCCTCAGAAAAATGTTCGGATAAGCTATGGAGAGCTTCGACTGTCATCTTCCCTTGAGTGATGGTCCCGGTCTTATCTAGACACAAGGTATCCACACGCGCCAGGGTTTCGACGGAATACATTTCTTGAACAAGGACCTTGCGCATGCCGAGCTTAATAACCGCCGTCAAAAGAGACGTAACCGTCAGTAGGGCAATTCCTTTTGGCAACATTCCCAAGAGAGCTGTGGAAGAATTCACGACAGAATCCTTGATCGGTAGCATCTTGATCAACAATGCTTCAAAGAAGAGGGCAAGGCCAAATGGGATGATAATTTTCCCAGTAAAGCTAGAGATTTTCGCTAAATTATAGAGAATACGCGAATTGATAGGCTTCAAGGTTTTGGCTTCCATCATCAGTTTGTTGGCATAGTTGTTTGCCCCAACTCGCTTGACCCGGGCATAGACTTGACCACTTGCGATAAAACTTCCAGAAAGCAGTTCATCACCAACTTCTTTTAAGACCAGGTCACTCTCACCAGTCAGCATAGCCTCATTGGCTTCTGCGATACCGGACATGACTTCAGCATCACTAGGGATCTGCTCACCCGAAGACAGAAGCATTAGATCACCTAGGACAAGCTTCTCTGGTGGAATCGCATCTTTTTCCCCGTCTCGAATGACAGTTACCAACTCACGACTCATGAGATTGAGCTTATCAATCATCCGCTTGGCCCGCATCTCGGTCATGATCCCTGTAATGGCATTGAAGCAAATAACCGCGAAAAAGATCATATTGCTCCAGGCCTGTACAGCAGCCAAGGCTACGGCAATCACAAAGTTTAAGGTATTAAACAAGGTGAAGACGTTGCGCTTAATGATTTGCCAGGTACTGGTACTTGTATTCGTTGTAAAATCATTGGTTTGTCCGCGATCCATTTTCTTGCGGACTTCACTGAGGGATAACCCCTTTAATTCATTCGTTTCCATAGACAATATGATATCATTTTTTTGAGAAAAAGACTATCTAGAATCGGTCCGCTGAGACATTTTTTATCTAAAAAAGTTTGCGGTCAAAATCAGGATACGGTATAATAAGAAAGAACGTTTTACATGATGGAATATCTTGTAGAGATTAATGAAATGGATTTGAGGAACAACTATGTTTTATACCTATTTACGTGGCCTTGTTGCCTTTATTCTTTGGGTTTTAAATGGGAATGCCCATTACCATCATAAGGACAATATTCCAGATCGGGAAGAGAACTACATATTGGTATCGCCTCACCGGACCTGGTGGGATCCAGTCTATATGGCCTTTGCGACCAAGCCAAAGCAGTTTATCTTTATGGCGAAGAAAGAACTCTTCACCAATCGTATTTTTGGCTGGTGGATTCGTATGTGTGGGGCTTTTCCGATCGACCGTGAAAATCCGGGAGCAGAAGCCATTAAGTATCCTGTCAATATGCTGAAAAAGAGCAACCGTTCCTTGATTATGTTTCCAAGTGGAAGCCGTCATTCTCAAGACGTCAAAGGCGGTGTTGCCATCATTGCCAAAATGGCTAAGGTCCGTATCATGCCAGTGACATATACTGGTCCAAGAGACTTGAAAGGGTTGGCAACGGGTGAACGCATTGATATGAACTTTGGACATCCCATTGATATCTCGGATATTAAAAAGATGAATGACGAAGGAGTGGCAGAAGTTGCCCGCCGTATCCAAGAGGAGTTTGACCGCTTGGATGCGGAAGCACAAGCGATCAACACCCCAACAAAACCTTTTATCTTGATTCGTTTGTTAAAAATCCTTTTGATTCCCCTTGTCTTAGTCGTGGGCATCTTGACCTTGCTCTTTAGTTACCTAGCAAGCTTTGTATGGGATCCAGACAAACATCGGAAAAATAAGTAAAAAAGCTGAGAGTTTTTCTCAGTTTTTTTTATTTTTACGAATAATAAAAGTGAGAGGAGGTTTCTTATGGAGGATATCATCGAAAAAATCAAAGAATATAAGCTCTTTTTAGCTCTTACTGCTATCGGACTCTTACTTGGAGGGTATTTTCTTTTTCATCGACCCCAGTCAAGTGCATCCACCATACCGGATTTTTATCAGTCTTCTAGTTCAACTTCGAGCAAAGAAAAGGTGCAGACCACTAGTTCCAAAGAAGAAAAGACGACTACTTCTGTGTCTGATGCACCCGAGATCATTACGGTCGATGTCAAAGGAGCCGTCAAACAACCAGGTGTCTATGAGTTGCGCTCAGATAGCAGAGTCCACGATGCCATTCATAAGGCGGGTGGGATGACAGCAGATGCCAATAGCCAATCAGTCAACTTGGCGCAAAAACTCTCCGATGAAGCAGTGATCTATGTTGCTAAAGAAGGAGAGGATGTTCCAGCACTTGGAAGTTCAGAAAGTCCTGCAACTTCGTCAGCGCCAGCAGAAAAAACAGGCAAGGTTCATTTAAATCGAGCGACAGAGACAGAGCTCCAGACCGTATCGGGCATTGGCCAGAAACGTGCCCAGGACATTATCGCCTATCGCGAGGCAAATGGTCCTTTTCGATCAGTGGATGATCTGAAGAATGTTTCAGGAATCGGAGAGAAAACACTGGAGAAACTAAGAGATGCTTTCACGGTGGATTAAAAACCTTCCTTTTTCGCTTGTCCATCTCGCCTTTGTACTCCTATGGTTGTATTTTAGTGTTTATCAACCATCTTGGCTTTCGATCAGCGGTCTAGTAGTAGTGGGAATTTTAGCGGTTCATCACTATAAAGGGGAGCGCTCAAGTTTGCTAGGGCTTGCTTTAGCAATCCTTTGTTTTGCGGCCTTCTTTGTCTTTCAGCGAATACAAGATCATCCAGTACAAGTAGAAAGTCAGCCCCCAGCCCATTTACATCTGATCCCAGATACCATCAAGATCAATGGGGACGCCTTGTCTTTTCGTGCTAAAAATCAGGGAAGGACCTACCAAGTCTTCTACACTTTAAAATCAGAAAAAGAAAAACAGCATTGGCAAAGTCAAACTCATTTGTTGGAGTTGACGTATAAAGGTGCTATAGAAGAGCCAGAAGGGCAGCGAAATTTTAGAGGATTTGACTACCGGTCTTATTTGGAAACACAGGGCATTCACTATCAAATAAAAATTGAGGCGATCCAATCCGCGCTTCCCATCCAAACTTGGAATGTTTTTGACTGGCTATCTCAATGGAGGCGCCAAGCTATTGTTTGGAGCAAGGAGCACTTTCCACAGCCAATGAACCAGTATATGACCGGCCTTCTTTTTGGCTATTTAGATACGGGTTTTGAGGAGATGGATCAGCTTTACACGAGTTTAGGGATTATTCATTTGTTTGCCTTGTCTGGGATGCAGGTCGGCTTTTTCATCAATGGGATTCGAAAAGTTCTCTTACGTCTAGGAATCTTGCAAGAGACAGTCGATATCTGGATGGTTCCAATCTCTTTGGTCTATGCTGGCTTGACAGGTTTTTCTGTTTCAGTGGTTCGCAGTCTCTTACAAAAAATCCTCTCTCAAAAGGGCATCCGAGGGATGGAAAATATGGCGATGACCTTGATGCTCTTAATGATTCTCATGCCCAAGTTTCTCCTGACAGCTGGAGGAGTCTTGAGTTGTGCTTATGCCTTTATTTTGACCTTGATAGATACTAATTCTTATTCAGGAATTAAAAAGGTGCTAGTGGAAAGTTTCTGGATTAGTCTGGGGATCTTGCCCCTTTTGACCTATTATTTTAGTGTCTTTCAACCATGGTCACTCCCTTTAACCTTCCTCTTTTCTTTCTTGTTTGATCTTGTTCTCCTTCCAGGGTTAACAGTGCTATTTGTCTTATCGATTCTAAAGCCGCTTACGATTTTTAATAGTTTCTTTCTACTCATAGAGGAGTGTATTCGTTGGATCTCAAAGCTCACGTCGGTACCGTTGGTATTTGGTCAGCCGACGGGATTAGCTCTGATCGTCCTCTTACTTCTTTTAGGGACCTTATATGATCTTCGAAAGCAAAAAAGACTTCGTTTTCTGTTCATCGGTATGATTCTACTCATCTTTTGTTGGACCAAGCATCCTTTAGAAAATGAAATCACCATGGTGGATATCGGTCAAGGAGACAGTATCTTTTTACGCGATTGGAAAGGAAGGACCATTTTGATTGATGTCGGAGGACGCGTCACTTTTAAAAGTGGAGACAAGTGGCAAGAGCGCAGTCAATCTGCCAATGCGGATAAAACCTTGATTCCCTATCTCAAGAGTCGAGGTGTTGGAAAACTCGATGCTTTGATCTTGACCCATACAGATCAGGACCATATGGGCGATATGGTAGAGGTTGCCAGACAAATCCCGGTTAAAAAAGTGTATGTCAGTCCAGGCAGTCTAACCAGTTCCAAATTTCAAGAGAAATTGAAACAGCTTCATAGTCCAGTTAAAGTAGTCCAGAGAGGGGATCAACTTCCTATTTTTGATCATCATCTCGAAGTCTTATCTCCTGATGAAGTGGGGGATGGCAAAAATAATGATTCGATTGTCCTCTATGGGCAGTTTTATCAGAAACGGTTTTTGTTTACAGGTGATCTGGAAGAAGCTGGGGAGAAAAAACTATTGGGAAACTATCCCCAATTACAAGTGGATGTCTTGAAAGTAGGCCACCACGGATCGAAAGGTTCCTCTAGTGATGTATTTTTGGATCAGCTACATCCTCAATTGGCCTTAATCTCCGTTGGAAAGAAAAATCGCTACCAGCATCCTCATAAAGAATTGCTTGATCGTTTAGAGGAACGATCCATTTCTTACCTTCGTACCGATGAAAGGGGAGCGATTCGCTTGATTGGGTGGGATCATTGGAGGGTAGAAACGGTCCGCTAGAGATGAGGAGAGGTTTGCTTTCTATGCTGAAAATTGCTATTATAGAAGGTGAAATCAATGTAAAGGTAGAATCGTATGAACGCATTTAAGCAATTTTGGATACAGTATGCAGATTTTTCAAGTAAGACCAGTCGAGCTCATTTTTGGCTAGCTTTTTTCTGGAATTTCCTGATTTCTTTGCCTCTTTGGGTTTTTTACATCGTGACTTCTTTATCCCATCAAAATGCTCAAGAAATACTCAATTTTTCAACTGTTCATTCTAAAACAGGTCTATGGGCACTCGCTTTCTTAGCATTCTTTTACTTCCTCATTTTGGTACCCAGTCAAGCCATTTGTGTGCGTCGCTTGCGGGATGCTGGGATCCATTGGTCTTGGATCTTTTTGAACCTTGGTCCGGTTTTACTCTATTTATTGTCAGGGCTAGATATTTTCCTATTTCTTTGGGTGATTACAGTTATTTCTCTCCTGATTCTCATGATGCTTCCAGGAAAAAATACCTTCCCACAACCAGTAGAAACTCCTATGGGAGTAACTTCTGAACCACAGGTCATAGCGGCAGAAGGAAGCTTTGGAGGCAACTCGTTTGAGCAAATTCCTAATTTTGTAGCAGCTCCAGATTTGTCCGACGAAAAACCACCATTGGAACAAAAAATGGCTGCTGAACACGAAATCCACTAAACGGATAAAGATAAGAGAGTTTCATGCAAGCAATTACCGACACTAAACATCTGACGGTTCAAACTCTGCCTTCTATTCTTGTCTTGACAGGCGAGGATGTAGGTCAATTTGAATGGTTAAAAAAAGACATTTTAAAAAAAATAGGCTATGATCCCTCAGATTTGAATTATTCTTATTTTGATATGAAGGAAGCCTCCTATGCTGAGGTAGAGCTGGATTTGGTCAGTCTTCCCTTTTTCGCTGATGAAAAAATTGTGATTTTGGATCACTTGTTGGATCTGACGACTGCTAAAAAACGCTATTTAACCGATGAAGAACTAAAGCAATTTGAAAGTTATCTGGAAAGGCCTTCTGAATCGACCCGATTGGTGATTTTTGCGGAAGGAAAGTTAGATAGTAAGCGACGACTAGTTAAACTCCTAAAACGGGATGCTCAAATCATTGAGGCAGCAACTCCTAAGGAACAAGACTTAAAGCGCTATTTTTCAAGTCAGGCCCAAGAAATGGGCTTGCAGTTTGTCGGCGATGCACTCGATCAATTACTCTTAAAATCAGGCTATGACTTTGGGGAATTACAGAAGAATCTCGCCTTTTTAAAGGCCTATAAAGAGGATGGGCAGATTCGTCTGGAAGATATTGAGGAGGCTGTCCCCAAGACCCTGCAAGATAATATTTTTGATCTGACCCAAATGATTCTTCAGCGTCGTATTGATCAAGCGCAGGCCCTTGTCAAAGACCTCCGCTTGCAAGGAGAAGATGAAATAAAATTGATCGCTATTCTATTGAGCCAATTCCGGATGTTTAGCCAGGTAAAAATTTTTTCAGAAGAAGGCCAATCCGAAAGCCAAATTGTGACGAGCTTATCAGAGTTGTCAGGGCGCAAGGTCAATCCATATCAGGTGAAGTTTTCCTTACGGGATAGCCGCAAGCTTTCCCTGTCCTTTTTGAAACAGGCCATGATGACCTTCATCGAGACGGATTATGCAATTAAAAGTGGAACGTATGATAAAGACTACTTATTTGATTTGGCACTTTTAAAAGTGGCAAATAGCGTCTAAACATGAAAGAAATTGCAAGCAGATTAGTTGAATAATTTAGCTGTTTACGTTATTATCAAGTCAGTAATAAAGAAAAGAGGACCATAAAATGGCTATCATTTTACCAGAATTACCATATGCTTATGATGCATTGGAACCTTATATCGATGAAGAAACCATGCATTTGCACCATGATAAACACCATCAAACATATGTAAACAATGTGAATGCAGCTCTTGAAAAACATCCTGAAATTGGAGAAGACCTTGAAAGCTTGTTAGCTAATGTTGAATCCATTCCAGCTGACATTCGCCAAGCTGTGATCAACAATGGTGGTGGTCACTTGAACCACGCTCTATTCTGGGAATTGATGACTCCAGAACAAACAGCTCCTTCAGCAGAACTTGCTGCAGCGATTGATGCAGCCTTTGGTTCATTCGATGACTTTAAAGCAGCTTTCACTGCAGCTGCAACGACACGCTTTGGTTCAGGCTGGGCATGGTTGGTTGTCAACAAAGAAGGGAAACTTGAAGTGACTTCAACTGCAAACCAAGATAACCCAATTTCAGAAGGCAAAAAACCAATCTTGGGCTTGGACGTTTGGGAACATGCCTACTACGTGAAATACCGTAACGTACGTCCTGACTACATCAAAGCTTTCTTCTCAGTGATCAACTGGAATAAAGTTAATGACTTGTTTGCAGCAGCAAAATAATAAAATAAAGGAATCTATAAGAGCGACAATTGGCTCTTATAGATTTTTTTGTTTGTATCCGGAAAATCGGAGTATAATTTCTTGCGTTTGGACAGGAAAATGATACACTAATAGGAGTGTGTCTTACTTATCAGAAGCCCAGTTTGAAGGGCCTAGGCAAGGAAAAGATGACCGTTAAAATGAAAACTGAAACATTCAGGGAGAAATGAAATGACTAGTATTACCATTACCAAAGGAGCAGTTGAGACGCCTATCTATTTACGGATGTTGAATCGTCATGGCTTGATTGCAGGAGCAACAGGGACAGGGAAAACAGTTACCCTCAAGGTCCTCACAGAAAAATTAAGCAAAGAGGGCATTCCGGTCTTTCTAGCTGATATCAAGGGAGATTTATCTGGCTTAGCCAAAGCCGGGCAATGGACACCAAAACTGGAAGAACGCTACAAGCTTCTTGGTATCACAGATCCGTTTGAGCCACAAGCTTTCCCTGTTAGATTGTGGGATGTCTTTGGCCAAGCTGGTCATCCTGTTCGTGCGACTGTCGAAGGAATGGGGTCATTGCTTCTTTCTCGTCTGCTTGATTTGAATGAAACTCAATCAGGAATTCTTGCAATTGTCTTTAAAGTGGCTCAAGAGAAAGATTGGCCCTTGATTGATTTGAAGGACCTGCAAAGCCTTTTAAAGGAAGTCTATGAACACAGCTCAGACTATTCTGCCCAATATGGTAATATCACCAAACAATCTGTCGGTGCGATCCAAAGAAGCCTCTTGGTTCTTGAAGAAGAAGGAGCGGATCAGTTTTTCGGAGAGCCTGCACTTGATTTAAATGACTTTATGCAACTCGATGCATCAGGGCGTGGGTATATCAATATTCTTTCGGCTACAAAGCTCTTTCATTCACCAAAATTGTATTCAACCTTTTTAATTTGGATGTTGTCTCGTCTCTTTGAAACACTTCCCGAGGTTGGGGATCCCGAAAAGCCAAAACTGGTTTTCTTCTTTGATGAAGCCCATCTCCTCTTTAAGGATGCAAGCAAGCTCTTTCTTGAGAAGGTCGAGCAAGTCGTGCGCCTGATTCGTTCTAAGGGTGTAGGGATTTACTTTATTACCCAAAATCCTCAAGATCTACCAGAATCTGTTTTGGCACAGCTTGGAAATCGTGTACAACATGCTCTTCGAGCTTATACACCAAAAGAAATGAAGGCCATCAAGGTGGCTGCCCAAAGTTTTCGTCCGAATCCAGACTTTGATACAGAAACAGTGATCACAGAATTAGGGACAGGGGAAGCCTTGGTTTCTTTCCTGAATGAGAAGGGGCAACCTAGTGTTGTTGAGCGTGCTTATATTCTCTCTCCTCAATCGAGTTTTGACCTCTTAAATGAAAGTGAACAATTGGCCTTAATCACGACATCGCCTTTCCATCAAAAGTATGCGATGACGATTGATCGGGAATCTGCCTATGAAAAATTAGCAGCTAAAACAAGCAAGGAAGCACAAGAAGAGGAGAAAAAAGAAGCAGAAAAAGAACGAGCTGCGACGGAAAAAGCAGAGCAAAAACGCAGTCCAGGCCGCCCAAGAAAATCCAGTCTTGAAAAAGCTAAGGATTCCTTCTTGAGTTCCTTATTCCGGACGATTGCGCGTGAGATCGCTAAGCTAATTATGGGCTCCTTTAAACGAAAATAAGCCTTTGATGAAAAGAAACAAACTTTTTAAAAAGAAATCGTTTTCTATTTCTGATAATTCTTGTTATTTTCAGTAGAATCTTTTATAATTAATCTCGTATGAAAAAATATTTTAATCTACGCTCGATCATGATTGCGATCAGTATTCTATTGTGCTTAGTGGGAACAAGCGCACTGGGCTACTTGCATATTACGCAACCAACAGCATCAGCAATTGAGAAAAAAGCAAAGAAAACAAAAGAAGCAAAAGAAAAAGATATAGAACAGTCTACGCCTGAGACGAAAAAACCACGTGTCAAATCTCCTGAAGCTAAGCAAGCAGTAGTAGACGCAGACATGGAAACGATGAGTGCTTATGGCCTTGTCTATGATTATGCTAATAAGGGGTTGGTAGAGGTTGTCCAGGATTTCCTAGCGGAAAGTGGAATTGATCCGTCACAAGTTGCCTTCACGTATCGCAATGCCATTACAGGAGAGCAATTTGCCATGAATGATCTTCAACCAATGACGGCAGGAAGTACCTATAAGCTACCGTTGAACATGTTGGTGGTGGATGAGGTCACAAAGGGGAAACTCAATTTAACAGATCGGTTTGACATTACCAATACCTACTATGAATATGTAGGGGAACATGACAATTACGTTGCTGCCTTTGATGGAGCCATGTCTATCCCTGATATGCAACGCTATTCATTAGTTTACTCTGAAAATACCCCAGCCTATGCCTTGGCAGATCGTTTAGGGGGAATGGAGCAAGCGCGCAAGTTATTCAGTCGCTATGGTCAATCTCGCTCACCAGAAGTCAAAACCTTTAGCGAAGATAATAAAACGACAACGGATTATTATATCCATGTCTTGCAATATCTTTGGAATCATCAAGAAAAATATGCAGATTTGTTGGAATTGATTGGGGAATCTTTCCCAGGTGAGTACTATAAGAAATTCTTGCCAGATTTGGTCATTCAACAAAAACCGGGCTATGTTGCGGAAGCGCTCAATGTGGATGCCATTGTCCATGAATCGACCCCTTATTTGGTTGCCATCTATACTGCAGGACTGGGTGGAACGACCCCAGAAAGTTCTGAAATCAGTGGTGTTGGTCTTTATCAGTTGGGAGAACTAGCTTATGTCATCAATGAATGGCATCGTGTGAATATGAATGAATAATTGACGGAAGGTCTGAGGGTTGCTCAGACCTTTTCTTCTATCACAGTAGCATAAAATTCACTTGGTGTTTCGAAATACTTTTCTGTTTTAAAGAGGCTTCTTTCCCTCTTCTATCAAAAAATATGTTATACTAATTAATAGTAATAAGAGGAAGTATAAACATGATTACAAAGGAAGATTACCAGTTGGTCCGCTCGCATCCAGCCTTCTCTGCGTTGCCAGTGGAGCTATTTGATAAATTAGCTGTTGAAATTCATGCTAGGGATATCCAAAAAGGACAAATTTTATTTTATGCAGGAGATAAGCGGGATCGCATTTTTCTTCTTTCAAAAGGCTTTGCTCGCATTGAGCAATTCGATTCGTCTGATCAATTTTCCTATATGGATTATATCAAGAAAGGGGGCCTGTTCCCTTATGGTGGGATGTTTCAGGATGAGCGTTACCACTATACAGCTAGTGCGGTAACAGATTTGCGTTGTTTCGTTATCCCCGTCAACCTCTATGAATTATCTGCCCAAGAGAGTAAGGAGCAGTTGCTCTTCATTACGAGAAAGCTCTCGTCAATTTTAGAATTTCAAGAGTTGCGTCTACGTAATGTCGTGACAGCTAGTGCCAGTGAGCGTGTGGTTCAATCTTTAGCTATCTTGTGTAAGGACTATGAAAGTTTAGGAAATCAACTTCCATTTCCAATCAGTATGAAGGAAATGGCCAAATTAGCGGCCACAACCCGAGAAACCGTCAATCAAGTTTTAAAGAAACTCATCGATTCTCATAAGATACAGTATGAGAGAAAACAATTAACCTTTTTAGATACAGCCTACTTTTTAAAGAGTTTTAAAGAGATCAATTAATTTGTTGATCTTTTTTATTTTTGTAAAAAAATATATATTCATAAAAACAATATAAAAGACAAAATATGCAAAGAAAACGCTTCATATTAACTAAAAAATAGGAAGGATTCAAAATAATGCCAAATTCTTTGCATTAAAAAAGTAGAATCCTTCATGAAAGCGGTAACAAAAAAGAATATAATAACAATTGTAATAAAGCTTTTGAACAAGCTCGAAGAAAAAGGAGGACTATAGATGTCTACACACCCAATTCATGTTTTCTCAGAAATTGGAAAACTGAAAAAAGTTTGTTTGCACCGTCCAGGTAAAGAGTTGGAAAACTTGATGCCTGACTATCTTGAACGTCTTCTTTTTGATGATATTCCTTTCTTGGAAGACGCTCAAAAAGAACACGACGCATTTGCTGAAGCACTTCGTAACGAAGGTATCGAAGTACTTTATCTTGAACAGTTAGCTGCTGAGTCATTGACTTCTCCAGAAATTCGCGATCAGTTCATCGAAGAATACCTTGAAGAAGCGAACATTCGTGGACGCCAAACAAAAATTGCGATCCGTGAATTGCTTCACAGTATTGAAGACAACCAAGAATTGGTTGAAAAAACAATGGCAGGGGTTCAAAAAGCTGAACTTCCAGAAATTCCTGAAGAAGCAAAAGGATTAACAGACCTTGTTGAATCTGACTATCCATTTGCAATCGACCCAATGCCAAACTTGTACTTCACACGTGACCCATTTGCGACAATTGGTAATGCAGTATCATTGAACCACATGTACGCAGATACACGTAACCGTGAAACTTTGTATGGTAAATACATCTTCAAATACCACCCAGTTTACGGTGGAAAAGTTGAACTTGTCTACAACCGCGAAGAAGATACTCGTATCGAAGGTGGAGATGAGTTGGTACTTTCTAAAGATGTATTGGCAGTTGGTATCTCACAACGTACTGATGCTGCATCAATCGAAAAATTGTTGGTAAACATCTTCAAGAAGAACGTTGGCTTCAAGAAAGTATTGGCCTTCGAATTTGCTAACAACCGTAAATTCATGCACTTGGATACAGTATTCACAATGGTGGACTACGATAAATTCACAATCCACCCAGAAATCCAAGGTAACCTTCGCGTCTTCTCTGTAACTTATGAAAACGAACAATTAAAGATCGTTGAAGAAAAAGGTGATTTGGCTGAATTGCTTGCTGAAAACCTTGGTGTTGAAAAAGTTACATTGATTCCATGTGGAGATGGCAACGTCGTTGCTGCTGCGCGTGAACAATGGAACGACGGATCAAATACTCTTACAATCGCACCAGGTGTGGTAGTAGTATACGACCGTAACACTGTTACCAACAAGAAATTAGAAGAATACGGACTTCGTTTGATCAAGATCCGCGGAAGTGAATTGGTTCGCGGTCGTGGTGGACCTCGTTGTATGTCAATGCCATTCGAACGTGAAGAAATCTAATCATCCTTCT
Source organism: Streptococcus parasanguinis (assembly GCF_001074805.1). Lineage (GTDB taxonomy): Bacteria > Bacillota > Bacilli > Lactobacillales > Streptococcaceae > Streptococcus > Streptococcus parasanguinis_A. The sequence goes on along the minus strand of NZ_JUPI01000013.1, from coordinate 19,285 downwards.
ACAGGTTAGATGGGCTCAGTGTCTAAACTGAGCCCTCTAAACTGATTGACAGGATCTTATCATGCATAATTAAAGGAGATAATTAATGACAACTTCAGTATTCCAAGGACGTAGCTTTTTAGCAGAAAAAGACTTTACACGTGCAGAGTTAGAATACCTTATCGGACTTTCAGCTCACTTGAAAGACCTTAAAAAACGCAACATCCAACACCACTACCTAGCTGGTAAAAACATTGCGCTTTTGTTTGAAAAAACTTCAACTCGTACTCGTGCTGCCTTCACAACAGCAGCTATCGACCTTGGTGCTCACCCAGAATACCTTGGTGCAAACGACATCCAACTTGGTAAAAAAGAATCTACAGAAGATACTGCTAAAGTTCTTGGACGTATGTTTGATGGTATTGAATTCCGTGGATTTAGCCAACGCATGGTTGAAGAATTGGCTGAATTCTCAGGTGTTCCAGTATGGAATGGTTTGACTGACGAATGGCACCCAACTCAAATGCTTGCTGACTACTTGACTGTTCAAGAAAACTTTGGACGTTTGGAAGGTTTGACACTTGTATACTGTGGTGACGGACGTAACAACGTTGCAAACAGCCTTCTTGTAACAGGTGCTATCCTTGGTGTGAACGTACACATCTTCTCACCAAAAGAACTCTTCCCAGAACAAGAAATTGTTGAATTGGCAGAAGGATTCGCAAAAGAAAGTGGTGCTCATATTTTGATCACTGAAGATGCTGACGAAGCTGTGAAAGGTGCAGATGTACTTTACACTGACGTTTGGGTATCTATGGGTGAAGAAGACAAATTTGCAGAACGCGTTGCCCTTTTGAAACCTTACCAAGTAAACATGGATTTGGTTAAGAAAGCTGACAATGAAGATTTGATCTTCTTGCACTGCTTGCCAGCTTTCCATGACACAAACACTGTTTATGGTAAAGATGTTGCTGAAAAATTCGGCGTAGAAGAAATGGAAGTTACTGACGAAGTGTTCCGTAGCAAATATGCTCGTCACTTTGACCAAGCTGAAAACCGTATGCACACCATCAAAGCGGTTATGGCAGCTACTCTTGGTAACATGTACATTCCAAAAGTTTAAGACTTTATAACCGTATACCAACAGCTATAGGGGCTGGACTGCTAGCTTTAGTCCTGCCCCTATTTTTTATAGAAAGGGAAATTCAATGTCAAGAAAAATCGTCGTTGCTTTGGGAGGAAATGCTATTCTCTCATCTGATCCTTCTGCAAAAGCTCAACAAGAAGCACTTGTAGAAACAGCTAAACACTTAGTTAAATTAATCAAAAATGGGGATGAGTTGATCATCACTCACGGGAATGGCCCTCAAGTAGGAAACCTCTTGCTCCAACACTTGGCTGCAGATTCTGAAAAGAACCCAGCTTTCCCACTTGATTCATTAGTTGCTATGACCGAAGGAAGCATTGGTTACTGGCTTCAAAATGCTCTTCAAAATGCTCTTCTTGAAGAAGGAATTGAAAAAGATGTGGCTTCTGTTGTCACTCAAGTCGTTGTGGATAAGAACGACCCAGCTTTCGTTAACTTGAGCAAACCAATCGGCCCATTCTACTCAGAAGAAGAAGCAAAAGCAGAAGCTGAAAAATCAGGGGCAACTTTCAAAGAAGATGCTGGTCGTGGCTGGCGTAAAGTTGTGGCTTCACCAAAACCAGTGGATATCAAAGAAATCAATACCATTCGTACTTTGTTGAACGACGGTCAAGTCGTTGTAGCTGCCGGTGGTGGTGGCATCCCTGTTGTGAAAGAAGCAGATGGTAGCCTATCTGGTGTTGAAGCGGTAATCGATAAAGACTTCGCATCTCAACGTTTGGCTGAATTAGTAGAAGCAGACCTCTTCATCGTCTTGACTGGTGTCGATTATGTCTTTGTGAACTACAACAAACCAGACCAAGCGAAATTGGAACATGTGAATGTGGCTCAATTGGAAGAGTACATCAAACAAGACCAATTTGCACCAGGAAGCATGCTTCCTAAAGTAGAAGCTGCGATCGCCTTTGTAAATGGTCGTCCAGAAGGAAAAGCAGTCATCACATCACTTGAAAACCTTGGAGCTTTGATTGAGTCTGAAAGTGGAACAATCATCCAAAAAGACTAATGAAAAATTAGGAAAAAACTAGTATTTTAAAGCTTATTGTGATAGAATAAGTCTATAGGTAAGCGTTTTACAAGAGACTCTTGTAAAACATCACTCACACTTTGTTGCGTTAGGAGGAAGACAAATGAGTGAAAAAACGAAAAAAGGATTTAAGATGCCTTCATCTTTTTCCGTATTGTTGATCATCATTGCCATTATGGCAGTGTTAACTTGGATCATTCCAGCTGGTCAATACAAAGTTGATAAAGCTGGTGCCATCATCGCAGGTAGTTATGAATCTGTGAAACAAAACCCTCAAGGGATTTGGGATGTCCTGATGGCTCCAATCAATGCGATGCTTGGTAAAGCACCAACCAGTGCAGCGATTGACGTAGCCTTCTTCATCTTGATGGTCGGTGGTTTCCTTGGAGTTGTGAACGAAACAGGTACCCTTGATGTAGGGATTGCTTCTATCGTTCGTAAATACAAAGGCCGCGAAAAAATGTTGATCTTGATCTTGATGCCATTGTTTGCCCTTGGTGGTACAACTTATGGTATGGGTGAAGAAACTATGGCCTTCTATCCACTTCTTGTTCCTGTTATGATGTCTGTTGGTTTTGACAGCTTGACAGGGGTGGCTATTATCCTCTTAGGATCACAAATCGGATGTTTGGCGTCGACATTGAACCCATTTGCGACAGTTATCGCTTCTGATACTGCAGGTATCTCAAGTGCTTCAGGTCTCTTGCTCCGTGTTATCTTCTGGATCGTATTGACAGGACTTAGCACCTACTATGTATACCGTTATGCAGATAAGGTTCAAAAAGACCCAACCAAATCTCTCACCTATGCAACTCGTGAAGAAGATTTGAAACACTTCAACGTTGATAGTGGTGAAGAAATTCCTTCACAAATGAACAAGAAACAAAAACGTGTCTTGCTCGTCTTCATTTCAACATTCGTCATCATGGTTGCTGGATTTATCCCATTCAAAGATTTGGGTATTACATTCTTTGACAGCTTCAACGAATCTCTCCATAAAGTTCCTTACCTTGGTCAATTGATCGGTAACACAGATGCTCTTGGTACATGGTACTTCCCTCAAACAGCTATGCTCTTTGCCTTCATGGGAATCCTTGTTGGTATCATTTATGGCTTGAAAGAAGATAAGATTATTTCATCCTTCATGAATGGTGCAGCTGACCTCTTGAGTGTTGCTCTTATCGTAGCAGTAGCACGTGGTATCCAAGTCATCATGAACGACGGTATGATCACTGCAACAATTCTTCACTGGGGTGAAGAAGGACTGAAAGGTCTTTCATCTCAATTGTTCATTGTCTTGACTTACATTTTCTACTTGCCAATGTCATTCTTGATCCCATCATCATCTGGTCTTGCCAGCGCAACAATGGGTATCATGGCACCTCTTGGTAAATTCGTCAATGTACCAGGTAGCTTGATTGTCACAGCTTACCAATCTGCATCTGGTGTCTTGAACTTGATCGCACCAACTTCAGGTATCGTAATGGGAGCTCTTGCTCTTGGACGTGTTGACTTGAGTGCATGGTGGAAATTCATGGGTAAATTGGTCGTAGCTATTGTTGTGATTACTATTGCCCTTCTTCTACTCGGAACTGTTGTTCCATTCTTGCAATAGAATAAAGTAGGTGTTTCATGAAAAAAAGAATTAAGGACGATGTGAAAGAGCAGTTTTTAAACTCTCTTCAAACCATCATTTCTTACCCTTCTGTGTTAAATGAAGGGGAAAATGGAACACCGTTTGGACAAGCTATCCAAGATGTCCTAGAAAAAACCTTAGAGCTTGCTCGAGAATTAGGTTTTCAAACATATATAGATCCTGAAGGATACTATGGATATGCAGAGATCGGTCAGGGGGAAGAACTCCTGGCCGTTCTTTGTCACTTGGATGTTGTTCCAGCCGGTGATCTAAAAGATTGGCAAACGCCACCTTTTGAAGCGACTATTGTCGGTGACTATCTAGTAGGTCGTGGTGTGCAGGATGATAAGGGACCGTCTCTTGCTGCCCTCTATGCAGTCAAGAGTTTGCTGGATGATGGCCTCCAGTTTACCAAACGAATCCGCTTTATCTTTGGGACGGATGAAGAAACCTTGTGGCGCTGTATGAACCGCTACAACCAAATCGAGGAACAAGTAGATCTTGGATTTGCACCGGATTCCTCTTTCCCATTAACCTATGCTGAAAAAGGCTTATTACAAGTGAAATTGCATGGTCCAGGTTGGGATGATCTTCCCTTACAGGCTGGTCAGGCCCTCAATGTTGTTCCAGACAAGGCGACCTATGCTGGTCATCGTTTGGAAGAGTTGCTTCCTGTTTTGGATCAAAGTGGGGTTCGGTATAGCCAAACAGAAGATTCTGTAACGGTTTTGGGTGTTTCCAAGCACTCTAAAGATGCAGCTGAAGGAGTGAATGCTATTGTCGGTTTAGCGGAAAGTTTATCCCTCATCCAACCCCATCCAGCTTTGCTTTTTATCGCAGATGCAGTTGGTGAGGATGCAACGGGAGAAGCGCTATTTGGCCCTATTTCAGATGAACCAAGTGGGGATCTTTCCTTCAATCTTGCGACCCTTGTGATCGATCAAGAGCAATCGGAAATCGGAATTGATATTCGAATTCCAGTCCTAGCAGATAAGGAGAATTTAGTAGCTCGTCTGCAAGAAATTGCGGCTAGCTATCAGTTGGAGTATGAAGAATTTGACTATTTGGCTCCTTTATATGTACCGCTAGATAGTCCTTTAGTCAGCTCTTTGATGGCCGTCTACCAGGAAGAAACCGGGGATAGGACACCAGCCATGTCTTCAGGTGGTGCGACATTTGCGCGAACTATGGAAAACTGTGTAGCTTTCGGCGCTCTTTTCCCAGGTGCAGAACAGACCGAGCACCAGGCCAATGAACGAGCAAAAATTGACGATCTCTACGCTGCGATGGAAATCTATCGAGAAGCCATTCAGCGCCTAGCGACAAAATAAAAAGTTTGGAAACTAAGTTTCCAAACTTTTTATTTGCTAAAGAAGAAGGGTGGGGTGAATTCTTTTAATTTTTCAAAGCAATCCAAAGCTCCTTGGTTGTCTTCACAGATGACCAAGCAGACATCGTCCCCACAGATAGTAGCTACAATTTGATCCAGTTCCAGTGCATCTAAGATAGCTCCAAAGGATTGGGCAAGCCCTGGAAGAGTTTTTACAACGACCTGGTTTTGAACGGGCCGCAACATGACTAAGGCATCTTCCATATACATCCGCAGGCGCTTTTCCCAACGGGAAGGAGCGATGGTGTTCATGGCATAGTAGGAACTATCCCCCTCGTTAATTTTCACTAGATTCAAGGATTTAACATCCCGTGAAAGGGTGGATTGGGTAACGAGAACCCCATTGGCTTCAAGGGCTTCTTGGAGTTCTTGTTGGGTATGAATCCTACGCTCAGAAATAATAGAGCGGATCAAGCGGTGGCGGCTTTCAATTTTATTCATGAGAGACTCCTTTACTTGATGAACATAGCGTCCCCAAAGCTGAAGAAGCGGTACCGTTCCTGAATAGCATGATGATATGCTTCTAAGGTTAATTCACGGCCAGCAAAGGCAGAAACCAACATGACTAAAGTTGATTTTGGAAGGTGGAAGTTGGTCGAAAAGGCATCGACTACTTTCCATTCATAACCCGGTTTAATGAAAATATTGGTCCAGCCAGAATCGGCTTGGATATCACCTGCAAATTTATTTCCGATCGTTTCAAGCGTCCGGATAGAAGTTGTTCCAACAGCTACGATGCGTTTCCCTGCAGCTTTTACTTGACGAAGGGTCGTAGCTGCCTCTTCTGAAAGTTGGTAAAATTCAGAGTGCATCTCATGGTCTTCGAGATTGTCCACTGATACTGGACGGAAGGTACCAAGCCCTACATGAAGGGTCAGGTAAACAAGATGAACACCCTTTGCTTCAATCTTTTGAAGCAATTCTTGGGTGAAATGTAGACCTGCTGTTGGGGCTGCAGCAGAACCGTTTTCTTTAGCATAAACGGTTTGGTAGCGTTCGCGGTCAGCAAGCTTTTCGTGAATATAGGGAGGGAGTGGCATTTCGCCAAGACTTTCCAAGACTTCTAAAAAGATGCCTTGATAGTGGAAGCGGACGATACGGCCTCCGTGTTCCAATTCTTCCTCGACAGTGGCAGTCAATCGACCATCTCCGAAGCTCACTGAAGCCCCTACTTTTAATCGTTTAGCAGGCTTTGCTAAGACTTCCCAACAGTCATCTTGGGTATTTTTGAGGAGAAGGAATTCGACGTGACCACCTGTTTCTGGCTTGACGCCGTGAAGACGGGCAGGCAGTACGCGCGTATTGTTCATGACAAGAGCATCTCCTGGCTCCAATTCATCCAAAATTGCATCAAAATGACGATCTTGGAATTGCCCTGTTTTTCGATCCAGGATCAAGAGTTTAGAGGCATCTCGTTTTTCAAGAGGGGTTTGGGCAATCAGTTCTTCAGGCAAATCAAAGTCAAAGTCGTTGGTATTCATTTGCGCTCCTTTTATAATAAATTTGTGAGTAGATAGATGGTTGTCCCGATAGCTAAAAGCATCAGGACAGTTCCCATCAAAAAGATCAGGACCTTGAGAATCTTTCTTTGGTGAATCAAGAAAGATAAGAGAAAGACAAGGAGTCCGATCAAAAAAATGATGAATAATAGTGATACAATCATACCTTTCATTATATCACGAATTGATATGAAATTGAAAAAAATGCTAGGAAAAGATAGCGGTTTCACTTGACAAAAATTGGTCTATACCATATAATAAAAGCATAGAGAAATAGGAGGTCTATCCAATGAAAATTATTGAAGTAAAGGACCAAATTGAGGGTGGAAAAGTTGCCTTTGATATATTGAAAGAAAAATTACAGGAAGGTGCGCAAACCTTAGGTCTTGCGACAGGAAGCAGTCCCCTTGAGTTTTATAAACAGATTCGTGAAAGTGATTTGGATCTTTCTAATCTAATCAGTGTGAACTTAGATGAATACGTAGGGTTGACGGGAGATGATCCTCAATCCTATCGGTATTTCATGGAAAAACATCTCTTTGATGCCAAACCATTCCAAGAAAGCCATCTCCCATCGGGTGTAGAAGAATCTGCCGATCAAGAAGTGATCCGTTATAACAAAATACTCGAAGACCATCCAGTGGACCTTCAAATATTGGGAATCGGACGAAATGGGCATATCGGTTTTAATGAGCCAGGAACATCCTTTGATAGCCAGACCCACTTAGTTCAGTTGGATGCCTCTACGATTGAAGCCAATTCTCGTTTCTTTGATAAGATCGAAGATGTACCAACCCAAGCCATCTCGATGGGGATTGCCAATATCTTAGCTGCAAAATCGATCGTCTTGTTTGCATATGGGGAATCAAAAGCCCAAGCGATTAAAGGAACTGTAGAGGGTGAAAGGACAGAAAAAGTGCCCGCTAGTGCCCTTCAAGGCCATCCAGATGTGACCATTATAGCGGATAAGGAAGCTTTGAGCTTGTTAAGTCGTTAATAAACAGGACCTATCGCCGATTTATTCGGGCCAGATAGGTTTTTTTCTGCTTCAAAGTATGGTACAATACAAGTAATCATCTGCTGGGATTGGCTCTTTTCATTTACTGGGAGACAAGAAGAAAGAGCATAAAGGTTAGAAGCTTATTTCAACCTCCAGTTGATTAGTCTGTTATAAAGGAAAAGTTTATGATAAAAAAATATTTGATGTCTATTTGCCTCCTTCTGAGTCTCTTATGCCAGCCAATTCTAGCTAGTGCGGATGAGTTGGTGGATATGGCGCAAAAGATGTATCCAAATGACAATGTCCAAGCCATAAACCGTCCACACTCTTCGCTCATTATTGACGGCAATACGGGAAATGTTCTTTGGAAAGACAATATCGATGAAGTCAGAGATCCGGCCAGCATGAGTAAACTCATGACGCTCTATCTCTTGTTTGAAGATATGGCAAATGGCAAGATCAGTAAAGATACAGTGATCAAGGCGACCGCTTCAGATCAAGCGATCGGTAAGATCTATGAAATCTCAAATAATAATATTGTTGCTGGAGTAGACTATACCATTCCTGAGTTGATTACCATGACCGTGGTTCCATCCTCAAATGTGTCGACCCTCATGTTGGCCAATCTTATGTCCAACAATGATCCAGACGCCTTTATCGAGCGCATGAATGCCAAGGCTAAGGAATTGGGGATGACCAATACGGTCTGGAATAACCCAAGCGGGGCTGCCATCTCAACCTTGCAAGGCTACTATCAGGTCAACAATTATCCAAATGATGCGGCTAACCAGACAACCGCGCGTGATTTGGGAATTTTGGTCTATCATTTTATCAATCAATACCCGGATATCTTAAGCTATACCAATCAAGCACAAGTCACGGTCAAAAAAGGAACTCCGTATGAGGAAACCTTTGATACCTATAATTATTCATTGCCAGGAGCCAAGTATGCCTTAAAAGGTGTGGATGGTTTGAAAACGGGATCAAGCCCTCGTGGAGCCTTCAACTATATTGCAACCATCAAACGGGGCAATCAACGTTTAATTGCTGTCATTATGGGGGTTGGAGATTGGGCAGACCAAGATGGGGAATACTACCGTCACCCATTTGGGAATGCCTTGATCGAAAAAGTCTATAAAGATTTTGGCTATAAGAAATTATTGGATGCTGGTGTCCAGCAGATTGATGGCAAGACCTATACACTCAAAAAACCATTTTATGCAACGGTGGAAAAGGGAGCTAAAGAGCCCACACTTGCAGTAAAAGATGGGTATTTGACAGTGGATAATGGTCTCTATACTCTGTCTGAAGGAATCCGAGATGATATGAAGGTGGAAGAAGGGGCCAAGCCAGAACTGGTCAAAGAAACAGCAAGTGGAAAAAAGGCGACTGCCAAGCAAAGTAAATGGCTTTCGCTAGATCACTTCCTGATTTTGATTCCGATTCTCATTCTTGTCATCATTCTCTCGATTGAAAAACAAAGTCGAGATCGACGCAAAAGAGACGCCCAAAAGCGCTATTATAAAGATTAAGAATAAAACCTAACTGATTATCGGTTGGGTTTTGTCATTGTTCCATTAGGATATTTTTAGAAAGGATGTAAATGAAAAAATTCCGTAATTCTTATGCAGCTTATATGCTACTCTATAGTTTTTATTTTATGTCTACCTCCCTCTTTACGACCTTAATTTCTGTCTATTTGATGGGGAAACACTATAGTGCCACCCAAGTATCGACCTTGGTATCTGTTGCCTTTTTCTTATCCATGGTAGCCCAACCCTTCTTTGGGTATATCAATGAACGATTTGGAATCGTAAAAATGACAACCCTCAGTCTGAGCATTATCATAGGTGGAGTCTTAGGTTTTCTTTGGGCTCCCAATCTCTTTTGGCTGACAGCTTTTTATGGAATCGTTCTAGTCTGTTTGAATGGAACAGCTCCCATGATGGAAGTTTTTGCAACGCAAAGTCCATACGCTTTTGGGAAGATTCGCGTTTGGGGAACGATTGGCTACTCAGTTGGAGTACAAATAGCTGGCTGGGTCTATCATCAGTTTAGTCCCCAAGCAGTCTATTATACGGTTTTAATCACGATTGTCCTAAGTATTTTCTGTCTAAGTGCCGTTCGAATGAAGAAAAAAGAGACAGTTATAGAAAAGGAAACAGAGCCCGTTTCTATTTGGCCTCTTCTTCACAACGGTCCTTATCTCTTCTTTATTATTCTGATTGGCTTGGCTTCAGGGGTTGGTAATATCGGTCACACCTATATTCCTGAGTTGCTGATGGATAGTGGTCTACCGGTTCATATTGCCTCTACAGTTGTGGCTATCTCAGTTGTAGTAGAAGCTCCTTTGATCTTTTTCTCCGATCGATTCATGGACCACTGGCCTTTACGGGTTTTGATAGCACTTCCAATCGGAATTATTTTCGCTCAATATGCCGTCTATGCTCTTCCAAGTCCTGTCTTCTTAAAAGTGCTCCTGACACTCATAGCCAAGCATACGACAGGCATGGTTTTGGTTATGGTTTCCTTACGATTTATTGCCCAACAGGTGAAGGGGAAAGACTTGGTTCTTGCTATGGCTATTGTACAGGGGGCGCGCTACCTAGGTACGATTCTATTACAACCACTGGCTGCACACTTTATTGAATACGGCGGCTATCAACTTATGAGCCTCTTTTTAGCAGGAGTAGTAGGAATCGTTTTTGTAATGACCTTTGCCTTAAAAATGCCTCAAGGAAGATCTCACAGCCTTTTTGGTGGCAATGTAGAATAATTTATTGGCTAGAATTGTACAACTAGCTACAGAGGAATTGGACAGAAACACTGATTTCATCGTGTTCTGTCCAATTTTTTTGCTATTATCAAGAACTAGTGATTAATTTGACATTCAAAGTATTCGATGGTAGAATGAGGTAAAATAAAAATAAAGGAGACCATTTTATGAAAAAAATGATCTTATCGACAGCTGCTCTTTTGACGATTGTTTCCCTAGCTGCTTGTTCAAATAAGCAAGAAACAAAGAAGGAAACTTCAAATAGTCAATCAACTACTAAAGTGACGAGCAAATCTGCTAACACTTCAAAAAGTAAGGATACTTCAACAGATTCAGAAGATACCTCATCTTCTAGTCTCTTAACAGATGCTGAAATCAGTAAAGCAAAAACAGTTGGAGACTTCAAAAAGTTGTTTGCAAAATTAATGGATCAATCTGTATCTATTACTGAAGAAGCAGGTGGTTCTGTGACGGGTTCTGCAAAAGAGCAATACGATGCAACGATTAGTGCCTTGAAGCAAGGATTGGAAAACCAAAAAGATATCTTTAATGAAGGCTTGGAAAGCATCGGTTCAGATAGCACTGTTGTTCCTAAAGAAGACCGTGAAGCTCTGATCGAAAGCTTGAAAGATGCTCGAGAAGAGTTGGAAAGTACTCGTAAAGAAATGAAAGATATGCAGAAAGAACTGAGTAAATCTCCTGTTGCAGATGACGACAGTGATGATTCAGATTCTGACGAATAATAGCAAGAAAAGGTTGGAATTTCCAGCCTTTTTCTTATTTTTTTTCGAATGATATAGATGAGGAGGTGGGGCTATGTTTATTGCCATGGATAAGAATCAAAAGCGGTGGAACTGTCTGGAGGAGATCCCAGACGTCAGCAAAGGCCCCTTCTATTGCTTAGCTTGTCACAGTCCAGTGCGTCTTAAAAATGGCACGGTGCTACGGGCTCATTTTGCCCATGTAGAGTTACAGCATTGTCCCTACCATCACGAAGCGGAGAGTTTGGAACACCTGGAATTAAAAGCTAGTCTTTATAACTGGGCCTCTAAGGAATCTAGAACAGAAGTCGAAAGTTATTTAGCAGATTTTCAACAAATTGCAGATCTCTTAGTAGTAGATAAGAAGTTAGCTTTGGAAGTACAGTGTAGCTCTTTATCTTTGGAGCGTTTGAAGGAGAGAAGTGATGCTTATCGATCCCATGGTTATCAGGTCTATTGGTTACTTGGTAAAAAGTTATGGCTCAAGGAAAGACTGACCAAACTACAGGCTGGTTTTCTATATTTTAGTCAGAATCGTGGGTTTCATCTTTGGGAATTGGATTTGACCAAGCAAGAGCTCCGTTTGCATTACCTCATCCATGAAGATTTGAGAGGGCGTTTGCATTATCAAACAGAAATTTTCCCTTTTGGTCAAAAGTCCTTACTTGAAGTCTTGTGTACCCCTTATCTTTCGCAACCCATGCAGCAAATGGCAGTCGTGCTGGATCGCACATTTTTAACCTATATACAGCAGCAGCTCTTTTACCGTCACCCAAAGTGGATGAGACTTCAGGAAGAACTCTATTTGCAGGGACACCATCTAATGGAACTGGGGCTGGATTACTTTTATCCTCTTTGTCGTCCAATCCTTTCACAGAACTTGCTTCAAATTGAAGAGGATGTAGAAGATTACTACCAGCAATTTATGACCTATTATCAGACGCAAGGGATCCAACCCGTTCAGATCATTTATCCCCCACGTTTTTATATTCAGCAGAAAAGCTAACTTTCTAAGATAGAAATCCTCCCGAAATGTTCATTTTATGCTAAAATAGTACCATTGGAGGATTAATCGAAATGGTAAAACAACGTAATGAAATTGATGAAAAATACCAATGGGATTTGTCGACAATTTTTGCGACAGATCAAGCTTGGGAAGAAGAAGCAGCTAGCTTAGCTTCAGATATTAAAGCAGCTAGCCACTATGCTGGCCATTTGTTGGATTCAGCGCAAACGCTTTTGGAGACAACCAATGCTTATTTGGAATTGAGCCGCCGCTTAGAAAAGGTCTATGTCTATGCTCATATGAAAAATGACCAAGATACACGAGTGGCTAAATACCAAGAATACCAATCAAAAGGGATGTCTCTTTATAGCTTGTTAGGCGAAACTTTTGCCTTCTATGAGCCTGAGTTCATGGCCATTACGGATGAGCAGTACAAGGCTTTTGTGAGTGAGGTTCCAGCCTTGGAACAATATGGTCATTATTTTGATCGTTTGCTAGAGAAAAAAGAACATGTCTTGTCCCAAAAAGAGGAAGAATTACTTGCAGGAGCTGGTGAAATCTTTGCTGCTGGTGGGGAAACATTTGAAATTTTGGACAATGCAGATATTGTTTTTCCAACTGTGCATGATGACAAGGGTGAAGAAGTTCAATTAACACATGGAAACTATATTTCTTTGGTAGAGTCAAAAGATCGTGCCGTTCGTAAAGAAGCTTATGAAGGTCTCTACAAGGTCTATGAACAGTACCAACATACCTATGCAAAAACCTTGCAAACCAATGTAAAAGTTCACAACTTCAATGCCAAAGTTCGTAAATTCTCATCTGCCCGTGAAGCAGCCCTTTCTGATAACTTTGTACCAGAAAGTGTTTATGATAGCTTGGTAGCAGCTGTGAACAAACACTTGCCACTTTTGCAACGTTATGTGCAATTGCGCTCAAAAATTCTAGGAATCTCAGACTTGAAGATGTACGATATGTATACGCCATTATCCGATACAGACTACAAGTTTACTTATGAAGAATCATTGGCCAAAGCAGAAGAAGTCTTGGCTGTTTTGGGTGAGGACTATCTTTCTCGTGTGAAACGTGCCTTTAGCGAACGGTGGATCGACGTGCATGTCAACCAAGGAAAACGCTCAGGTGCCTATTCAGGTGGTTCTTATGATACCAATGCCTTTATGTTGTTGAACTGGCAAGATACATTGGATAATCTCTTCACCTTGGTGCATGAAACTGGTCACAGTATGCATTCTAGCTATACCCGTGAAACCCAGCCGTATGTCTATGGAGACTACTCTATTTTCCTTGCTGAGATTGCATCCACAACCAATGAAAATATCTTGACAGAACGTCTCCTAGAAGAAGTAGAAGACGATGCAACTCGTTTTGCTATTTTGAATCACTTCTTGGATGGCTTCCGTGGAACCGTCTTCCGTCAAACTCAGTTTGCCGAATTTGAGCATGCTATCCATAAAGCAGACCAAGAAGGTACCGTTTTGACTAGTGAATTCTTGAACAACCTCTATGCAGAACTCAATGAGAAATACTACGGTCTTTCAAAAGAAGACAACCCTGAAATCCAATATGAATGGGCTCGTATTCCTCACTTCTACTATAACTACTACGTTTTCCAATATTCAACTGGTTTTGCAGCAGCTTCAGCTCTAGCTGAAAAAATCGTTCATGGAACCCAAGAAGATCGTGACAAATATATCGACTACTTGAAGGCTGGAAACTCTGATTATCCACTCAATGTCATCCGCAAAGCAGGTGTGGATATGGAAAAAGAAGACTATTTGGACGCAGCCTTTGCAGTCTTTGAACGTCGTTTGAATGAATTTGAAACCCTAGTAGAAAAATTAGGACTCGCATAAAATGGTAGAGTCTTATAGTAAAAATGCCAACCACAATATGCGCCGGCCAGTCGTTAAAGACGAGATCGTTGACTTTATGCGGACCCGTCAAAAGCCGGTAGCTGGTGCCTTGAAGGAATTAGAAGCATTCGCCCGCAAGGAAAATATTCCCATTATCCCGCATGAAACGGTAGCATACTTTAGACTACTCTTGCAAGCTTTACAACCAAAGAAAATCCTTGAAATTGGGACAGCAATTGGATTTTCAGCTCTCTTAATGGCTGAACATGCTCCCAATGCACAAATTACCACTATTGATCGGAATGAAGAAATGATTGGTTTTGCCAAGGAAAATCTGGCTAAATACGATCAGAGAAAGCAAATCACCTTGCTTGAAGGAGATGCTGTAGATGTCTTACAGGATTTAACAGAGACCTATGACTTTGTCTTTATGGACTCAGCCAAGTCTAAATACATTGTCTTTTTGCCACGGATTCTCGAACTCTTAGAAGTTGGAGGAATTGTGGTACTGGATGATATTTTCCAAGGGGGAGATGTTGCCAAAGACATTATGGAAGTTCGTCGTGGGCAACGAACCATTTACCGGGGGCTTCAAAATCTCTTTAATGTGACTCTCAATCATCCAGATTTGACCGCTAGTTTGGTGCCACTTGGAGATGGTATTTTGATGATTCGTAAAAATGCAGAGACGGTAACCTTGCCAGATCCTAGCTCTTTTTAGGTAAATTTAAGGTATTCTCTCTAATTTGTGGTAAAATAGAAGAAGTTTAAAAAGGAACGGAGAATAATTTTCATGAAGAAAAAACTTGTAGCAGGTGCTGTGACCTTGCTATCAGTCGTAACGCTAGCAGCATGTGCCAATGGCACAAACAAAGACATCGTGACCATGAAAGGGGACACGATTACAGTTTCTGATTTCTATGATGAAATCAAAACAAACCAAGGCGCTCAACAAGTTCTTTTCCAAATGACCATCAATAAAGTCTTTGAAAAAGAATATGGATCAAAAGTTTCTGATAAAGAAGTCGATAAAGAATTGGCTAAACAAAAGAAACAATTGGGGAACCAATTCGATGCTTACTTGGCGCAACAAGGTTTGACGGAAGAAACAGCGAAGAAACAAATCCGTAGCAATATGTTGTTGGAATATGCAGTTAATCAAGCTGCTAAGAAAGATATCAAAGAGTCAGACTACAAGGCGGCTTTTGAATCTTACACACCAGAAGTAACAGCACAAATTATTAAGTTGGATTCTGAAGATAAAGCAAAAGAAGTGTTGGAAGCTGCTAAAGCTGAAGGTGCAGACTTTGCCCAAATCGCCAAAGACAATTCGACAGATACTGCTACAAAAGACAAAGGTGGCGAAGTCAAGTTCGATTCAGGAACAGCAGATATTCCATCTCAAGTCAAAGAAGCTGCCTTTAAGTTGGATGAAAATGGAATTTCAGATGTCATCACAGTTTCAGCAGGTCAAAACTATTCTGCTAGCTACTATATTGTCAAATTGAACAAGAAGACAGAAAAAGGTTCTGACTGGAAGAAATACGAAAAACGTCTGAAAGAGATCATTGTTGACGGTCGTAAGCAAGATACTAACTACATCCGTAGCATTATTGCAAAAGCGATGACCAATGCCAATATCAAGGTCAAGGATGATGCCTTCAAATCAACATTCAACCAATATTTGCAAAATATCGGTGTTGAAACAAGCGGTAGCAGCTCATCATCTAAAAAATAGTTGACGGTTCCTTTTGGAACTTGTATAATGAAATAGTTGAGAATAAATCATTGTTACTCGGAATCAGAGAAGTGGCGGGGGTGCGAGCCATGGAAGAGAAATGATTTTGCTACTCGGCTGAGACAATTGCATACAAAATGAAGAATGACAAGTTCATTGAATGAAGGTGGTACCGCGGTTTTTCGCCCTTCGTTTAGTGGCTTGTCTTTTGTTTGTGAATCGTTCTCTGAAGCTTTTCAAAGGAGATCAAAAGATGAGAACCTATCAAGTGAAACAAAAATTTCGATTGGGTGGCGAACGCTTCGATATCAAAGATGAGTTAGGAAATGTCGAATACCAGGTTGAGGGATCCTTTCTTAAGATTCCCAAGACTTTTACCATTTATGATAAGAATGGAGAAAAAGTTAGCCATATCACCAAAAAAACAATCAGCCTTCTTCCAAAATTTGAGGTTGAGCTGGTGAATGGGGACCGCTTTTATATCCATAAAAAGCTGACGCTCTTCAGAGACAAATACGAAATCGAAGATTTGGGGCTTCGGGTGCAGGGAAATATCTGGGACCTGGAATTCAAATTGTTCGATGATCGGGATCAAATCGTCGCTGAGATTAGCAAAGAACTCTTTCATCTAACCTCTACTTATCAAGTATCGGTTTATGAGGATGAATACGCTGATTTAGTCATCTCACTGTGTGTCGCTATCGATTATGTCGAAATGTTAGAAGCAGGCACCAACTAATCTTATAAAAATTAGGAGACAAATATGAAACAATTATCTAGTGCACAAGTCCGCCAAATGTGGCTTGATTTCTGGGCAAGCAAAGGCCACTCAGTAGAACCATCTGTTAGCTTGGTTCCTGTAAACGACCCAACTCTTTTGTGGATTAACTCAGGGGTTGCCACTCTTAAGAAATACTTTGATGGAACTATCAAACCTGAAAATCCACGGATTACCAATGCTCAAAAGGCTATTCGTACCAATGATATCGAAAACGTAGGGAAGACAGCGCGTCACCATACTATGTTTGAAATGTTGGGGAACTTCTCCATCGGGGATTACTTCCGTGATGAAGCCATTACTTGGGCTTATGAACTTTTGACAAGTCCTGAATGGTTCGACTTCCCCAAAGACAAACTTTACATGACCTATTATCCAGATGATAAGGATTCATACAACCGTTGGATCGCTGTTGGTGTGGATCCAAGTCACTTGATTCCAATCGAAGACAACTTCTGGGAAATCGGTGCGGGACCTTCTGGACCAGATACTGAAATCTTCTTTGACCGTGGTGAAGCTTTTGACCCTAAAAATATTGGTCTTCGCTTGCTTGCAGAAGATATCGAAAACGACCGTTACATCGAAATCTGGAACATTGTCTTGTCACAATTTAACGCAGACCCTGCTGTTCCTCGTAGCGAATACAAGGAATTGCCTCACAAGAATATTGATACGGGCGCTGGTTTAGAGCGTTTGGTAGCCGTTATCCAAGGGGCGAAGACCAACTTTGAAACAGACCTCTTCATGCCGATTATCCGTGAAGTTGAAAAGATGTCTGGTAAAACCTATGATCCAGATGGCGACAACATGAGCTTCAAGGTGATTGCAGACCACATCCGTTCGCTTTCATTTGCGATTGGAGATGGGGCTCTTCCTGGTAATGAAGGTCGCGGTTACGTTCTTCGTCGTCTCCTCCGTCGTGCTTCTATGCATGGTCAAAAATTGGGGATCGAAGGAACCTTCTTGTATAAATTGGTTCCAACCGTTGGGAAGATCATGGAAAGTTACTACCCAGAAGTACTTGAAAAACAAGAGTTCATCGAAAAAATCATCAAGAGTGAAGAAGAATCTTTTGCTCGTACCTTGAACTCTGGTCAACACTTTGCCCAAACCATCGTTGAAGACTTGAAAGAAAAAGGCCAAACGGTTATCGCTGGTCAAGATGTCTTCAAACTCTATGATACATACGGATTCCCAGTAGAATTGACAGAAGAAATTGCCGAAGAAGCTGGAATGACAGTCGACCGTGAAGGCTTTGAAGCAGCTATGAAGGAACAACAAGAACGTGCGCGTGCATCAGCTGTTAAAGGCGGATCTATGGGGATGCAAAATGAAACTCTTCAAAACATCACTGTAGAAAGTGTCTTCAACTACAATGCTAGTCAATTGCCTTCTAAATTGGTGGCTATCGTAGCGGATAATGCAGAAGTAGAAGCTGTTTCAGAAGGAACTGCATCACTGATCTTTGCAGAAACTCCATTCTACGCTGAAATGGGTGGACAAGTTGCGGACCACGGTCAAATCTTGGATGCGTCAGGAAATGTCGTAGCGACTGTGACAGACGTTCAAAAAGCACCAAATGGACAAGCACTCCATACTGTTGAAGTCCTTGCTCCTCTTGCCTTGAACCAAGAATACACCTTGGCCATTGACACTAATCGTCGTCACCGTGTTATGAAGAACCACACAGCAACTCACTTGCTCCATGCGGCTCTTCACAATATTCTTGGTAACCACGCAACCCAAGCAGGATCTCTCAATGAAGTAGAATTCCTTCGCTTTGACTTTACCCACTTCCAAGCTGTAACTCCTGAAGAATTGCGCGCTATTGAGCAACAAGTCAATGAGAAGATCTGGGAAGCAATCGCAGTAGAAACAATTGAAACAGATATCGATACTGCTAAAGAAATGGGAGCGATGGCCCTCTTTGGTGAGAAATACGGTAAAGAAGTCCGTGTTGTCACCATCGGTGACTACTCAGTGGAACTCTGTGGTGGTACCCATGTAGGCAATACTTCTGAAATCGGTCTCTTCAAGATTGTCAAAGAAGAAGGGATCGGATCAGGAACTCGTCGTATCTTGGCAGTGACTGGTAAGGAAGCCTTCGAAGCTTATCGTGATCAAGAAGATGCTCTGAAAGCAGTCGCAGCAACCTTAAAAGCCCCTCAACTCAAAGAAGTCCCTCACAAGGTGGAAGGACTTCAAGAGCAACTCCGTCAATTGCAAAAAGAAAATGCAGAATTGAAGGAAAAAGCAGCGGCTGCAGCAGCAGGTGATGTCTTCAAACATGTTCAAGAAGCAAATGGTCACAGCTTTATCGCAAGCCAAGTTTCTGTATCAGATGCAGGTGCCCTTCGTACCTTCGCGGATAACTGGAAACAAAAAGACTACTCTGATGTGCTTGTCCTTGTCGCAGCCATCGGTGACAAAGTGAACGTCCTTGTAGCCAGCAAGACAAAAGATGTACATGCAGGTAATGTGATTAAAGAATTGGCTCCAATCGTTGATGGACGTGGCGGTGGAAAACCAGACATGGCCATGGCAGGAGGAAGCAACCAAGCGAAAATCCAAGAATTGTTGGATGCAGTAGCAGGTAAATTGTAATAATAGGAGAGAGTGGGACAGAAATCGGTAATTCGTTAGAATTCGATTTCGTTGTCCCACCTCCGCACAG
>NZ_JUPI01000116.1 GCF_001074805.1 Streptococcus parasanguinis | reverse complement strand
AGCTGATGAAATCAGCGTAGTAGAGCCCACTCAACCACTGCGTTTTGCTCGACAATCCAAAAAAGATTAAGAGGCTAGGACTTTTGTCCCAGCCTCATATTTTAGCCTACAAAAGCATTGATTTCTGCTTCGATATTTGCAATTTTTTCTTTGGCATCTGCTTCAGATTCACCAACTGTAGCAATGTAGAATTTGATTTTTGGTTCGGTACCTGAAGGACGAACAGCAAACCATGAATCATCAGCCAAGATGTATTTCAATACGTTACTTGGAGGAGTTGTTAATTTTTCAACGCCGTCGGCAGTAGTAGCTGTTTGTTCCAAGAAGTCTTCTGTCTTAGCAATGTCTGTGTTATTGAATTGTTTAGGAGCATTGCCACGGAATTTATCCATGATTTTCTTGATTTCAGCAGCTCCATCCACACCTGAAAGGGTAACAGAGATAGTCTTTTCTGCGAAGTAACCATATTGTTTATAGATTTCTTCGATACCATCTGCCAAAGTCATACCACGTGAGCGGTAGTAAGCTGCGATTTCAGCAACGATAAGAACGGCTTGGATAGCGTCTTTGTCACGTACGAATGGTTTGATGAGGTAACCGAAGCTTTCTTCAAAACCAAGCATGTAAGTGTGGTTGTGTTGTGTTTCAAATTCATGAATTTTTTCACCGATAAATTTGAAACCAGTCAAGACGTTAAACATGGTTGCGCCGTAGCTTTTTGCAATCTTGGTCACCAACTCAGTGGATACAATTGATTTACAAAGAGCAGCATTGGCAGGAAGAGTACCAGCTGTTTTGTGAGCTTCAAGAATATATTTAGCAATGATCGCTCCGATTTGGTTACCAGAAAGGTTGAGGTAAGAACCGTCCGGTTGGCGGATTTCAACACCAAGGCGGTCTGCATCTGGGTCAGTTGCAACCAATACATCAGCGTCTACTTTGCGGCCAAGATCTTCAGCAAGAGCAAAAGCAGCTTGGTTTTCAGGGTTTGGAGATTTAACAGTTGAGAAGTCAGCGTCTGGAACAGCTTGAGCTTCAACAACTTGAACTGCTTCAAATCCAGCTTGTGCAAGAGCACGACGAGCCAACATTTCACCTGTACCATGAAGAGGAGTGTAGACAATCTTCATGTCGCGACCGTATTCATTGATCAAGTTTTGGTTGATGTTAACGCCTTTCACTTCTTTCAAATATTCAGCGTCGACGTTTTCACCGATAACTTCAATCAAGCCGTTAGCTTTGCTTTCTTCAAGATCAGCCAATTGAACAGTGAATGGATTTTCGATCGCACGGATGTAATCTGTCAATGCATCCGCATCTGCAGGTGGCATTTGTCCACCGTCTTCACCGTATACCTTGTATCCATTAAATGGAGCAGGGTTGTGGCTAGCTGTTACCATGATCCCAGCAAATGTGTGGAGGTGACGAACGGCAAATGACAATTCAGGTGTTGGTCGAAGGCTTTCAAATACATAAGATTTGATACCATGGGCAGCCAAAACCTGAGCAGATTCAAAAGCGAAATCAGGAGAGAAGTGACGGCTGTCATAAGCAATGGCAACTCCACGTTTTTTAGCTTCTTCCCCTTTTGATTCGATCAATTGGGCCAATCCTTCAGTTGCTTGGCGAACAACATAGATATTAATACGGTTGGTACCAGCACCGATTAATCCACGCATACCAGCTGTACCGAATTCAAGGTTAGTATAGAAGGCATCTTCTTTTGTTTTTTCATCCATTGCGACCAACTCATCACGAAGGTAAGCTGGTAATTCAGCAAAGTCGAGCCATTTTTGGTAGTTTTCTTGATAGGTCATGCAAGCGTCTCCTTTTTGCGTTATATTTAATCGCTTTCATTATAGCAGATTTTTTCAGAAAATTCTAGCTATAATTGTAAATCTTTTCAAAAATAATAAGCATTTAACCATTAAAAAAGCCAAGACGCATCTGTCTTGACTTGGAAGATTATTTTAATTTTTCAAGAGATGGAACAACTGCGCTGGTAATGAGGACTGTCGCAACGACTTCGATAAGAGAGTTAGTAGACACAATCAAGCCAAGGAAATTTTGAATTCCGCCTCCAAAACTGTTCCCAAAGAAGAAGTAAATCCCGCTTAAAACGAATACAGTATTGGTCATAGAACCGATCATCCCAGCTACCATAAGCCCTGTACGATTGTGGAACCATCGATAGACAAAATAAGGTGTTACCCCGATGAGAATACGCGGTACTAAAGCGATGAGAAGGGAGTAGAGATTTCCGTGAGGGACAAAGGGACTAAAGAGATAGCTTGCTGGGGTTAAAACCAGTGTATTCATGGTGAGGCTAAAGAGTCCCATCAGCAGTCCTAGAATCGCTCCTGTTCGAGGACCGTATATGATAGATGCGATCACGACAGGAATATGAACCAAAGTTGGTTGAATGCCTGATGGAACAAATTGCAGAATGAAGGACGTCACAAAGTGAATAGTGATCATAACCGCAAAAAAGATGGCAATTCGTGAAATAGAAGATGATTTTCTCATAAACAATTCTCCTTAACAGTTTCTACAATAGTTTCTACAGACGCTAGAGCTCCAGAACCTTGATCGCCACAAGCGAGAGTAGCATGGTGAGGTTGGATAATCTGGTAACCATAGTCTTGTAAGAGTTTTAGATTTCGTTGGGTAGCAGGATGTTCTAGCATTTTTGTATTCATAGCAGGGGCTAGTAATTTTTTAGTGGTTTGAGGCAAGGCTAGAGCTGTGCTTGTCACCATATTATCTGCTAGCCCCATAGCAAGTTTAGCAATGGTATTGGCACTGGCTGGCGCTACAAGAAAGAGGTCTGTTTCTTTTCCAATGTCGATGTGCTCGATCCTCTGTGGATCGTCTTCGATCATAACATCGAGGCCTACTTGATGTTTTGAAAGAATTTGCAAGGTTAAAGGGGTGATAAATTTTCTGGCTGCAGGAGTCATGAGGACCTTCACTTCAAACCCCAATTTGGTTAGTTGGCTGGTAATATCAGCTGCTTTATAGGCGGAAATACTACCGGTAACAGCTAAAGTAATTTGTGTCATATGTACCCTTTTATTGTAAATAATTTAGGATAGCTTCTGCGATTTCTGTTTTCGTAGAAGCTTCTAGGACGTGATTATCTGTCACTAGATAGGCTTGATGCTGACCATTTTGAATTTTGGTCAGATCATTGGCAACGATCATGCTGGCATGATTTTTAACGAGGCTTTCACGCGCTACCTGGATCAATTCTTCAGAAGAAACGTCGACTAATAGTTTAAAGCCGATCAGTTGAATGGCAGGATTCCATTCTTTGACGAGGGAGATAATCTTCGGATTTTTCTTTAAAAAGAGCACTTGGTATTCTTCTCTCGAAGAGATTTTCGCTTCCTGATTTTCGCGATGGATAAAGCTATGGAGGTCCTGAGCTTTATCAACTTCCTCAAGGCCTGTCATGTAAACAGGTGTATAGTCTGAAACAGCCATAGCGTGAATCAAGGCCTGATGATGAGGGACTTCCTTCTGCATTTCTGTAAGTAGTTCCTCTACATTCTCGATCAATAGAAGTCGAAGGTGTGGATGAGGATCGGGTTTAAGCGCGGTAGGCGTTGTGATCAAGGTCACCTGATGTCCCTTTTCAAGAGCTGCTTCTGTAAGGATTTTCCCTAGGCTCCCAGTGGAATGGTTGGTGATTGAACGAACGCTATCAATGGCTTCACTCGTCCCGCCTGATGTAATTAAAATATGCATATGCTTATTTTACACAAAAAAGATACGTAAGTAAAGTTCTGAAGCTATTCAAATAGGCTATGACAAGCCATAAAATATACATAAAAAGCGAACGTTGAATTCAAAACATGGAAAAACAATGTTATTTTCGCGAATTTTAGGTATAATAGTTCTATCAAATATAAAGGAGTCCCTTATGAAAACAGATATCGAAATTGCTCAAAGCATTGAACTCCAACCAATTGTGGACGTTGTTAAGAAAATTGGTTTGGATGACGATGATCTTGAATTGTATGGAAAATACAAGGCGAAATTGAGCTTTGATAAGATTCGTGATGTTGAGAAAAATCCAGTAGGAAAACTCATTTTAGTTACTGCGATCAACCCAACTCCTGCTGGAGAAGGGAAATCAACCATTACAATTGGACTGGCAGATGCTTTGAATAAAATCGGTAAAAAAACCATGATTGCCATTCGCGAACCTTCTTTAGGACCGGTTATGGGGATTAAAGGTGGTGCTGCTGGAGGTGGTTATGCCCAGGTTCTACCGATGGAAGACATCAACCTTCATTTCACAGGGGATATGCATGCCATCACAACGGCAAATAATGCTCTTTCCGCTTTGATTGACAATCATTTGCATCAAGGAAATGAGCTCGGTATTGACCAACGTCGCATTATCTGGAAACGGGTAGTGGATTTGAATGACCGTGCTTTGCGCCATGTCAGTGTAGGTCTTGGCGGTCCTTTGAATGGGATTCCGCGTGAAGACGGTTTTGATATTACGGTTGCTTCTGAGATTATGGCCATCCTTTGCTTGGCGACAGATATTGAAGATTTGAAAGGCCGTTTGGCAAATATTGTGATCGGCTACCGCTATGATCGCAGTCCAGTTTATGTCCGTGATTTAGAAGTGGAAGGGGCTCTTGCCTTGATCCTTAAAGATGCGATTAAGCCAAACTTGGTTCAAACCATCTATGGAACTCCTGCCTTTGTTCACGGTGGTCCATTTGCCAATATTGCCCATGGATGTAACTCTGTATTAGCAACGACGACAGCTCTTCATTTAGCTGACTATACGATTACAGAAGCAGGATTTGGTGCTGACCTTGGTGCTGAAAAATTCCTCGATATTAAAACTCCAAACTTGCCTACTTCTCCAGATGCAGTAGTGATCGTAGCGACACTTCGTGCCCTTAAGATGAATGGTGGAGTTACCAAGGATGCTCTGACTGAAGAAAATGCAGAGGCTGTTCGTGCTGGTTTTGCCAACTTAAAACGTCACGTTGAAAATATTCGTAAGTTTGGCATTCCTGCGGTAGTTGCCATCAATGAATTTATCACCGATACAGAAGCAGAAATTGCTGCTTTGAAAGAATTGTGTGCTGAAATTGAGGTACCAGTTGAGCTTGCGAGCGTATGGGCGAATGGTGCTGACGGTGGGGTTGACCTTGCTGAAACGCTGGTTAAGACCATTGAAACAAGTCCAGCTAACTACACACGTTTGTATGATAACAACCTTTCTGTAGAAGAAAAAATTGAAAAAATTGTGACGGAGATTTACCGTGGTAGCAAGGTAAACTTTGAGAAGAAAGCTAAGACACAAATTGCCCAAATCGTGAAAAATGGTTGGGATAAGTTGCCAATCTGTATGGCCAAAACACAATATAGCTTCTCCGATAATCCAAATGCCTTGGGAGCTCCGGAAAACTTTGAAATTACTATTCGTGAAGTGGTTCCAAAATTGGGAGCAGGCTTTATTGTCGCTTTGACTGGGGATGTAATGACCATGCCTGGTCTACCAAAACGTCCAGCTGCTTTAAATATGGATGTGGCTGCTGATGGAACAGCGATCGGCTTATTCTAATAAACGCCTGATGACAAAAAATAACTTCTGTTCAAATGAGCAGAAGTTATTTTATTATGTACTCGTCGAATGTTATGATGCAAGAAGCTGATGACTGGCTTTGTGGTAGGTAAACCAAAGTTGAAGGGTCATTGGAACCCAAATGAGAGGCTCGCAAAGAATGACTCCTATATAGCCTGTATGAGGGATAATGAAAAGTACAAAGAGAATTTTTCCTGTTAACTCGATAAAGCTAGAAATCAAAGGGGTCAATTTTCGGCCGATACCTTGGAGGGAATTCCCTAAAATCAAGAGGCATCCTAAGACTGGATAGAAGC
Organism: Streptococcus parasanguinis; assembly: GCF_001074805.1. Classification (GTDB taxonomy): domain Bacteria; phylum Bacillota; class Bacilli; order Lactobacillales; family Streptococcaceae; genus Streptococcus; species Streptococcus parasanguinis_A. Next base: position 36,900 of record NZ_JUPI01000116.1, on the reverse strand, counting down.
AGGAGCTGATTTGCAGATAGAGACTGGCATTTGCGATCAAGTTAGGATTGGTTGATCCAGATATGAGGCTTGTCAAGAACGGGCTTGTAAAGAAGAGGAGGATGGCAACAATGATCGACCAAACGAAGGAGAGAAGACAAGCTTGTTTGACGCCTTTTTGAATGCGTCGGAATTGTTTAGCACCAAAGTTTTGCGAGGTAAAGGTCGTCATACTAGTGGAAATAGCAGCCATTGGCAGAAGGGCAAAGGACATGATCCGACGCGCTGAGATTTGAGCACTTATGATGGTCATTCCAAGCTTATTGATAGCTGATTGTAGGATGACTGTTCCGATAGAGACAATAGAAGACATGAGCCCCATGGTCAATCCCTGACTGATTAAGTCCTGATAGAGCTTTTGATCCCAAACAAAATCGTTGCGATTTGGCAGGAGGAAAGGCACTTTTTTGCGAATATAAAAGAAACAAAGAAGTGCAGAAAAACTTTGCGCAATAATGGTCGCAATCCCAGCGGATTGGACTCCGAGATGGAGTTGGGTAATAAAATAAAGATCAAGAAGAATATTGAGAATGGCGGCGATAATCAAGAAGTAGAGTGCCGCTAAGCTATCGCCAACCGCTCGAAGAAGTCCGGCACAAAGATTATAGGCAAAGGTCACAGCTACACCATTGACAATGGTGGAGATATAGAGATAGGACTGAGCTATAATAGCTGACGGGGTCCCTAAAAACTGGAGAAGGGGATAAAGACCCACAACACCAATAGATATCACGAAGAGACTGAGGATGACGCCAATAACAGCAGTTGCTGCGACAGATTTTCGTAATTGGTCATCGTTTTTAGCTCCATAATTTCTCGCGATAATGATGCCCATCCCATTTCCAACACCGACAGCAAATCCAACAATCAAATCAAAAATAGCAGAGGTCGCCCCAACGGCGGCCAATGATTTTTGACCTAAAAATCGTCCTACAATCATGACATCCGAGGTATTGTAGAGTTGTTGGAAGATATTAGATAAAAGAATAGGAAAGGCAAAACTTAAAAGAGTGGGTAAAATAGGACCATCTATGAGGTCCACACGTTGAATTCTATTCATAGTGCCATTATACCAACTTCAGTAACTAGCGACAAGCATCAGTAGTTGAATCCCCTTACATTTTTTGATATAATCGTGTCAGAAAAGGAGGCCATATGAGCTTAACGAGCCAATTAATCACTGAAACGTTCCCAGACCTGGATAAGGTTGAAAGGCTGAATATCGAAGCATTTCCAGAAGAAGAGCGTGTTCCTTTGTCAGAATTTTTACGCTATACGGACAATGACGATGCCAATTTCTTTGCTTTTTATAACGAGGAAGAATTTGTCGGATTCGCTTTTTCAATCTATAATCAGAAAGCTTTTTATGTCAGTTTCTTTGCCATTATGCCACATTTAAGAAGCCACGGATATGGTCAAGAAATCATTGAAAAATTGGTGGAATTTTACCAAAGGACCATGATTCTTGAAGTGGAACGTTTAGATGAAGAATGCGACAATATAGAGCAACGTCAGTCTCGGATGGATTTCTATAAGCGAAATGGATTTAAAACCGCTAATGCCTTTTTAGAATACGACGGACTTAGCTTTGAAATTCTCTATCGAGGCGATCAATTTGATGAAGAAGCTTATCGGGATATCTTCCATAAACTGCAGGCAGAGAATTACTTTGATTTCCGTATTGAATACAGACGCTTTAGTGATCATTAGACATGATATAAAAAAGTTCTCAGCTAATTTGCAGAGAACTTTTTTTGGTTAGTAAATAAAGAAATAGTTCACGATACTCATGATTTGTGAAAAGAACCAAGGCAGAAATAGAAAAGCTAAGAAAGCAGCATGCCATTTCCAATAGAGAGAAACTAGCCCAACCGTTTCTCGGATCCAAGCCGGTGAGAGATAATAAAAAGCTGTTTTTGAACCGACACTGCGTCCAGGGATTTTTAATCGTCTCATAAAGACACCAGCCCGAAGAGCGTGAAAGGAATTGGTCACCACAAGGACACTCTTTCCTAGTCCATGATCTTCAAGAATAGCCTTACTAAATGTCAGATTCTCAAAAGTCGTTCGAGAACTATCCTCAATCAAAATATCTTCCTGTGGTACACCCTGTTCCATCAGGTAGTTTGCCATAGCTTCCGCCTCTGAGATTAACTCATCAGCACCTTGTCCACCAGAAACAATTAGTTTTGGTCGTCCCTCAAACTGCTCATAGATAGTCTTTGCTTTAGTTAGACGCTGGGCTAGAAGTGGTGGGACTTTATCCCCAATCAAACCTGAGCCAAGGACGATAATAGCATCCGGCTCTTTACGAACGGGGAAGTAATTGCAAAAAGTCCCATATAAAACATAAGAAAGATAAAGAAAAGTCGAGTAAAAGAGGGCAAAGTCTGTTGGGTAAATCAAGAGATCTTTCCCTGGGAAATCAGGAAGGAAGTGAAGTGCTAAGGCGCCTATAATAAAGATCCCATATAGGAGTGAGAGGAGGTTAGCCAACCTTTTGCCTTCAAAAGATATCATTTGACGACCGTTAAAAAGAAGAAAAACAGTTGAGAAAATAATACTGAGTAAAACAAGAATAGCAAGTACTGAAAAGATAATGATAGCAACCTTTTGGTTAAACCAGAGCTCCGTACGAACAACTAGTAGAAGGGCGGAAATTAGGAGGAAAAGGCCGAAACTTATTGAAAAAAGGTAAGCATTGATCAGTCGTCTGCGGTCGTTCATAAAGAAAAATAAAAAAATAGTAGCTGGAACCAACCAGAATATATTTAGAAACATGATGACTCCTAAATGTAGTAGTGGTTCAATTGTAACACAATTGACTAAAATGTGCTTATGAACTCCACAATCGTTTAATATTGTTGAAGGCCTTAACTGTCACTTGAGAAAATCAATAGATTCAGAAAAAAAGAATTGTCGTGGTGGATAAAAGCTGTTATACTAGATAAGATTGAAAAATGTAAAGGAGAACACATGTTACGAAAAGGTTCCTTAACAGGTTTGCTGTTATTTGGTATTTTCTTCGGCGCAGGGAATTTGATCTTTCCGCCTGCGCTAGGTGCCCAGTCGGGTAGCCATTTTTGGCCAGCTATTGCTGGATTTGTCTTATCAGGAGTAGGGATTGCGATTATCACCTTGATTATTGGGACACTCAATCCTAAAGGGTATATCCATGAGATTTCACGAAAAATTGCTCCTTGGTTTGCCATCGTTTATCTGGTAGCCTTGTATCTGTCTATTGGTCCCTTCTTTGCGATTCCAAGAACGGCTACTGTTTCTTACGAAGTTGGAATCGCCCCCTTGTTAGGAAAAGCCAATGGAGGACTTGGTCTCTTCATTTTTACCTTGATCTATTTCTGTTTGGCCTATTTGATTGCCTTGTATCCTTCTAAAATCCTAGATAGTATTGGTCGGATTTTAACACCTGTCTTTGCTATCTTGATTGTTGTACTCGTTGTTCTTGGTGCTCTCAAGTACAGCGGACACGCGCCTCAAGCGGCAACAGAAGCCTACCGAGTATCTGCCTTTGGTCAAGGTTTCCTTGAAGGGTATAACACCTTGGATGCCCTTGCTTCAGTAGCCTTTAGCGTCATCGCAGTGACTACTCTTAATCAACTTGGTTTCACCAGCAAGAAAGAATACATTAAAACGATTTGGATTGTTGGCATCGTTGTAGCCATTGGCTTTAGTATTTTGTATATTGGATTGGGTTATCTTGGAAATCACTTCCCAATTCCAGCAGAAGTGATGGCTTCCGATGCCAATAAGGGTGTTTATGTCCTCTCAGAAGCAACCAAGGCTATCTTTGGCCCAGTTGCTCAAATTTTCCTTGCAGGTATGGTGACGGTGACTTGTTTCACAACAACAGCAGGTTTGATCGTATCGACAGGGGAATTCTTCCATAAAACATTCCCTAAAATTTCTTATAAAGTTTATGCAACTCTCTTTACCTTGATTGGATTCTCCATTGCCAATCTTGGTTTGAGTGCCATTATTGCCTATTCATTGCCTGTTTTGATGATCCTCTATCCAATCACCATTACTATTGTGTTGATTGTCATTGTGAATAAATTTGTGGCCCTTTCAAAACCAGGGATGCAATTGACGATTTTTTTGGCCAGCTTGGTCTCTGTTGCCAGTGTTCTGGCAAGTACCTTTAAGATTTCTCTATTAGAAAAGGGAATTGCGTTACTGCCTTTTGCAGCTCAATCTCTTCCATGGTTGGTGCCAGTAGTCATAGGGATTCTTTTATCGTTTGTATTACCCAATAAACAAACTGCAGAAGAATAAGTCATGATAGAAACTCTAAAGTTTTGTACTTTAGAGTTTTTTTGAAACTAGTATCCAATTCCAAATTTTAGTAAAAAAACGTAGCAGAAATTTTTAATTTAAGGAAGGGCGTGTTATACTATTTCTAACATATCAATATACGGAGCGTTTTATGAATCAAATCGTTTTCTCTTTCACTGTCTTTCTGGCAGGGATTCTCTCCTTTTTCTCTCCCTGTGTCTTTCCTTTGCTCCCGGTCTACATCGGCGTTTTGCTAGGAAGTGATCAGGAAAAATCCGTTCAGATTTTTGGGAAAAAGATACGCTGGCATGGCATCGTTAAGACCTTGTGTTTTATCGCAGGTATTTCTGTTATTTTCCTTATCATAGGTTTCGGAGCTGGCTTATTGGGGCAGGTTATGTATACCAACTGGTTCCGCTACGTGATGGGAGCGCTGATCATTATCCTTGGTCTTCATCAGATGGAAGTCTTTCATTTTCACTTCCTTGAGAAGCAAAAATCAGTAGATTTTGGAGCCAACAAACAGAAGAATGAGTTGTTTTCAGCCTTTCTTCTTGGTCTTGGCTTTAGTTTTGGTTGGACGCCTTGCATTGGCCCTGTATTAGGATCGGTTCTAGCATTAGCAGCATCCAATGGACAAGATGCCCTCGTGGGTGCTCTCTATCTCTTTATCTATACATTAGGGATGGCCATCCCATTCTTGCTCTTAGCACTGGCATCAGGCCTTGTATTGCCTTATTTCAATCGTCTCAAACCCCATCTCTTGTTGCTGAAGAAAATCGGTGGAGCCATCATCATTATTATGGGGATTCTATTACTCTTGGGACAATTAAATAGCTTGTCTTCAATCTTTTCATAAATCAAATGGAGGTATTATACCTATGAAATTTATCAAATATACGTGTTTTTCAATCCTCTCAATCGCTTTACTGTCTGCTTGTTCGATGGAGCAATCAAGTGAGAGTGGTATGAACAATATGAGCAATCAAACCATGACCAACACAACCTCAAGTAAACATCCCTTAGTAGGAAAAGAAGCGAGTGACTTTGAGCTAAAGGATATGAAGGGGAACACGGTTAAACTTTCAGACTACAGAGGTAAAAAGGTTTACTTGAAATTCTGGGCGACTTGGTGTGGTCCTTGTCGCCAAAGCATGCCTGAACTCAATAAATTAGTTGAAGAAAAGGACCGGGACTTTGAAATTCTGACCATTATGGCACCAGGACTCCAAGGTGAAAAAACAGAGGAAGAATTCGTCAAATGGTTTGATCAACAAGATTACAAGTCAGTACCGGTCTTGTACAATCCAGACGGTTCTTCATTTGCAGATTATCAAGTTCGCTCTATTCCTACAGAAGTCTTTATAGATAGCCACGGAAAAATTGGACATGTACAATTAGGGGCTATTTCAAACGAAGATGCTAAGAAGATTATCAAGGAGTTAAAATAAAAAAATGAAGCACGAAGCTTCATTTTTTTATTAGTTGCTTGCACCAGAAGTGGCATCAGCATCTCCGTGGCCTCCGTCGCCGTGGCCCCCAGCATCAGAGGCACCTGAAGTTGCATCTGCATCCCCATGACCGCCAGCAGGAGCAAATGGGCCACTACCTCCTACAAGACGTTGACCAGTTGTTTGCAGGTACCAGTCCAACCATGGTTTAAAGTTAAAGACAATTTCATTAATACCAGCGTAAGAACCATCTTCATAGTACATAGCTTGGTAGTTGTGGGTGTTGATCACCCCTTCAGGTGATCCCGGAACAATAGTACGGACATAGTCTTGGTTTCCATTACGAAGGGTCCCAATCACCCATTCTACATTTTTCATACGTGCTGGTGGAAGAGATCCATGAACCGTTGACATACGGCTACCTGATTGAGGTGGTACCCGTTTGGCAAACATACTATCTGGATCTTGATGGGCATTGTTGTAGTAGAGGAATTGGTTGTTATCATCTGCGTAGGTTAACTCAAAAGGCATAGCTTTCAAGAACATATCAATTTGGTCAACGGTTAGGATACCGTGGTCAAGTTTCACATAGGTATCACCAGACACAGCTCCTGTGATTTCTGCAACTTTTTCAACCCAATCCGGATCATCAGGATCGACCTCAGTGATAGTAGTAGAAATTGGATGATTACAATCCAAGTCTTCTGGTTCAATTGGTTTTGGTTTTTTCAATTTGGACACAACCTCAACGTATTTAATAAAATTATCCAAGCAAGTTTCGAGGAATTTAACGGTTCCTTCGTTAATGATATTACCTTCTACATCAAAAGCTTCTTTAGCTTTTCCAAGGAGGAATTCATTGCCTGGAAGAGTATAGGCATTCACACCTGGAGCATCTAAGATCTTACGAAGGTGAACCTGAGCACGTGAAGTACCTTGGTCATAGTAGGAAGCACCAACGATCATGACTGGTTTGTTTTCAAATGGATGTACCTCGAAAGAGAGCCATTCAAGGACAGACTTGAGAGCTGCAGAAATCGTATGGTTATGCTCAGGAGTTGCAATAATAACCCCGTCTGCACGATTAATTTTATTGTATAAGAGACGCAATTGGAAACTTTCGTCCCATTTTTCATCTTGGTTAAACATTGGAACTTCATCGATTTCTAGAACTTCCAATTCAAATTTGAGTTTAAATTTGCGTTGAATGAATTCCAAGAGTTTACGGTTATAAGATTGATCATAGTTTGATCCTACAAGTCCAACAAATTTCATTCTTTTCTGTCTCCTATCTTACAAGTTTTCCCAGTTAAATTTTTCAGCAGATTTGCGAATTAACTCATGAGCATTACGTAATTTGTCTGTAATCTTGACAAAAATACGGAAGTCATCGAAGATGGCATCCAATTGTTGAATAACATCCAAATCTACCAAATCCCCATAGTTGTCAAATGCTTGCAAAGAATGTGAAAGTAAGAATTCGTCAGGAAGGACGTTTGCTTTAATTTCTGGAGCATTTAAGATTTGACGAAGTTGTAGTTGGGCGCGTGATGATCCCAAAGTACCATATGATGCACCAGTGATCATAACCGGTTTGTTTAACAATGGAAAGACTCCGTAAGAAAGCCATGCTAGAGCACTCATCAAGACTGCTGGAATAGAGTGGTCATATTCTGGAGTACCAATAATCACTCCATCAGCCTCCTCGATTTTGGCAACAATTTCCAAAACAGCTTCAGGCACTTGTTTGTCAGCTGGTTTATTAAAGACAGGAATATCTTTGATTTCAACTAATTCAATCTCAGCTTTATCAGCAAAATGTTTTTGCATGTATTGAAGCAGTTGACGGTTTGTAGAACGTTTGGAGTTAGTCCCCACAATCGCAATAAGTTTTACCATGGAAATTTCCTTTCTGATAACAGAATTATAAATAAGATTGAAGCCCGCTTGTATAGGCGATCTTGCCTGATTGTGAAACCAATAAGGTCTCTATACCAGGAAGTGATTCAACAGTGTTGAGGATAGAAGTAGGAGAGTCCCCGAACAGACGGGTAGTCCATATCTCCCCGTCTACGGATCGATCAGATATAATGGTGATACTGGCTAAGTCTGTCTCTACCGGATAGCCCGTCGCGCTATCAAAGATATGGTGAAACGACTGGCCGTCGACTTCTAAATGACGTTCGTAGATGCCAGAGGTGACAACAGACTTATCCTTGACCGAGAGGACCAGTAGGTGCTGGCCTCTTTTTTCAACTGGATTTTGAATACCAATCCGCCAAGGCTGTTGTTTAACGGGGTGTTGACCGACGGTTAGGATATTTCCCCCAAGATCGATCAAGGCATCCTTGATTCCCTTACCTCTCAGATAGGTAGCAATTAGATCTGCACTATAGCCTTTTGCTAAAGCTCCCAAGTCGATCTTCATTCCAGGACGTTTCAAAAAGACTGTATAGTTTTCTTGGTCTAGTTGAATCTGCTGGGGATCGATCTTTAAAAGTACTTGTTCGATTTCTTCTGGTGCAGGCCGTCTGGCATCTGAAAATCCGATCCGCCAGGTTTGCACAAGAGGGCCGATAGCAATGTTTAAATGGCTATTTTTAGCTTGACTATGCAAGGTACCTAATGCAATCAGTTCAAAAAGATCTGGATGAACTTGAACAGGAGCAACACCAGCTTGGTGATTGACTTCCATGAGTTCAGAACTTGCATCATTAGCACTGAAGCGATGTTCGTAGGAGCGAAGAAGTTCAAAGCAATGCGCAAGGAGTTCATCCGCTTGTGGGTCACAGATCGAAACGGTGATGGTGGTTCCCATCAGACGTTCGGATCGACTACTTAGGTCCACTAAAAATCTATCCTTTCCAATTTTCACTCACTTACAGTATACCAAATAGAGACCGTTTTCACAATCCTTTCGGACAAATTATTTGACTTTTCTTGAAAGCTGTGGAAGGAAGCTTTCAGAAGGTTTGAAAAAAAGATCACAAATATTGAGCAAATATCTTGTAACCGATATCATTTTTATGATATACTCAAGAAGTAAATTAAATTAAAGGTAGGACTTTTTCTATGAGTAAAATCGTTGTTGTAGGGGCAAACCATGCCGGAACAGCATGTATCAACACTATGTTAGATAATTTTGGATATGAAAATGAAATTGTAGTTTTCGACCAAAACTCTAATATTTCATTCCTTGGGTGCGGAATGGCGCTTTGGATCGGTGAGCAAATCGATGGACCAGAAGGTCTCTTCTACTCTGACAAAGAAAAATTGGAAGCAAAAGGTGCAAAAGTCTACATGAACTCTCCTGTTCTTTCAATTGACTATGACAACAAAGTGGTAACTGCAGAAGTTGATGGAAAAGAACACAAAGAATCTTATGAAAAATTAATCTTTGCGACTGGATCAACACCAATCATTCCTCCAATTAAAGGAGTTGAAATTGTTCCTGGTAACCGTGAATTCAAAGCAACTCTTGAAAATCTTCAATTCGTTAAATTGTACCAAAACGCTGAAGAAGTGATCGAAAAATTGAAAGACAACAGCAAACACTTGAACCGTATCGCAGTAGTTGGTGGTGGTTACATCGGTGTTGAACTTGCTGAAGCTTTCGAACGTCTTGGCAAAGACGTTGTCTTGGTGGATATCGTGGACAATGTCTTAAACGGCTACTATGACAAAGACTTTACAGACATCATGGCGAAAAACTTGGAAGACCACAACATCCGTTTGGCTCTTGGACAAACTGTTCAAGCAGTTGAAGGAGATGGTAAGGTAGAACGTCTTGTAACCGATAAAGAAACCTTCGATGTAGATATGGTCATCTTGGCTGTTGGTTTCCGTCCAAATACAACTCTTGCAGATGGTAAGATTGAACTCTTCCGCAACGGTGCCTTCCTTGTCGATAAGAAACAAGAAACTTCACTTCCAGGTGTCTATGCAGTTGGTGATTGTGCGACTATCTATGACAATGCACGTGGTGAAATGAGCTACATCGCACTTGCATCTAATGCGGTTCGTTCAGGTATTGTTGGTGCCTACAATGCGACCGGTCATGAATTGGAAGGTATCGGTGTTCAAGGTTCTAACGGTATCTCTATCTACGGTCTTCACATGGTTTCAACTGGTTTGACTCTTGAAAAAGCAAAAGCTGCTGGCTTCAATGCCACTGAAACAGGCTTCAATGACCTTCAAAAACCTGAATTTATTAAACATGATAACTATGAGGTTGGTATCAAGATTGTTTATGACAAAGACACTCGTCAAATCCTTGGAGCTCAAATGGTATCACGTGATAGCGCCATCTCAATGGCCATCCACATGTTCTCACTTGCTATTCAAGAACACGTGACGATTGATAAGTTAGCCTTGACTGACTTGTTCTTCTTGCCACACTTCAACAAACCTTACAACTACATCACAATGGCAGCTTTAACTGCTGAATAATGAATAAAGAAAAAACAAAATTAGCACTGCTAGTTTTGTTTTTTTGCTTTTCCAAGTATTCAGAGACAGTGAAATAAGGTATAATGAATAGGATAAGAGTTTGAAGGAGTTAGGGAATGTCTGAAAAAGAAGAAGCTTTAAAAAATGAATTTCGTTTTGCCTCTAGTTCGATTGTGGCACATATTGTCAGAGGTGTTCTGGTTGGGATCGTTGTAGGCTGTATCGTCTCGAGTTTTCGTTTTTTAATCGAACATATTTTCCATTTTGTTCAAGGCGTCTACAAGGAGATGTCTGGTCAACCACTTTATTTGCTTGCGATGCTGTTGGGGTATGGAGTGATCGTACTGATTGCTGGTCGTCTCATTCGCACCAATCGGGATATCAAGGGATCAGGAATTCCGCAAGTCGAAGCAGAGCTCAAGGGTCTTTTGGCAGTGAGCTGGTGGGATACCATATGGAAGAAGTATATTCTAGGTGTCTTAGCCATTGGAAGTGGCTTAATGCTTGGTCGTGAAGGTCCTAGTATTCAATTAGGGGCTATGGGTGGAAAAGGAGTGGCCCATCATTTGAAGGTCAGCCCAGTTGAGGAGCGGTCTTTGATTGCAAGTGGAGCTGCTGCAGGTCTTGCAGCCGCCTTTAATGCACCTATAGCAGGACTTTTATTTGTCGTGGAAGAAGTCTACCATCATTTTTCTCGATTCTTTTGGATTTCGACCTTGGCCGCTAGTCTGACTGCTAATTTTATTTCACTCAATGTCTTTGGTCAAACACCCGTACTTCATATGCCGCAAAATATTCCGCCACTCCATTTGTCTCAGTACTGGATTTACCTTTTTCTTGGAGTCTTTTTGGGGGCAGCAGGTTATGTCTATGAAGTAGTGGTGCTGAATATCGGTCGATTGTATCGTTTACTTGAGAAGATTTTTCATGTTCCCTCTCATTACTCTTCCTTATTTGCCTTTGTCTTGATTATTCCAATCGGCTATTTCCTTCCACAAATTCTTGGTGGCGGGAACCAATTGGTTTTGGATTTAGCTCGAGTACCGTATCCAGTTCTATCGATCCTTCTCTATTTTACGATCCGGTTTATCTGGAGTATGTTGAGCTATGGTAGTGGTCTACCTGGCGGAATTTTCTTGCCCATTCTAGCTTTAGGATCTCTTTTAGGCGCGATTGTTGGAACTTTCCTCCAAAATATTGGCTTTATCTCTCAAAATCAGCTTCCTCTCTTCATTATTTTAGGAATGAGTGGGTATTTTGGGGCTATTTCGAAAGCTCCTTTAACAGCGATGATCTTAGTGACAGAGATGGTAGGCGATATTCGAAGTTTAATGCCACTAGGGATGGTCACCTTGGTAGCTTATATGATTATGGATCTCTTCCATGGTGCGCCAGTCTATGAAGCCATGCTGGAGCAACTCTTACCTGATAAGGCGCAAGAAGAAGGAGAGTTGACCTTGATTGAGATTCCCGTATCCGAAAAGATTGCAGGAAAACAAGTTCATGAACTCGAACTCCCCCAAGATATTTTGATTACTACGCAAATGCGAAGTGGTAAGAGCTATACGGTCAATGGTGCGACCCGCTTGTATCTAGGTGATAGCATCTTTGTGGTGGTGAAAGAATCAGAAATTGGAAGAGTCAAGGATATTCTTTTGTAAAAGACAGTTTCTTAGAAAAGTCTTTCTATTATTAAATTTTCAGACAATTGTTGAAAAATGAGAAACCTTCTGGTAAAATAAGTCCAAGAACAAAAGAGGAGAAGTCTTTCATGAAAAAATATAGTCTACTCTTATTGAGTGTTGCTCTTTTAGCAGGGTGTGCGAATTCTAGTAGCAAACAGTCGAGTCAAAAGACGCAAACCAGCTCAACGGTGCAGTTGTCAAAGGCTGACCAGAAGACCTTGGACAATGCGACAGCTGAATACAAAGACTTTGTTGAAATGCAAATCGACCAATTGCTCAAGGATACAGAAGGTTTCCGAGATACCCTAAAAGCTGGGAATTTGGAAGAAGCTAAAAAACAATATCCCTTGATCCGCATGGCCTATGAACGCTCAGAACCGATTGCTGAAACCTTTGGGGAGTCTGATGTGAAGATTGACTACCGTTTGGTGGACTATGTGGATGAAAATAAATCAGAAGAAGGCTGGTCTGGCTTCCACCGGATTGAGCGCATCCTTTGGGAAAAGAATACCACAGATGGCACAGAAAAATATGCAGACCAACTGGTGAACGATATAAAGGAGTTGAAAGCTAAGATCGCAACCGTTGATGTGACTCCTGATGTGATGCTAACTGGGGCTGTTGATCTGCTAAATGAAGTGGCAACGCAAAAGATCACGGGTGAAGAAGAAGTCTTCTCTCATACAGATCTGTACGACTTCCGTGCCAATATTGAAGGAGCTGAAAAGATTTTCTCTCTCTTTAAACCTTTGATTGAGAAAAAAGATGCTAAGTTGGTTAAAACCTTGGAAGCAGAATTCAAAAATGTCAATGATTTATTGGACAAACACATGACTGATGAAACAAATTACAAGTCTTACACAGATTTGACCAAGGAAGATACCAAGGAATTGGCTGAAGCTGTGACCAAACTTGGTGAACCTTTGTCTCAAATGGGTGTGATTTTAGATGGGAAATAAGAAAAATGGCTGACGAAAAATTTTTAGATAAAAAAATGGACCGTCGTGAATTTCTTAAAAAAGCAGGTATTGGAGGGGCTGGTATAGCACTGGGCCTTTCTGGTGCATCTGCTTTTTTCGCTAATCAAGACAGTTCCAGTAAAAAAGCTTATGATGGGGATGAAGACATCTCTTTTTATGGCAAGCACCAAGCCGGGATTACGACGGCTATGCAGAAGGCTTGCTACTTGGTGGTGCTGGATCTTCACACGACGGACAAAAAAGAAGTCATCCAGCTCTTTAAAGACTGGACTGATTATAGTAGTAAATTAGTCGAAGGAGAATTGGTCAAAAAAGATGGTTCCAATGCCCTCTTGCCTCCAACAGATACAGGTGAAACAGTGGGACTCAATCCCTATCGCTTGAGCCTGACGTTTGGGGTTTCGGCTACCTTTCTCAAGAAACTGGGCTTGGAAGCTAAACGTCCAAAGCTCTTTCGTGATTTGCCTCCATTTCCAAAGGAGCAGTTGCAGGACAAATACACAGGTGGCGATATCGTCATTCAGGCCTGTGCAGACGATGAGCAAGTAGCCTTTCATGCGGTGCGAAATCTCATCCGCAAAGGTCGCAACACCATCACCATGAAGTGGAGCAAGTCCGGTTTTGCGGCGATTGGTGACAGAAAAGAAACGCCGCGTAACCTCTTTGGCTTTAAAGATGGAACAGCAAATGTCACGACGGAGAAGGACTTTGATAAGGTCGTCTGGACTGACAGCAAGGACTGGATGAAGGGTGGTTCCTATATGGCTCTTCGCCTAGTCCAAATGCATTTGGAAACTTGGGACCGGACCAACTTGCAGGAGCAGGAAAACACCTTTGGTCGCTACAAGGAGTCCGGCGCTCCATTTGGGAAAACCAACGAATTTGATGAAGTAGATTTATCTAAACTACCAGTAGATTCACATGTCCGTTTGGCCAAAGAAGTGGATCGTCCGATTTTACGGCGTTCCTATTCCTATTCGGATGGCATCAATGAACAGACTGGGCAATTTGATGCAGGCTTGATTTTTATCGCCTTTCAAAAAGATCCAAACAGTTTTGTTAAAATCCAAACCAATCTAGGTGCAGAGGATAAAATGAACGAGTACATCACCCATATCGGAAGTGGACTCTTTGCTTGCTTTGCAGGCGTAGAGAAAGGAGGCTACCTTGGTCAAGCACTCTTTGAATAAACTCTTGATCTTGTTAGGCCTTCTTGCCTTGTTCTGGACTCATCCAGTGGCTGCGGAATCTTATAGCGATCTCTTTATCAAGATCACAGATGCAACAACCGCTGTAGAAAATAAGAACCAGGATAAGGCCAAGGAATTGATCGCTGAGATTCAGGATAATTTTAAATCCAAAGATCACCATGATTCCAAGGCAGGAAAAAAAGTTAGCCAAGCTCTAGCTATAAAAGGGGAGGTAACCAAAGAGGATCTCACTAAGATTTCATCAGCCTTGCTAGCTTTTGAAAAAGAGCAAAATCCGGTCGATTTAGAGGCGGAAAAAGACAAACTCGTGAGTCGCCTCGCTCCTTATTTTAAGAACTTACAAGATGCCATTACAGCTAAGGATCTGGAGAAAACCCGTCAAACCTATGCTGATCTCAATAATACCTGGACACGAAACGAAGCAGTGGTAAGGGGTCATAGCACAGTCTACTATGGCAAAATCGAGACGGCCATTTCGCTCTTACGTAGTAGCATTGAAACAGAGCCTACTGACTTCACCAGCATCCAGTCCTCCTATGATGACCTCAAAAATGGGATTGATGCCTTTGTAAAAGGAGAAGCGATTAGCAGTGCCAGTACGGATTTGACACTGAAAGATGGGATCAAGCTTTTGGAGAAGGCGCAAAGCCAATTCCAATCCGGCGACGATAAATCTGCTGCAGCAACTATGAAGCAGTTCATCACCATCTGGCCAACTATTGAGGGGGATGTCAGCACGACCAATCCAAGCCTCTACACACGAGTAGAGAGTGAATCCCCGGTCATTATGGTTAAGGGGAAAGAAAAGACCTATCAAGAGAAATTACAAGCCTTGATCAGGGACCTTTCTGCGATCGATACGACAGCTTCTTACAACGCTTTTGACGCTATGTTGATTCTTCTACGTGAAGGAGTAGAAGCCCTTCTGATCGTCATGGCCCTTGTGACGACCCTTAAGGCAGCTAAGATGAGGAAAGGACTCAAATGGGTCTATGGTGGAGCTCTTGCTGGTGTTCTTGCCAGCGTAGCGATCGCTCTTGTTTTGCAAGTAGCTTTTCCAGCTGTGACTTCGGGCTCTAACCGGGAAATTATTGAAGGTGGCGTTGGGATTTTCGCTGTGGTCATGATGATCCTCATTGGAATTTGGCTACACAGCAAGTCCTCTGTCAAACAGTGGAATGCCTTTATGGACCGTCAGATGAAGACGGTAACGGCTACAGGAAGTTTTGTTTCTATGTTTGCCCTCAGTTTCTTAGCAGTCTTTCGTGAAGGGGCTGAGACCATTCTCTTCTATGTTGGGATCATTCCACGGATTACAACCGCTCATTTCATACTAGGAATCGGGCTTGCCATAGCTGTTCTCATCATCATTGCAGTGGCGATGACCAAGGCCAGTCAAGCTATCCAACCTCATCGGATCTTTTTCATTCTGACGTGGTTGATTTACGCCTTGGCCTTCAAGATGCTTGGTGTCAGCATCCACGCCCTTCAGTTGACCAATATCTTACCTAGTCATTTGGTTAATGGACTTCCTACCATCGATTGGGCGGGGATCTATCCAAGCTGGGAAGTTCTTCTTCCTCAACTACTCTTTGTGGCCCTGATCGCCCTTATCGCGGTGAGACAACATGGCAAAGAGTAGAGCAGATAAAATGACCATTGTCGAGCACTTGGTCGAATTTCGAAAACGATTGATCGTAGTGGTCTTGTGTTACATTATCGTCTTTATTGTAGCCTTTGTATTTGGAGGAGAACTCTACCAGATCTTGACGGCTAGCCTCCATCAAAAACTGCTGGTACTAGGGCCAAATGATATCCTCTGGATCTATGTTTCGCTGGCCAATCTCACAGCCTTTAGCCTGACCCTGCCCTTTATTGTCTACCAGATTTGGCAATTTGTGAGACCGGCTTTAAGGGAGAAGGAGGCGCGTGCAGTCTTTGCCTACATCCCAGCTAGCTTTATTTGCTTTGTGCTGGGGCTTGCATTTGGTTATTTCTTTGTCAGCCCAGCTATTTTAGAGGTTTTGATGCGCTTGGGAGAAGGACTGTTTGATACCCAATTGACGGCGCAAAATTATTTAACCTTCTTATGGCACACTACCTTGCCTTTAGGAGTCTTGTTTGAGTTACCAGTTTTAGTCGCTTTTCTGACCTCAATTGGGCTTTTGACACCACAGTTTTTAATCACCTACCGTCGTTACGCTTACTTTGTCCTGCTGGTCTTAGCCGTCGTGCTGACCCCAGCTGACTTTATCAGTGACTTGGCCATGACGCTCCCTTTGATCCTCTTATTTGAAGTGAGTGTCGCCATCAGTAAAGTCATCTATTCGAGAAAAAGGAGAAACTAATGGGAATTTTACGTGATATTGGAGCACCAGGTTTGATCATCATCATCTTGGGTGCCCTCTTGATTTTTGGACCAAAACGCCTGCCTGAGTTGGGCCAGTCTATTGGCAAAATGTTTGCTGAATTTAAGACAGCTGTCAATAAAGGCAGTGAAGAAGCTGATCAAGACGCAAAAGAAGATAAGAAAGAAAAAGAATAATCTGACAATTTTCAAAATTCTATTGAGTTCGATTGCATAAAAAGGTATAATAAGACAAGGACTTGCAATCGATGAAGGAGGAAACCATGATTATTACGATTTTGTCACTCATTTTCTATTTCAGCTATATCGGATTCTTATGCTGGTTGGTCGTAAAAATTGTCGAAAAATTGTTCAATTTCTTGTTGAACCGTTAATGAAGAAGCAATCCATTTCACAACAAGTGAGTGGATTTTTTTGTATCCTGTTTATTCAGATAGAGACCCTGTGGGCTCTTTTTTGCTAATCAACTTCCCCTATCTAGTGACGAACTTGATCTTCAAACTGTATTTCGGTATGATAGTAGGAAATAGAATGACAGTTCATTTGTGAGGCCTGACTGAGTAATATACAAGGGACTGTAAAATAATTATCCAGTAGGATTAATACAGAAGATATTTTTAAATTTTTTTGGTCACACAACGCGAAAAAAAGTTCCATATACCAATAGGAGAAAAATGATGAAAAGAGATAATATTTTTATCGAAGATAAAATTAATGAACTCATTCAAATTAATAAATTATCTATTGATGAATGAACTCAAGAATTAACGAAATTAAAACAAGGGGAAAATTCATACAAACGATCGGTTGAAGAAATTATCAAATCAGTACAACTTGATATTTCTATTTATCAGAAGGAGAATATGATAGCCACCTACACTGCAGGATATTCTATTGAAAAATTTAAAGAAGAGTACCTTACATTTGTTGATAGTCTTGTCCCTGTGTGGCATAGAAATTCAGGATATGATGCAATGCTCTGGGCCCTTTCCATTGGTATTTTGTTAGAGATTGAGGAAACGACTTTTGATAAATTGGTAGATTTGGTAAGGAAAGATGATCCAGAGGACTATTTGATCGATTACCTCATCCAATCTCGTCATCCAGAGTGGACAATTCGGATAAACTATAATTTTCCAAGACCTTATGGCTTTACCCGAAATATTATCGAGGAAGAAAATTCTGAAAAGGCCGTGTCTCTCTTGAAAGAATACTTGACAAAAAAATGGTATCAGGGATGTAGAGATGAAGGCTGGTATGATTTGCATAAGCGCAATATTGATAATTATTATGGCTATTGGTCCTTTGAATCAGGTGCGCTCTGCAAGATTAAGTGCTTAGATTATAAACAGTTAGAAGGGCTTCCGTATTTTCCATATGATTTGGTTGCGGAAAGTGCGAAACCATAGATAACTGATATAAGGACATAGAAAGAAGATAGAATTGGAACTAAGAGACACGTTTTCAGATAATAATAATATCAATGGTCTAATCCAAGTTTTTCAAAAAGCCATTCAAGATTCTGAAGAAAGAATTCAAGCAATTGAACAGGATGAGAAAGAAGGAATCCAAATATTTTCTTTGGACAATAAAGTTGTCATTTCGAATATAGGATCATCAATATGTCGGTACCAAAAAGAAGTTATGATAGCGACTTATACTGCAGGTTATTCTATTGAAGATTTCAAGGGTGAGTATTTTAAGTATGTAGAGTGTTTGCAACTATCTTGGCAAGGCAATTCTGGCTATGAACAAATGGTCTGGGCTCTCTCTATTGGAATTTTGTTAGATATTGAGGAGGATATGTTTAATCAACTAGTAAATTTGGTCAAGAAGGATGACCCAAAGGACTATTTGATTGACTATCTGATTCAATATCGTCGTCCAGAGTGGAAGAATCGACTGAATTATAATTTTCCAAAACCTTATGCTTTTACCAGAAAAATTATTGAAGAAGAGGATTCTGAAAAGGCTCTAAAATTACTTAAAGAATATTTGGCTAAGAAATGGTACCAAGGGAGTAGAGATACAGGATGGTACAATTTACATAAAACTAATAACAGAAGTTATTATGGTTACTGGTCCTTTGAATCTAGCGCTCTCTGCAAACTCAAGGGCTTAGACTATAAACAGCTAGAAGGTTTTTCGTATTTTCCATATGATTTGGTTGCGGAAGGTGGAAAAGTATAGGAAGATCTGATAATCAAAATAAATCCATAGGAGAAAAATATGATTTTAAGGGATGAAATAACAACGAGTGATAGAATACAAAAGTTAATTAATTTTGAAAAAAACCTAATAAATGAAAAACGAAATAAAATTAAGAGTTTAATGAAGGATACGGAGGAAGGAGTTCAAAGATACAAGCTAACAAATGACAAAGTTATTGCAAATACAAAGAGGACAATTAATGTATTGACGGAAGAATTATTAGTTGCTACCTATACTGCTGGTTATCCTCTTGAAGATTTTAAGGAGGAATATATTAACTTTGTCAACAGCCTTCTTCCTGTTTGGTATAGTAATTCAGGTTATGATGCAATGCTCTGGGCCCTTTCCATTGGTATTTTGTTAGTGATTGATGAGGAGATTTTTGATAAATTGGTAGACTTGGTCAAAAAAAGATGATCCAGAGGATTATTTGATTGATTACTTGATTCAATCATGTCATCCAGAGTGGACAATTCGGATAAACTATAATTTCCCAAGACCTTATGGCTTTACCTGAAAGATTATCGAGGAAGAAAATTCTGAAAAGGCCATATCTCTCTTGAAAGAATACTTGACTAAAAAATGGTATCAGGGATGTAGAGATGAAGGCTGGTATGATTTGCATAAAGAGAATATTGATAATTATTATGGCTATTGGTCCTTTGAATCAGGCGCTCTCTGCAAACTCAAGGGCTTAGATTATAAACAATTAGAAGGATTTCCGTATTTTCCATATGATTTGGTTACGGAGAAATAGCTTTGATATGAACTTAGGTTGAAAAGTAATGGAAGAGAAGATTTTAACAAAAGAAGAAGTGCTTCAAAATGGTGTTTGTTTTGAAGAAGAGCTTGCCTGGGGTGGATGGTATTGTGAGCAGATTGTTTGTGATAACGAATCTAGCGAAGAAATTCCATTTACAGGTTTAGCTTATGATTTATACCCAGATGGTAAATTAGAGTATTATGGTTATATTAAAGATGGGTTCCGTCATGGAATGAATGTATTGTTTTATCCTAATGGAAATATTGAAAGCATCAATCCTCAAGATTGCGGTGCGGCTGATGGAATTCAAAAGAAATACTATGAAAACGGCGCATTAAAATCACACGCATATTATGTTTTAGGGGCGAGAGTTACTTATATCGAGTACGATGAGGCTGGCCATATTATCGATGATAAATTAGAACCGACTGAGGCAGATTTTGAGAGAGCAAAGAAGTGGGGTGTTGATTTATCAAAGCGAGACATGACTTTGAATTAGAACAAAATCGCTTGAGATCTCAGATTGATTTAACGAATCGTTCTGAAGAGGATTAAAGTCAAAAGACCACGGTTTGGCCTTTATAAAGGAGACACAAAATGGGTTTACGAGATACTTTGAATACAGAAGAGAATTATAAAGATGGCTTGATATCAAACAAAGAAGCCTTGCTGTATTTTCAAGTGAAATTACAAAAACTTCAAAGTGATTTAGAGAATGGCATCGAAAACTATAAAAAGCCAACGATAGAAGTATATAAGTCAACTTTAGCTACTATTTTGTCCTACCAGAGAGACATTTTATTAGCAACGTATTCTATTGGAGACTCTTTGTCAGCATTTAAAGAGGAATATATTATATTTGTATCGTCTCTAATACCAGTTTGGCGTAAGGAATGGGGCTACGAACAAATGCTCTGGGCGCTTTCTATTGGGATTCTTTTAAACATTGATGAAGAGACTTTTAATCAGTTAGTAGGCTTGATAAAAAAAGATGATCCGGAGGACTATTTGATCGATTATCTGATTCAAGCTCGTCATCCAGAGTGGACAATTCGGATAAACTACAATTTTCCTAAACCTTATGGATATACTCAGAAAATCATTGAAGAAGAGAATTCTGATCAGGCTCTCAAACTGCTCAAAGAATATGTAACTAAGAAATGGTACCAAGGGAGTAGGGATGCTGCTTGGTATGATGTACATAAGCAGAATATTAAAAATCATGTAGGCTACTGGTCCTTTGAATCAGGCGCGCTCTGCAAATTGAAGGGATTGGACTACAAGGAATTGGAAGGTGTGCCGTATTTTCCTTATGATTTAGTTGTTGAAGATAAAATAGAATAATAAGTCTCGTGATGTATAACTCATTAAATTTGAAAAAGAGAGGAAAATAAAATATAATCGGAACTAAGTACGGTGAAAATGAATTATCGTTTAAAAATTAGATAGGAGAAGGCCATGGGTTTACAGAAAAAAATCGATGAGGAGTTAAGACAAGATAAAATGGATCATTTAAAGGAACAGATAAACTCTGTTATCTATGGTTTAGCTATTGGTGATGCGCTAGGGGTTCCCGTTGAGTTCAATGAAAGAGACACCTACCATATTACAAAGATGGAGGGCTACGGAACCTATAATCAGCCACCTGGGACTTGGTCAGATGATACCTCTTTAACTCTTGCTCTCGTTGAACATTTGAGTGAAAAATCAGATTTGTCTGGATTAATGGATAAGTTTGTTGCTTATCGTCAAGGTTATTTGACTCCCTTTGGGACTTGCTTTGATATCGGGATTGCTACCAATCAAGCGATTGAGAGGTACTTGTCTGGTGTCTCTCCAGAGGAATGTGGAGGAAGAGGAGAACGAGACAATGGGAATGGCGCTCTTATGCGGATCGCACCCTTGGCTTTCGTTTTAAAAGATAGAGGTGATTTCACAGAAAATTGTGAAAAGATTGAGAAATATACTCAGCTTACACATGCGCACCCAAGGTCGCTTGTTGCCTCTATTATTTATGTTCAGATTTTAATCGATTTACTATTCAATAAGTCATTGGAAGAGACGATGGAAGACCTTCAACCTCTGTTAGAGGATTATTTCAGATCAAATTCAGAATACTGGAAAGAATACCAAGATCAGTTCAGAGAGTTATTTGACAAGGATTTTTATCAAAAACAACGAGAAGAAATAATGTCTACAGGTTATGTGGTTGATAGTCTGAAAGCTAGTCTCTGGTGTCTGGGAACAACAGAGACTTTTGAAGAAGCAGTTCTAAAAGCGATCAATCTCGGAAATGATACCGATACGATTGGTGCCATCACAGGAAGCTTTGCTGGAGCTCTTTACAAACTGGAAGGTATGCCAGATAGATGGATACAGCAATTAGTTAATAGAGAATTGATCGACGAAAAATGCCAAAAGTTATTAGAGAGCTTAAGTCAGTAAGTTCGATTTACGAATGTGAAATACTTGGTTTTGAAGGCTGGAAACGGACTTTTTATCTAGCAGAGAAAGTTTTATTAGATATCACATCAGTCAGCTAATCCCTTTTAGCTGGCTTTTTTTGCTTTCTACCCGGTAACCAACTTGCTTGTCAAAGTATAATTAGGTATTATAGATAGGTAATGCTTGGTAAGTAAGTACTATTGTCAGTTTGGAACAAGTAGGTAGGAGAAGAGGGAAAAAACTAGTGGATAAAGATCAATTAATAAACAAGCCAGAAATAAATATTGTTGGGGTTATTGTGAACCATCACTTTAATTGGTACATTTGTTCAAACGATATGTGGACCATGGATATTGATAAATATATTCAGGCTTACAAGGAAGCGGGTTTGGATCTTGATTTTTCCTATTTACCTGAGATTCAACAGAACCTTCATGTGATTACAAAAAGCAATCTTGGGACTTATTTAGAAATGTATAAGGATGACTGGCTGAAGGTGACCATTGAAGAATTGATCGCAATGATCAAACGTTCGATGGAGGGGAAGGATTGGAATTCAGAGATTATTCTGGAAGGAAAAGCCTTGCTCCCGGATCTTTTCATCAATTTTGATAAAGAGGAATTTTATTCAAACCATCTAGGGATGAAAAACTACGAGAGATATGTGCCAAACGGATGGAAAGTTTTTTCAGGAAGTTTTGATCAGTTGGTCCCTAAAGAGCAACAATATTGGATTGAAAAGACTGGCGCTAACCAATGAAGCAACTAATAATAAAATTAAAAAAGGTAAGAAACAATGAAGTTTTATTTTATTGGTGGCCTAGGTGGCAATTGCTACCATCTGGCGCCACTTATCGATGAGCTCGGCTTTCAGGTAATCTTTTTAGATCCATACAGGGAAATGATCCAGACAGAAAACGATCTTCGGGTTTGGTTTCAAGGTCAGATTGACCAGGCGGAAGAGATCTGTTTATTGGGGCATTCCTTAGGTGGAGATTTGGCTCGTTATCTGGCTGTTGAATTTCCTCAGATAAAGGCTCTGATTCTCTTGGATGGGGGCTATCTAGATATGGAAAAGATCCTGCCTTTGGAGGAAGAACTAGATGGTACATCGTTCTTCATGCAACAGCAAGTCTTTTCGACATTGGAAGAAGCCGTGTTAGCAGAATTCGGTGATGGAGCAGATCCTACGCCTATAGCGCGAAAAGCAGTAGAGGCTAGCTATCGCTGGAATCCAGCGAGTGAACAATATGAATTAAATCTGGATCTAGAAAAAGTCTTGGCCTTATTGCGCTTGAGACGTATCATCAAGGCTGACCAGATTTCACTTTCGGACAAGCCCGTCCTCTTTATTGGCCCTCGATACCAAGAAGAACCTGAATGGAGGAAAGCAGCTCTGAATCAACTAGATCCTAAGATCCAGCAAGTCTTGCTGGAAGGCTTGGGGCACGAACTGTATACAGAGGCACCAGAAATTGTAGCTAGAGAAATCAACAATTGGCTCCAAAATATTCATAAATAAAACCTGTTTCTCTTTTTGAAACAGGTTTTATTTTGTAATTTCCGAACGTTGTTTCCTATAAAATCGTTCCCGTTGCATTAAGTCCGTATCTTTGGTATAATCTATCAAGGAAACGTCAAGAGACGTAGCGATGCGCTTGCGCATAGGTAGGTCAGTTTTTAGAAAAGAGATTTTACAATCGATGTTAAATGAATTTCCTATTTTCGACTATGAAGATATCCAGTTGATTCCCAACAAATGTATCATCAATAGCCGGTCTGAAGCAGACACAACCGTTCAATTTGGAAAACATACCTTCAAGCTACCAGTTGTTCCAGCTAATATGCAGACGATCTTGGATGAGAATGTAGCAGAGCAGTTGGCGCGTGGTGGATACTTCTACATCATGCACCGTTTTGATGAAGCGGGACGGATTCCTTTTGTCAAACGCATGCATGATCAAGGTTTAATCGCATCCATTTCGGTTGGTGTTAAGGAATACGAATACGACTTTGTGAGTCAATTAAAGGCAGATGCGCCTGAGTACATTACCATTGATATCGCACACGGTCATGCGGATAGTGTCATTCGGATGATTCAACACATCAAGAAGGAATTGCCAGATACTTTTGTCATTGCTGGAAATGTTGGAACACCTGAAGCTGTTCGTGAATTAGAAAATGCGGGAGCTGATGCGACTAAGGTCGGAATCGGCCCTGGTAAGGTTTGTATCACCAAAGTGAAGACTGGATTTGGTACAGGTGGTTGGCAATTGGCTGCCCTTCGCTGGTGCTCAAAAGCAGCGCGTAAGCCAATTATTGCGGACGGTGGGATTCGGACCCATGGTGATATTGCCAAATCGATTCGTTTCGGGGCGTCTATGGTCATGATTGGTTCTCTTTTTGCAGGTCATATCGAAAGTCCTGGTAAAACAGTAGAAATCGACGGAGAGTCTTTCAAAGAGTACTATGGATCTGCTTCAGAGTATCAAAAAGGCGCTTATAAGAACGTCGAAGGCAAGAAGATTTTATTGCCTGCCAAGGGTCATTTGCAAGACACCTTGACAGAAATGGAACAAGATTTGCAAAGTTCGATCTCGTATGCTGGAGGCCGAAAATTAGCAGATTTGAAACACGTTGACTATGTGATCGTTAAGAATTCCATCTGGAATGGCGATGCACACTAATTGAATTACTTATTTATTTCACGAATGGGCGTGATGTTTCTACAAGGTGCCGGAACACCTAACAATAAGTAAGTCGAGATAAATCCTTTTGTTAGAGGATATTCAAGGCTTGCTTTGCAGGCCTTTTTGTGTTTTGTGGATAAGTAACGGATTTTATAGAAAGTAGGAGGAAGTATGAAATTACTTGAAGAACGCATCTTAAAAGATGGTAACGTTTTAGGTGAGAATATCCTCAAGGTGGACTCCTTTTTGACCCACCAAGTGGATTTCAAACTCATGAAAGAAATTGGCCAGACCTTTGCGGACCGGTTCAAAGATGCGGGTATTACCAAAGTCGTCACCATTGAAGCGTCTGGGATCGCGCCAGCCCTTTATGTAGCGGAAGCACTAGATGTCCCTATGATTTTTGCGAAGAAAGCGAAAAACATTACCATGAATGAGGGCATCTTGACGGCTGAGGTTTATTCCTTTACCAAGCAAGTCACTAGTACGGTTTCAATTGCTGGTAAATTCTTAGATCCAGCGGATAAGGTTTTGATTATTGATGATTTCCTAGCAAATGGTCAAGCGGCTAAGGGCTTGATTCAGATCATCGAACAAGCTGGTGCTCAAGTGGAAGCCGTTGGAATCGTCATTGAAAAATCCTTCCAAGATGGACGGGGATTACTAGAAGAGTTGGGATATCCAGTTGTATCCCTCGCGCGTTTGGACCGTTTTGAAAATGGTCAGGTTGTATTTAAGGAGGCAGACATCTAATGCAAAAACAAGAAAGCCATTCACAGGCATCCGTTCTAGGCTTGCAACACCTTTTGGCTATGTATTCGGGATCTATTTTGGTGCCGATCATGATCGCAAGAGCTTTGGGCTATAACGATCATCAACTAACCTACCTCATCTCTACAGATATCTTCATGTGTGGGGTAGCAACTTTCCTTCAAGTGCAACTCAATAAATACTTTGGGATCGGACTTCCAGTAGTCCTTGGAGTTGCCTTTCAGTCTGTAGCGCCTCTCAGTATGATCGGGGCTAGCCATGGTAGTGGGGCCATGTTTGGTGCCTTGATTGTCTCAGGGATTTACGTGGTTCTGGTCTCAGGATTCTTCTCGAAAATCGCCAACCTCTTCCCATCCATTGTGACGGGATCTGTCATTACGACCATTGGTTTGACCTTGATTCCGGTAGCGATTGGGAACATGGGGAATAACGCAGCCAAACCAACGGTGCAAAGTCTGATTTTAGCCGTGATCACCATTCTCATCATTCTTGTGGTCAACATTTATACGACTGGCTTTATCAAATCTATCTCTATTTTGATTGGCTTGATCGCAGGGACTGCTATTGCGGCCTCAATGGGCTTGGTGGATTTCACACCTGTATCGCAAGCACCAGTCGTTCACGTTCCAACACCATTCTTCTTTGGAGCACCTAAGTTTGAAATCACTTCAATCTTAATGATGTGTATTATCGCGACGGTTTCCATGGTCGAATCAACTGGTGTTTATCTTGCACTTTCAGATATTACCAAAGATCCGATTGATAGCACGCGCCTCCGTAATGGCTATCGTGCTGAAGGGTTGGCCGTTCTTCTCGGTGGTATCTTCAATACCTTCCCTTACACTGGATTCTCACAAAACGTTGGTTTAGTGAAATTGTCTGGTATCAAGACTCGTCTTCCAATCTATTATGCGGCTGGTTTCCTTGTTCTACTCGGTCTCCTTCCAAAGTTTGGAGCTTTAGCACAAATCATCCCAAGCCCAGTTCTTGGTGGAGCGATGCTGGTCATGTTTGGTTTTGTATCTATTCAAGGGATGCAGATCCTTGCGCGTGTTGATTTCGAGCACAACGAGCACAATTTCCTCATCGCAGCTGTATCGATTGCAGCAGGGGTTGGCTTGAATAACAGTACCCTCTTTAATGGCCTTCCAACAGGATTCCAAATGTTCTTTGCAAACGGGATTGTCGTCGCAAGTGTCTTAGCAATCGTTCTCAATGCGATTTTAAACCGCAATAAATAATTATCTCAAATTTACCGGAGGTCCTTGGATCTTCGGTTTTTTTGACTTTTAAGGCAACATATAGTAGAGTGGAAGAAGAGAAAATCTTATTTGACGAGAAGAGAGTTAGAATCATGTATTTAACCTATCACTTTAAAGAACGCTTGCGCTTGTTTTTAAGTCTGTTTTTGCCGATTTTGATCTACCAATTGGCCAATTATTCAGCCAGCTTTGTCGATACAGCCATGACCGGTCAGTACCGGACCCTTGATTTGGCTGGGGTTTCTACAGCTACCAGTCTGTGGAATCCATTTTTTACTTTCCTGACCGGGATTGTCTCTGCTCTGACACCGATTGTTGGGCATCACTTAGGCAAGGGAAATAAAGAACGGATTGCTGGCGATTTTTACCAATTCCTCTATATGTCATTTGCTATGGCCATTCTCTTAATAGGCTTTGTCTGGGGGATTGCGCCAATGATTCTCAAGCAGATCGGCTTAGAAAATGTTGTTGCTCAAATAGCCATTCGCTACTTATATTTCCTTTCTCTAGGAATCTTACCCTTGTTGCTCTTTAGTATCGTGAGGACCTTCCTTGATACGTTGGGAATGACGCGTTTATCGATGTACTTGATGCTCTTGCTCTTGCCTTTGAATGCTTGTTTTAACTATATCCTGATCTATGGGGCTTTTGGTTTTCCTGAGATGGGAGGAGCGGGAGCAGGTCTTGGAACCTCTCTGGCCTACTGGGTCTTGCTGGCTATTGCAGTTTTGATCTTGTGCAAGCACCCTAAGGTAGCATCTTTCCAATTGTGGAAGCCGCAACCTTATGATTTTAAAGGAATGAAAGAAGTATTACGCCTTGGGCTTCCAATCGGTGGAATTGTTTTTGCAGAAGTCATCATCTTCTCGCTGGTTGGCCTTTTAATGGCAAAATTCCCATCACTCACCATCGCTAGTCACCAATCGGCCATGAATTTTTCTACCCTGATGTATGCTTTCCCAGTCAGTATCTCAAGCACCATGGCTATTATTGTATCTTACGAACTAGGAGCAGGAAGACCAGAAGTGGTCAAACAATATTGCCGTTTGGGACGGCTGACAGCCTTTGGCTTTGCGATTGTCACCCTCGTCTTTCTTTATACATTCCGCTTTCAATTGGCAGGGCTATACGGCAAGGATCCAGTCTTTGTGCAGCAAACTGCTATTTTTATGACCTATAGTCTCTTTTTTCAAGTAGCTGATACCTTTGCAGCACCCCTTCAAGGGATTTTGCGGGGTTATAAGGATACAACCGTTCCATTCTTATTAGGAGTTTTTAGCTATTGGTGTATTTCGATTCCTTTAGGGATTTTCCTTGACCATGTGACCAACTTGGGTCCCTATGCTTATTGGATCGGCCTTATTTCTAGCCTTGTCGTGAGTGGAATTTGTTACCAACTTCGGCTCTGGCAGATCGAAAAAAAACAAACAAACTAAAATGAAGTCTGGGAAACCAGGCTTTTTGTGTACCGTGAATATTATAAATTTTCTGAAAGTTCTTGACAATTGATGTCAAAGTGGTAAGATTAGGAGGTAGAAATGAAGAACTAGAAGGAGAACAAGATGAGAAGTGATATGATCAAAATGGGGATCGACCGAGCACCAGCACGTGGTCTCCTCTATGCAACAGGGCAAGTAAAATCAGCAAAGGATATGCAAAAGCCCTTTATTGCCATTTGTAACTCCTATATTGATATTGTTCCAGGGCATGTCCACCTACGTGAATTAGCAGATGTTGCCAAGGAAGCTATTCGCGAGGCTGGTGGGATTCCTTTTGAATTTAATACCATCGGTGTCGATGATGGGATTGCGATGGGCCATATCGGGATGCGTTATAGTTTGCCATCTCGTGAGTTGATCGCAGATGCTGCTGAAACAGTCATCAATGCCCACTGGTTTGACGGTGTTTTCTATATTCCCAACTGTGATAAGATTACACCAGGTATGATTTTGGCAGCCATGCGGACCAATGTGCCTGCCGTATTTTGTTCTGGTGGACCCATGAAGGGTGGCGTTGACATGACGGGGCATCAGGCGACTCTCTCAAGTTTGTTTGAAGCTGTAGGTACTTATCAAGCTGGTGATATGAGCATGGATGAGCTGGATTTCTTGGAAAAAAATGCCTGCCCAACCTGTGGTTCTTGCTCTGGTATGTTTACTGCCAACTCCATGAACTGTTTGATGGAAGTATTAGGTCTTGCTCTTCCAGGAAATGGTACCATCCTAGCTGTTTCAGATGAACGTCGGGAATTGGTTCGCCAAGCGGCCAAACAGTTGGTAGAGAATATTAAAAAGGATATTCGTCCACGGGATATTGTGACCAAAGAAGCTATCGATGATGCCTTTGCGCTCGATATGGCCATGGGTGGTTCTACCAATACGGTGCTTCATACGCTCGCTATTGCGCGTGAAGCAGGGATTGACTATGATCTCAAAGATATCAACGAGATTGCCAAGAAGACACCTTATCTTTCTAAAATTGCCCCTTCAAGTGTTTACACCATGCATGATGTGCATGAAGCTGGTGGTGTTCCAGCCATTATCAATCAGTTGATTAAAAAAGGTGCCATTAAGGGTGATCGTATTAC
This sequence comes from Streptococcus parasanguinis, assembly GCF_001074805.1. Classification (GTDB taxonomy): domain Bacteria; phylum Bacillota; class Bacilli; order Lactobacillales; family Streptococcaceae; genus Streptococcus; species Streptococcus parasanguinis_A. The sequence goes on along the minus strand of NZ_JUPI01000116.1, from coordinate 7,695 downwards.
AGTTACTGGTAAAACCTTGAAAGAAAACGTAGCTGGTGCCGAAATTAAAAATGAAGAAATTATCCATCCAATTGAGCATCCTATTTCACCTGTAGGTGGTTTGTCGATCCTCTACGGAAATATTGCTCAGGATGGAGCTGTTATCAAGGTCGGTGGAGTAGATCCATCTGTGACCACTTTCCGTGGGAAGGCCATCTGTTGCGATTCACAAGATCAAGCCCTTGAGTTGATTGACAATGGAACAGTCAAGAAGGGACATGTCGTCGTTATTCGTTACGAGGGTCCTCAGGGTGGACCTGGTATGCCAGAGATGCTAGCGCCAACCTCTAAGATTGTCGGACGTGGTCTTGGTAAGGATGTGGCACTGATTACGGATGGTCGTTTCTCAGGAGCTACTCGTGGGATTGCTATTGGTCACGTTTCTCCAGAAGCAGCAGAAGGTGGAAATATCGCCTTGATTGAAGATGGGGATGAAATCGTGATCGATCTTCCAAATCGTACCATTGATTTGCTTGTTGATGATGCAACCCTTGCAGAACGTCGCAAATATTTGAAACCTTTCAAATCAAAAATCTCTAGCGGTTGGTTGCGTCGCTATACAGCCTTTGCCAAATCAGCCAATGTCGGTGGAACCTTGATGAGTGACGAAGAATTCGAAGAACGGAAAGCAGAACGTCAAGCCCAAGAAAAATAAGAAAAAACCTTTCATGCTATGTGATATCACAAGCAAGAAAGGCTTTTTTAGTGGAACCATTATTTGGTGCGCATTTCACCTTGAGGGAAGTAAGTTCCTTCAGGCATATCGTTAATGATGACGTGAACAGCTGACTGAGGAGCGCCAGTATTGCGGACAACAGCTTCGGTTACTTCCTTGGCCAAGGCTTTCTTTTGTTCCAAGGTGCGTCCTTCAAATAGGTCAATTCGTACAAATGGCATATGGCCACCTCCTAAATTTTTTATAGGACTATTTTATCACATTTTGGGATACAAAGCTTAGCAAAATTATGGTAAAATGATAATGAAACACATTTTAGAGAGAACAAAAGGAAAATGGCACAATTATATTATAAATATGGGACCATGAACTCGGGGAAAACCATTGAGATTTTGAAGGTGGCCCATAATTATGAAGAGCAAGGCAAGAGCGTCGTCATCATGACCTCAGCAATCGATACACGAGATGGAGTAGGAGTGGTTTCTAGCCGGATCGGTATGAAACGGGAAGCTATTGCAATTGAAGACGATACGGATATCTTTGGCTTTATTAAAAACCAAGCAATCAAACCCTACTGTGTCTTGATCGATGAAGCTCAGTTTTTGAAACGCCACCATGTCTATGACTTGGCAAGAGTCGTGGATGAATTGGATGTGCCGGTCATGGCTTTTGGCCTCAAAAATGATTTCCGAAATGAACTTTTTGAAGGTTCCAAACACCTCCTCTTGTTAGCCGACAAGATCGAGGAGATCAAAACCATCTGCCAATACTGTTCTCGCAAGGCGACCATGGTTTTGCGTACCCAAGCAGGTAAACCTGTCTACGATGGAGAGCAGATCCAGATCGGTGGACACGAGACCTATATCTCCGTTTGCCGCAAACATTATTTTAATCCAGACATACCAACTGAAAGCGTCTAGAACGTTTTAGAGAGGATAATAATGTCTATTTGTTTAAAAGATGTTACAATAGAGAATTATTTTGACGTTTTAAATCTAGAAGTTCATCCAAACCAAAGGAATTTTATTGCATCCAATTCCATTAGTTTAGCTGAAGCCTATGTATATGATAAAAATGGTGATTTTATAGCTCCCTTAGCAGTTTATGATAAGGAAGTATTAGTTGGTTTTGTTATGATTGCCTATGACCGGAAAATTGGGATCAGTAAGGGGAACTACTTGTTATTTCGTTTTATGATCGATAAACGATTTCAAGGTTTAGGCTATTTTAAACCGACTATGGATGCAGTCATTGACTTTGTTCGAACAGAGCCAGCTGGAAAAGCAACAAGTCTTTGGTTATCTTATGAACCGGAAAATAATCAAGCGAGATCTTGCTATCTCCATTATGGATTTAAAGAAACTGGCCAAGTCATAGAAGACGAAATTGTAGCAATCTATGATCTAACAACCTAGAATTAAGGAGCAAACATGAATATCTATGATCAACTACAAGCTGTAGAAGACCGATACGAAGAGTTAGGGGAATTATTGAGTGACCCTGATGTGGTCTCTGATACCAAGCGTTTTATGGAGCTTTCAAAAGAAGAGGCTTCCACTCGCGACACGGTGACAGCCTACCGAGAGTACAAGCAAGTGCTTCAAAATATCGTTGATGCTGAAGAAATGATCAAGGAAGCAGGCGGCGATACAGATTTGGAAGAAATGGCCAAGCAAGAGCTGAAAGATGCCAAGGCTGAAAAAGAAGAGTACGAAGAAAAACTGAAGATCTTACTTCTTCCAAAAGATCCAAACGATGACAAGAACATTATCTTGGAAATTCGTGGAGCAGCAGGAGGGGACGAAGCGCAGTTATTTGCTGGCGACCTCTTGCAGATGTATCAAAAATACGCGGAAAGCCAAGGTTGGCGCTTTGAGGTCATGGAAGCCTCTTACAATGGCGTTGGCGGGATCAAAGAAGTAGTGGCCATGGTTTCTGGTCAATCGGTCTACTCGAAACTCAAGTATGAATCTGGTGCCCACCGGGTACAACGGGTTCCTGTGACAGAAAGCCAAGGTCGTGTCCATACTTCTACAGCAACCGTTCTGGTCATGCCAGAAATCGAAGAAGTCGAGTACGACATTGATCCAAAAGACCTTCGAATTGACATCTACCACGCATCTGGTGCGGGTGGACAGAACGTCAATAAGGTCGCAACAGCCGTTCGTATCGTCCACTTGCCAACCAATATCAAGGTAGAGATGCAGGAAGAACGGACCCAACAGAAGAACCGCGAAAAAGCCATGAAGATCATCCGTGCGCGTGTGGCTGACCACTTTGCTCAGATTGCTCAAGACGAGCAAGACGCTGAGCGGAAGTCAACCATCGGTACTGGTGACCGTTCAGAGCGGATCCGGACTTACAACTTCCCTCAAAACCGTGTGACCGATCACCGGATTGGCTTGACCCTTCAAAAACTGGATACTATCTTATCTGGTAAATTAGATGAAGTGGTCGATGCTTTGGTCTTGTATGACCAAACACAAAAACTAGAAGAGTTGAACAAATAATGTTGTTGGGACCATTATTAGCCCAGTATGAAGAAGAATTAATAGCCGTTGGAGAGGAAGCAGAAAGCCTCTCCTTCGCGTATCGTGCTTTAAAAAACTGGACTTTTACAGACTTTGTCCTTGCCTTGCAAAAAGAAGTGGAAGTAGAGGATCAGGCCTTGCTTCTATCCATCTTTGAGCAGCTGAAACATCACGTCCCTGCCCAATATATTATTGGCAGCGCAGAATTTTTTGGTCATGTTTTTACAGTTGATGAGCGTGTGCTGATTCCTAGACCTGAAACGGAAGAGTTGGTCGCACTCATTCTTGAAGAAAACGCTGGGGAAGCCTTACGAGTTCTGGATATTGGAACAGGAAGTGGTGCCATTGCCATTAGCATAGCCCTTGCTAGACCTAACTGGCAGATTCAAGCTAGTGATGTGTCAGAGGAGGCTTTGGAGCTTGCTCAAGAAAATGCCCAGCAGTTAGAAGTAATCCTTGATTTTAAGTATTCTGATGTTCTGGATCATCTAGAAGGTCAATACGACTTGATTGTTTCCAATCCACCCTATATCTCACGGGACGATGTAGAGGAAGTTGGAGCTAACGTTTTAGCCTCTGAACCTCACTTAGCTCTCTTTGCAGACCGTGATGGATATGCTATCTACGAAAAGATTGCTCAGCAAGCGCCAAGTGTTTTAACACCAGAAGGAAAGATCTATCTAGAAATTGGCTATAAGCAAGGAAGCAAGGTAAAAGAGCTTTTTCAAGAGGTATTTCCCAACAAACAAGTTCGAGTTCTGAAAGACCAATTTGGACAAGATAGAATGGTGGTCGTGGACAATGAATCTACTTGATAAAGAATTAGAAGCAGGACGTGCGGTTATTCTGCCAACTGAAACAGTCTATGGTATTTTCGCTAAAGCTTTGGAACAAGAGGCAGTTGATTATATTTACGAATTAAAACGTAGACCTAGAGAGAAAGCCCTGAACTTGAATGTAGCAGACGAAGAAGATATTCGAATTTATTCGAAAAATCAACCTAGCTATTTAACAAAACTGATTGATTCATTTTTACCTGGGCCTTTAACTATTATTCTTCAAGCAAATGAAAAGGTTCCTGACTGGATTCATTCAGGGATGTCTACGGTTGGCTTTCGGATACCAGCCCATCCAAAGACATTGGAATTAATTCGTAAATATGGTCCTTTAGTTGGTCCTTCTGCAAATCTATCTGGACACGCTAGCGGAACAAAGTATGAAGCTATTGTAAAAGAATTTGATCAGGTAATTCCTGGCTTTGAGGATGATGCTTTCCTTACTGGCCAAGATTCGACTATCCTAGATATTTCTGGGGCCAAAGCGAGGATTTTACGACAAGGTTCTATTACGAAAGCTGACTTGCTTGCACAAGTGCCCGAGCTTTCTTTTGAGGAAGATAACCTTCCTCTGTCATAATGTATATAAAAAATTATTTAATAAGGAGTAGACCTATGATTTTTGATAAAGAAGATTACAAAGCCTATGATGCAGACCTATGGAATGCTATTTCAAAAGAAGAGGAACGCCAACAAAACAATATCGAGTTGATTGCTTCTGAAAATGTCGTCTCTAAGGCGGTTATGGCAGCGCAAGGGTCTATTCTGACCAATAAATACGCAGAAGGCTATCCGGGTCGTCGTTACTACGGTGGGACTGATGTTGTAGACGTCGTCGAAAGTCTGGCCATCGAACGCGCTAAGGAAATTTTTGGGGCTAAGTTTGCCAATGTTCAACCCCACTCAGGTAGTCAGGCCAACTGTGCTGCCTATATGGCCTTGATTGAACCTGGTGACACTGTCATGGGGATGGATCTAGCTGCCGGTGGGCATTTGACGCACGGTGCTTCTGTGAGCTTCTCTGGTCAAACTTATAACTTTGTGTCCTATAGTGTAGATCCGGAAACAGAACTCTTGGATTTTGACGCCATCTTAAAACAAGCCCAAGAAGTCAAACCAAAACTTATTGTTGCTGGTGCCTCAGCATACTCTCACATTATTGATTTCTCAAAATTCCGTGAAATTGCAGATGCAGTAGGAGCTAAGCTCATGGTTGATATGGCCCATATTGCTGGTCTAGTTGCAGCAGGTCTTCACCCAAGTCCAGTTCCTTATGCCCATATCACGACAACAACCACTCACAAGACTCTTCGTGGTCCTCGTGGTGGCTTGATCTTGACCAATGACGAGGAGTTAGCTAAGAAAATTAACTCTGCCATCTTCCCTGGTATTCAAGGAGGACCACTAGAGCATGTCGTTGCAGCTAAAGCCGTTGCTTTTAAAGAAGCGCTTGATCCTGCCTTTAAAGAGTATGCCACTAACGTGATTAAGAACAGTCAGGCTATGGCTGATGTCTTCTTGCAAGATCCTGATTTCCGTGTTATTTCAGGCGGAACAGAGAACCACCTTTTCCTTGTCGACGTCACCAAAGTCGTTGAAAATGGGAAAGTAGCGCAAAACTTACTGGACGAGGTCAACATTACCCTCAACAAGAACTCCATTCCTTACGAAACTTTATCACCATTCAAGACAAGTGGAATCCGGATTGGTGCAGCAGCCATCACCGCTCGTGGTTTTGGAGTAGAGGAAAGCCGTACAGTGGCTGAACTGATGATCAAAACCTTGAAAAACGCAGAGAACCCAGCGGTATTAGAAGAAGTGCGGAACCAAGTCAAAGCCTTGATAGATGCCTTCCCACTTTACAAGGACTAAACCATCTTATGGATATTTACGTAAAGAAAGCCATCATTCATCAATTCAGCCCAGATGATACCGACCTTTATCTGGCGGACAAATTCCTCAATATCACTCCTAAAATTGAGGAATACTTGCGCAAAAAGATTGAGCGTGTCTATTCCGATGAGGCCAAGACCGGCATTTTTGAGGAAGACAATCCATTCCTTGAGATGATCACGGATGATTTCCTAGAAACTTCAGTAGCCGTAGCCAATCGCTGGAAAGAAGAATTTGTCGTCTCTGAGAATCAAAAGACCAACGATTTGGTGTTTATCCAATTCTCAAAAGAAGGGGTGGATCATTTTGCCTTTCTTCGGATCGCCTTACGGGAAACATTGACCCATCTTGGTGGGGAAGTGGATAATCCGATTAAGTTGACGCAAAACAATCTACCTGGCTTTGGGACTGGTGCAGATGAAGCTTTGGTCATTAATCTTCAAAGCCGCAAGTACCATTTGATCGAAAAACGAATCAAGTACAATGGAGCGTTTTTGAACTATTTCTCTGAGAATCTTCTCCAGGAGCAACCTAAGATTTCACCTAAAAAATCGATCAAGGCACTAGAAAAAACAGCCCAGAAAATTGCGGAAAGCTTTAATACAGATGATTTTCAATTTCAATCAAAGGTTAAATCAGCTATTTTCAATCATATCGAGGAAGAAAATAAACTCTCTCCAGAGAAATTAGCAGATGATCTCTTCGATGACAATCTGACAGCCCGCCTCAGTTTTATTGACCAAGTCAAAGAAGCTGTACCTGAACCTGTCACTTTTGAAGAAATTGATGCATCTCGCCAGTTGAAGAAGTTTGAAAATCAGAAATTGTCATTGTCAAATGGAATTGAACTGATCGTTCCGAATAATGTCTATGAAGATGCAGAATCTGTTGAATTTATTCTAAACGAGAACGGGACCTATTCTATTCTGATCAAAAACATTGAGGATATACAGAGTAAATAATGATTAAACGCATAGTGAAGATCTTCTTATTCATCTTACTTATATTTGGAATCTACAAGGGGATCCAGATCCACCATGATGTCAAACAAGTCATGCAGTATCGCTCTCTGGTTAGAGAAGTCCTTGCTGAGGAGGATACCACAGCCAATGAAAACCTCATTCTGGCTATGATCTATACAGAGACCAAAGGTCGAGAGGACGATGTCATGCAGGCTAGTGAGAGTGCAAGTGGTGAGACCAATACCATTAGTGATAATAAGGCCAGCATTCGCCAAGGTATTCAGACTCTTTCAGATGAGTTAAAAGAAGCCAAGAAAAAAGGGGTTGATAGCTGGACAGCCGTTCAAGCCTATAATTTCGGGAAAGATTACATTGATTATGTAGCTAAACACGGTGGAACAAATTCCCTAGAGTTGGCACGCGCTTATTCGCGGGATGTAGTAGCGCCAAGCCTTGGCAATGTAACCGGTGAAACTTATCTTTATCTTCACCCTATCTCTCTTTTAAACGGGATGGAACTCTACATTAATGGGGGGAACATTTATTATTCCCGTTTAGTAGAAACCAATATGACAATTATGAAGTTATTTTCATGGTTTTAATCAATCAAGTTAGAGAGAGTTGGACAGAAATAGGTAATTCGTTAGAATTCGATTTCGTCGTCCCACCTTCGTACAGTTGAGTAGGGCTGTAACAGCTGATGAAATCAGCGTAGTAGAGCCCACTCAACCACTGCGTCTTGCTAGACAATCCAAAAA
>NZ_JUPI01000115.1 GCF_001074805.1 Streptococcus parasanguinis | reverse complement strand
ACCACTGCGTCTTGCTTGACAATCCAAAAATAATTGAGAGGCTAGGACTTTTGTCCCAGCCTCATCTTTTGTTTTTCAATGAATCATCAGTATTGGATATCAAAGAAGAAGGATCATTAGTTTATTGGACTTGGTAAGAGAATCTCCGTTCGATAGTGGCTATTTTCTTTGAATCGCTTGATAGTTCCTTGGTATTCTTGTACTAGGGCATCAACGTTTCGCAAGCCCCAACCATCTCTTTGACGTGTTTTACGAGTCTCTTGTTCCTGTTCATTAAAGGTATTGTTGATCGAAATAAATAGATTTTGTTGAAAATAACGTATATTTAGTGACAATGTTCTCTCTGATTTATCAGTCAATCGAAGACAGGCTGAAATACTATTATCTAAACAATTTCCTAGAATAACAGCTAGCACATCTGGCTGAATAGATAGTTCTTGTGGTATAAAGCAGTCAATTTCTAATGCAATTTCATCTTCCACATCGTGCAGTTTTTGATTCAGTAAATAATTAACCGTTGGATTTTTGGAGTAAAAGGTTTGTTTTCCTGAAATACTATCGGTTAATGATTGAAGATACTCTCTAGCCTCATCAGGATTTTCTTCTAGAAGTGCCAAGAGGGTTAAATGTTTATTTTTTAAGTCATGCCGAAGACTTTGCAATCGTTGGTATTCTTCTTGAGACTGTTGTGTTTCTCTTAATTGGAATTGAAGTTGTTCTTTATCCAATTTATTTTGATAATAAGCGTGCTGTTGTTGAGAAAGATGCAAGGTAAAATACAGCGAGGAAAACGACAATACAATAAGAGACAAGAGTGAAATGACAGAAAGATAATCTGGTCCAAATACTTGCCCTTGAATAGCAGATACAGTAAAGGCAAAAATAATCGATAAAATCGGCACGATAAATTGATAAAGCCAATTTCTTCTAGATGTTGCCATGCTTAACTTTTGATGTGTTCGAAATAGCTGTCGAAGAACAAGAGTGATCACAGTTGAAAAAAGAAAACTGATGGCAAGGTAACCACTAATCATTCCTAAATTTTTCGATACTTTTGACAGTGGAAGAAATAGTTGGATAGCTTGATTGAGGACAGCTCCGGCTAATAATGTCAGGCTTGTTTGTAAGAATATCCAAAAGGAAGAATCACGAAAGGAGTAGCCAAAATAGAGTCCTACAAGAGAGGATTCTAAAATACTAAGAAGGAGATTGCTGACTAAAAAAACGCGACTTTCTAAAAATATAAACACAAGAGCTACATGAAAAAGCAAGCAACAACAAAGGGCTAAAAGTGTCTCTTTTGAATGTTTACTTTTGGATATTGGCCTATAAAATAAAACACTTGCCAGAAATAAGTCAAACAAGATACTAATGATCCGCAATCCTATTAGCATTAGAAATTCCTTTCACTGAGATAGTTATAGTATTTTTCTTTAAAAGAAGACTGGAACTTACGACTAATTGGAAGTGAATGCTCCTCGGTTCCATTTAGCAAAATAGTTACTGTTTTCGCATCAAAATCTTTTATATATTTGGGATTTACAATATAAGAAGCATGAATTTGAATAAAATAATCAGGTAGTTTATCTAAAATTTCTTGAGTTTTCAGTAAGGACTTATAGGTATCTGCTAGTGTGTAAATAAAAACGGAACGCTTATCTTTTTCAAAATAGGTAATGTCACTTAAAGGAATAGAGTAACTTTGTTTTCCAAATGAGAAGTTAAAGATGGTTTGTCCTAGATCTAAATAACGCAAGATCCTATCTACTACCTTATTTAACCTTTGGGGTTCAATGGGTTTTACTAAGTAATCAAAAGTCTGTACTTCAAATACTTGTTCCATGTAATCTCGATAGCTGGTCACAAAAATAATGGGGATAAAAGGATTGAACTGACGAATTTCACGTGCAAGGTCAATTCCAGTAATTTGTGGCATATCAATATCCAAAAAAACACAATGTGTATCCCTTGTTAACTGTTCTAGCATTTTTTGTGGATTTGTATATAGTTTTGTTTCTACAGGAACCTTGTCGTAAGAAAGTAAATACTGTTCTAACTGACTAGCATCTCTAGTTGAGTCATCACAAATAACGACGTTTAACATAAGTCCCCCTTATCAAATTGAGTTGGCTAATTATGACACTTAAATGGTAAATCATGACGTAAACCATGGAAAGTCATATGTTTATTATACAATAATCTTATCAAAAATGAAGGAAGCTGGGACAATCTTCTCAGTTTTGAGTGATAAGATGAAGACATTTGCGACACTGACTATTAAAGATTTGACAAAATCATTCGATAAGCAACATTTTGCTAATAACCATATTTCCTTAGAAATAGAAGCTGCTAAAATTACAGCCTTTTTAGGACATAATGGTGCTGGTAAGTCCACCCTCTTAAATCAAATGATTGGTTTTACCAAACCCGATAAAGGAGATGTATGCTATGGAGACATTTCTTTTGTACAGAATCGTAAACAAGCTCGCTCAATGATGAGCTATATGTCGCAACAGTATGCACCACTTGAGAAATTGACGGTGGAACAAAACATAGAAATGCTTGGAAGAATGAGAGGGTTAAACACCTTGGATTTGCAAAAAGAAATGGATCAGCTCTTAACCGATTTGGAAATTAAGGAGTACCGGGCAAAACAAGGAAAGGACCTTTCAGGTGGTTTAAAGCGTCTGACCTCTTTTGCAATGGCTTTAATCGGATCTCCGACCATCATTCTTCTTGATGAGCCGACGAACGATGTTGATCCAATACGTCGTGAAAAACAATGGCAATTATTACAGAAGCTAGCGCATAAAGGTCATACCATTATTATCGTGACGCATAATCTCTTAGAAGTTGAAAAATATGCTGACAACTATGCCTTATTTAACCATGGGAAGTTAATCAAATCAGGACCAGTTCAGCAAATAACCTATCAAAAACAGTATCAAATATCTTTTGAGTTTAGGAATAAAGATAGCTTAGCTCTATTTCAAGATTACACCATTATCAATGGTTCGATCTGCCAGATTGAAATAGAAGAGAAGGAGTTAACGAGACTGCTACCAAAAATCACACAGGAATTGGATAGAAAGAATATTTTAAATCTGTCACTTACTCAGAAAAACATATCCATTTCAGATCTTTATAGAGAGGAGTTGACAAACTGATATGACTCAATTTTTTTACTTACTTCGTTGGAACTATCTTCGTCAAAAAGATTTATTTTTACTCTTTACGCTAGCTCAGGTTCTGTTATCCATTTCACTTCTTTTTGGTTATCCACTAGTGATAGGTGAGATTGATACGACAGCTGCCTACTATCTCTCTTCTGGTTCAGTTCTGATAGGAATTATTTCTATTGGCTGTACTATCTCCTCACCTGTTATAGCAAATGCGAAGTCAGAAGGACATGTAGACTATGTACGAGCCCTTCCAATACCTCGAATTCTTATTTCCTTAGCAGATCTTTGGATGTGGATGATTGCTATTTTACCTGGAGTATTCATTTCTGTTATACTTGGCTATTTTCGTTTTTCTGTCCGCTTAAATGTATCTATTCTGGCTGTTTTCATTCTATTTCTTATCTGTCTTACAATGATCAGTCTTGGATTTGCCATTGCGTATACTTTTTCTCCCAATATTGTCACGCTGATGTCTCAGTTGATTCTTATGATCGGTTTGATGTTTTCGCCAATTATGTACCCAGCAAGTCGTCTTCCAGATTGGATAAACCATCTCTACCATGTTCTTCCTTTTGTCCCTTCTGTCAACCTCCTACGAGCTTGCGTCTATGGCCATGACAGCATCTCATTGTTTGACTTCACTATTCTGATTATTTGGATTTTGCTAACACAGTTACTGATCTTGAGAGTTCTTTATAAGGAAAAATAAAGGAAGGAGGGTAGATAGAAGGTTCTTCTACGAAACAGTCATCCATTTAAAAGGAGTTCAATTGAAGAGATATTCCTACAACAAAAAGCAACAGCTGTGTTCAGATGTTGCTTATTTTAGTATATTCGTACCCTTTGTATCTTATTTGAAATACCAGTGGTGTTTGAGGCTGGCAAAAATAGCTTTGCTGGTGATTGTGATGATGATCAGTTTGATGAGGTCGGCAAGGATAAAGGGAGCAACGACCAAAGTAAATGCTTTTTGGAGATCGGTATGCGTGACCAGCATAAAGCCGATAGCTCCTGACACAAAGAGGAGAGCACTACTGAGGAGATTGGCCAAAAAGATAGTGAAAATGCTGGATTTAGCATTGGTAAATAGAGACGTGATCCATGCTCGGAATGGGAAGAAGAGGAGGAAACCAGCAGTAGGACCAAGGAAATGTGAAGCGCCACCAGCACCGCCGGCAAATACTGGAAAACCTAAGAAGCCTAGAAGTAGGTAAAGGCAGACTGTGACAAAGGCATGGCTGGGTTTATAGATGGTCCCGATGATCCCGATCATGAGCGTTTGTAGGGTCAAAGGAATCGGACCAAATGGAATGGTGAATTGAGATAGGACGGAGATCATGGCCACTCCAATGGAGATGAGCACTAAAGGAAAGATTTTCTTCATAACAGTTAACCTCTGATTTATTTTATGGTAACTATTCTACAATAAGGAGCTCAACCTGTCAATAGCCCACGCTTGTTTTAGGATTTTTTAAGTAAAAATTTAGGCAGGCTTAAGACTCCTAAAGTATAATCGCCTTACTAAAGGATCGAGCTCCCTTTAAATTTTAAAAGACAAGTACTTGTACAAAAAGATAAAAGGTAAAAAGATGAATCAAAAAGAAACAAAACAAGTAGTCGAAACGCAAGAATCCAAAGAAAAAATGGTTGTCCTCAAACGAAGTCCTAAGTGGTGGATTGGCATGGCAGCCGTTGGTGGATTGTTGGTCGGTGCTGGAAGTGGCTTTGGTGTCGGTGTCATCGCCTCACAATCTTCCAATAATCAACAATTTTCTCAACCGGTCCAAACGGGTCAGAACCAAGGATCCAATCAGCAACAAAATAGTCAAAATGGCCATGCTTCACAAGGAAACCAGCAAACTGGTGGCCCACAGGATGGCGGTCCTCAAGGCGGTGGCCCACAAGGTGGTGGCCAAGGCCAAGGTGGCGGTCCGGGTCAAATGCCACAAGAAGGCAATGGTGGCCCACAAGGGAATGGTCCAGATAATGGCATGAACCAATCTGGCGGACAAGAAGGGAACCAGGGGTCCTCTAACAAGTCCAATAAGAAGAATTCAAAAAATAAAAACAAGACGAGTGACAGTCAAAGTAACAAAGAAAACACGACAAACTCATAGAATTAGCCTTCCTCAGGCAGGCTGAATTTGATCATAAAACCAGATTCTAAACTATAGGAAATGAAGGCAAGTCGTGTTATAATGGTTAAGAATAGATTAGAAAGACTCACTCACGAAAGAGAAGAGGATACGACGATGATTAAAATTCTATTGGTCGAAGATGACCTTGGTTTGTCAAATTCAGTATTTGATTTTTTAGATGATTTTGCGGATGTCATGCAGGTCTTTGACGGAGAAGAAGGTCTTTACGAAGCAGAAAGCGGGATCTATGATTTGATTTTGCTGGACCTGATGCTTCCTGAAAAAGACGGTTTCCATGTCTTGAAAGAATTGCGTGAAAAAGGCGTGACAACCCCTGTTTTGATCATGACAGCCAAAGAAAGTCTGGATGACAAAGGGCACGGCTTTGAACTAGGGGCAGACGATTACCTGACCAAGCCTTTCTACCTAGAAGAGCTTAAGATGCGGATTCAAGCCCTTTTGAAGCGCTCAGGAAAGGTCAATGAAAACACCCTCAATTATGGCAATTTGAAGGTCAATTTATCTACCAATTCGACTTATGTGGATGGGAAAGAAGTGGAACTTCTTGGGAAGGAATTTGATCTTTTGGTCTATTTCCTTCAAAACCAAAATGTCATCCTTCCAAAGACCCAGATCTTCGATCGTCTCTGGGGCTTTGATAGTGACACAACCATCTCAGTGGTTGAAGTCTATGTTTCAAAAATCCGTAAGAAATTAAAAGGTACTGATTTCGTTGAGAACTTGCAAACATTGCGCAGTGTGGGGTATATCTTAAAAGATGCTAACCAGAATTAAGAAAACCGTCGGGGAAGATGATTTTTCCTATTTCATCCGATATTTTGGGCTCTTTACTTTGATATTCTCAGCCATGACCCTGATAATCATCCAGGTCATGCGCTCGAGTCTCTATACAACGGTCGATGAAAACCTCAAGACTCTCAGTCAGGATCCCTACTCACTTGTAGCGATTGCTTATCGAGACCAGCGACAGTCAAATACCAAAGGAGATGATAATGATCATGAGATGATGATCCCAGATCATGATAAATCAGAACCTAAAGGGGATGTCACATCCAATACCACTGTTGTTTTGCTCAATAAAAAATATGAAAACTTGACAACCGGTAATGGTTTTTTAAACTTCAAAACGGTGACGTTTGGTCGAAAGCTCCTCAACAAGGTTTCCCAGCTTCAAATTACAAATAGCTATGGGAAAAAAGAAAGTTACCGGGCCTATATGGCAGAGTTGAGTTTATCTGATGATGAAAGTGATAGTGATATCAAGTATGCGGTTGTCATGACCAATATCAGTCAGTTAGAGCAGACCAGTGAAGAGCACGAAAGCCAAATCGCCCTTGTCATGATCTGCTTCTGGGGAATCTCTTTATTCGCTAGTCTCTTCTTAGCACGTCTCAGCGTCAAGCCCCTTCTTGAGAGTATGCAAAAGCAAAAGGCTTTCGTGGAAAATGCTTCCCATGAGTTGAGGACGCCTTTAGCAGTTCTGCAAAATCGCCTCGAAACGCTTTTTAGAAAGCCTGAAGCGACCATTATGGAATCGAGTGAGAATATTGCATCCAGCTTGGATGAAGTTCGAAATATGAAGCTCTTGACTACCAACCTTCTCAATATCGCCCGAAGAGATGATGGCTTGAAGCCAGAGATGGAAGACATCGAACCAAGCTTTTTCGATCAGACCTTCTCGAATTTTGAGATCATTGCGGAAGAAAATGACAAAATCTTCCGAGGAGACAATCAGGTGGACAAAGTCATTTGTTCTGATAGAACGCTCCTCAAGCAATTGATGACCATTCTCTATGATAATGCCTTGAAATATACCGATGAAGATGGCGAGATCCAGTTTGAAGTTCAATTGAAGGACAAAAATCTACTTTTGAGGGTGCTGGATAATGGTCCAGGGATTCGAGATGAGGATAAGAAACGGATCTTTGATCGTTTTTACCGCGTCGACAAGGCCAGAACCCGTCAAAAAGGTGGATTTGGTTTGGGGTTATCCCTCGCTAAGCAGATTGTAGAAGCCTTCAAAGGGACCATTCAAGTCAAAGATAATAAACCCAAAGGGACCATCTTTGAAGTGAAATTATCCATTAAGACGGAAAGTCGTAAAAAAAATCGTTCATAATTTTTTAAAAATAGAAAAGAGGAATACCTATGAGTTCAAAAATGTTGCACACTTGCCTTCGTGTGGAAAACTTAGAAAAATCAATCGCTTTTTACCAAGATGCTTTTGGTTTTGAAGAAAAACGTCGGAAAGATTTCCCAGACTACAAGTTCACGATTGTCTATTTGGCCTTGCCTGGAGATGACTATGAGTTGGAATTGACTTACAATTATGATCATGGTCCATATGTGATCGGAGACGGCTATGCTCACGTCGCATTGAGTACTCCTGATCTAGAAGGTTTGAATGCCGAACACAAGGCTAAAGGCTATGAAGTGACGGAACCAAAAGGTCTTCCAGGAACACAGCCGAATTACTATTTTGTTGTAGATCCAGATGGTTATAAGGTAGAAGTCATTCGCGAAAAATAAGAGTGATTAAAAATTAGGGCCGTTGTCGGCGACGACAGTCGGCCTCTTTTTTATGAAACCATTTACAAAAAAGGAATGTTTTTTCGAGAGAAATTTGCTATAATAAAGTTATGAGATTCAAACACACGAAAACTATTTTATTAATCATTATAAATCTCCTTTTTCTGAGTCTTTTGTATATCGGGTATCAAAAGATTCAAAGGCTTCGTGAGCAAAAAGCCTATCAAGATCAGTTTGCTAAGGTTACCCAACTAGAGAAAAGCTCTGAAAAAGGAAAAGATGCCCAGGTTCAGGAAGGAATTTTAGGAACTTCTTATGTGACTGCTTTTTATCCTACTAAGGATGGACAGCCTGTTGAGATTATTAAAGAGAAGATCCAAGAAGACCTTCAGCGTCTAGGAACCGATGAGAAAACCAAAGAGCCTAAGCATCTGACCTTCTACCATAGTGAAGAAGCAGAAGCACCTTTTGTTGGTTATCATCCTATCCAAATTAAACGGGCTGAATACCAGTACAAAAAAGGAAAATTCATCAAAGATGAGACGGTGAAGTTGCCTCTCTTTTACTTGGATGATGAGGACAATCCTTTGACCCTGAGCCAGGTTTTTGCGGATCCAGATGGAGCCAAACAGATCTTTTTGGAGGAACTACGAGGGAATCTAGCCTTTCGTCAGCTAGATGAGGAAAGCATTGATCAAATGGTTGCCCACTTCTCAGAGTTGGACTTGAGCCAATGGGAATTCCAATATGAAAAAGGGAATTTCACCATCCCGTTTCCAAGCAAGGTCAAGGGAGATGATACCTTTACTGTTCCCTTATCTAAATTCTATGACGTGATTGATACAGAGCGCTTGCTTCCTGATGATTTAGCTTCTTACCAATCCTATATTGAAGAACGCCATCGTAAGATGATTGCCCTGACCTTTGATGATGGACCAGATCCAACGACGACCCCTCAGGCACTGGCTATCTTGAAGAAATACAATGCTAAAGCTACCTTCTTTATGGTCGGAAAAAATGTCAGTGCGAATCCTGATATTGCTAAGCAAGTCCGCAAAGAAGGTCATCAAATCGGGAACCATACCTGGGATCACCCTCAATTGCCAAAATTGAGCTTGGATAATGCAAAAAAAGAGATCTTGGATACCCAAGAAGCTATTCAAAAAGCGACAGGCGTTCAAACTAAGATCACGCGTCCTCCGTATGGAGCCATCAATAACGCCATCCAATACAGTGTAGACCAGTCCTTCATCATGTGGGATGTGGATAGCCTGGATTGGAAAACTCATAATACGACGGCTATTCTCAATGAAGTGAAAAAAGAAGTCAAACCGGGTTCGATTATCCTCATGCATGATATCCATCAAACCACGATTGATGCTCTACCGACCGTCCTTGACTACCTCAAATCACAAGGCTATACCTTTGTAACGGTGGATGAATTGTTGGATTACCAACTTGAAAGTCATCGCATTTATTACAATGGAAATTAACATAAAAATCCTCTGCAGTTCATACACTAGCAGAGGATTTTCTTATTCATTTAAATAGAGTTCTGAATTTTTTAAAACCAGTTCACGTACAGAAGTGTATTTTTTTAAGGATTTGAGTTCTTCTGGGTGAGTGATAAAGGTAATCACATAGCCATCCCGCCCCATTCGTCCTGTTCTACCAGCGCGGTGGGTATAGGTCTCCATATCACGGGGAATATCGTAGTTAATCACACACTCAAGATGTTCAATATCGATTCCACGAGCGACCAAATCGGTGGCCAACAAAAGGGTTAGCTGATGGTCTTTGAAGCGTTCCAGAATGACCTTGCGGTATTTGACATTGACATCACTGGCGAGCGACACGGCCTCAACACCACGGTATTGTAGTTTTTCTTCAGCACTCCCCAGATCAGACAGGCTGTTGAAAAAAGCCAGACCACGAAAATCTTCGACGTAGGCGAGTTTACGGAGCAATTCGACCTTGTCCCGCTTATCCACTTGCATATAAAAATGTTGGATATTGTCCAAAGAAACTCCATCAACCGTAACGCGAAGAGTATTTTCCTCTAGCTGATCTGGATCGACCTTGGCTGTCGCGCTCATATAGATATATTGGTGGTCACGGGGAGCATAGTGGCTGATCTTGTCGACGAAGTGGTACTGAGAATCACTCAGTAATTGGTCAAATTCATCTAAAATGATGGTTTCCACATTCATCATTTTGATCTTTTTCAGCTTGATCAGTTCAAAGATTCGACCAGGCGTCCCAACCAGGATTTCGGGTCCTTTTTTGAGTCGTTCGATTTGCCGTTTTTGACTGGATCCTGATAGGAAGAGTTGGGTCTGGAGCCCAAGAGGCTCTGCCCATTGCTTGGTGACATCAAAAATTTGTCCAGCTAATTCTGTATTAGGAGCCAAAATCAAGAGTTGTTGGGCCTTCTTCGGTTTGAGTTTGAGCAAGCTCGGAAAGAGGTAGGCGAGAGTCTTACCAGTACCGGTAGGACTGATCCCGAGGACATTTTCTCCTTCATAGATAGGGGTGAAGATTTGCTCTTGAATTTCAGTGAATGTATCAAATCCGAGTGTTTCTAGCTGATCTTTCCAGATTTGTGGAAATTGTTCTTTCATTCTTTTTCATCCTTAAATTGTATTCCAGCGCTTTGACGCATCTGGTAGAGGGTTTCATGGACCTGCGTAGCCGTTTGTAACCATTCGAGATAAGCAGCCTCCTTATGACCAGCCATGGCATGGGAAAAGGCTTCCGCCTCTTCTTGCATTTGGTGTGGGCAGGGCTGGCTCGGAAGGTCGATGACCTCTCCAGAATAGCTGACGAAGCGAGCCTGGTTGATGGCTGCTACAGCATTTAGAGTTAGTGTTCCAGTCTTAGTATAGATTTCAGCAGGTAGATGGCTGGTGATATTTTTCCCCGCCTGAATGGCAACCTGAAACTCTGGATAGATCAAAACACCCTGACCATAGAGATCAACCGAATTGGGTAATTGCTGAGCGCAATAGTGACTGGAGATCGGTTTTCCAAAGAAGCCAATCGCCAAGTAGAGGCAGTAGACTCCCAGATCCATCAAGGCTCCGCCTGCATAGATATCTGAGAAAATATTGGGCATCTCACCTGCAAGAAGGGCCGGCAATTTAGAAGAATATTTGGCAAAGGTGAAGTTGGCGCCCAGTATTTCCTGGTTAGAGAGGAAGTTTTTAACTACTTGAAAGGCTGCTTCTTGGTAATTTCTGGCAGCTTCAAAGAGATAGACCTGGTGCTCATTAGCAAGCTTGACCAGTTCCTTCCATTCAGAAGGCTTGGTCACAGCCGGTTTTTCAATGATGACATGCTTCTTTGCTAAAATAGCAAGCTTGGCCTGAGCGAAATGAAGAGAATTGGGGCTGGCAATGTAGACCACATCCAGCTCACTGTCTAAAAAGTCGATGAAATCCGTGTAGCAAGAGATCGCTCCATAAGGCTCACAAAACTCTTGAGCTGTCTTCATCTTTCTCGAATACACAGCCTGCAAGTGATAGTGGCCCGTCTGATGAGCGGCTGTAATAAATTCATGTGAAATCCAACTCGTACCAATAATTCCCAGCTTTAACATAAGGTGTCCTTCCGTCATCGATTCACTCTATTATACCATGAAAAGGGGGAGGGGACAGTATAAAGTAGAAAATATGCACTGATTATTGTATAATGAAGTGATATGCTTAGAAGGGAAAACAATAGGATTGAGAAATTCAGAATTATTGATCATTATTCCTGCTTATAATGAGAGTGGAAATATTGAAAAAACAATCAAGATGATTGAAGAACATACACCTGAATTTGATTATGTCATTATCAATGATTGTTCTACAGATCATACACTTGAAATTTGTCGCAATAACAACTTTAATGTTATCGATTTACCGATTAATTTAGGAATTGGTGGTGCTGTCCAGACTGGTTATCAATATGCAGTTAAAAATGGCTATCAATATGCTGTTCAAGTGGATGGAGATGGTCAGCATAATCCTGAATTTATCAGAAAGATGCTTCAAGTCCTTCAAGAGAAGAATGTGAACATGGTGATTGGCTCTCGTTTCATTGAAAATCAAGGTTTCCAATCCTCCTTCGCGCGACGGATTGGAATTTCATTTTTTGAAAAATTAATTAAGATTTTAACCGGTCAAAAGGTAACAGATCCTACATCAGGATTGCGAGTGGCTGATCGAAAAGTGATTGAAGAATTTGCTAAACAATATCCAAGTGATTATCCAGAACCAGAAACGATTGTGTCCCTCTTAACCTCAGGCTATTCCGTTGCAGAAGTACCGGTCTTGATGAACGAGCGAGAACACGGAGAATCATCGATTACATTCAGTAAGTCTGTTTACTATATGATCAAGGTGACAATGGCAATGCTATTGGCTAGAATTGGTGGAGGATATAAGAAATAACATGCTAAATATTTGGTTAACCCTTATTGTAATTATTTTTATCGTTTATATTCTACGCCTAGTTGCAAAGAAAGTCGTTGAACTGAGAAATGTCATTTCTTGGCTCATTCTTTGTTTGCTATCGTTGCCAGTCATTTGGTTTCCTAATTTGATTGGAGCAATATCTTCATTTCTCGGTATTCAGACGCTAAGTAACTTTATTTTTTTATTAAGTACATTTTTATTAATATTTTTAATTTTTTCATTAACTCGTACTGTATCAAAGCAATCCGTTCAGATTAAGAGATTGTCACAAACTATAGCTTTACTAAGAAGTGAGAATGAAAATGAACAATAAAGTAAATAGGAGTATTTATTTTTGGAATTTTGCAGGGAATATAGCAGCAGCTGCAGTTTCTATATTGTATTTGATAATTGTCTCTCGTTATACTTCAGCAAGTGATGCTGATAATTTTAGTTTGGCTTATGCAATTGGAAACCTATGGGTTGTCATTGGTATTTTTCAAGTTAGAAATTATCAGGCGACTGATTTGAAAGAAACGTACTCGTATTTGGAATATTGGCTAACTAGGGTTATTACAGTTTGTTTAATGTTAGTTTCACTATTTCCGTATTTATTTTTTAGTGGAAATAATGTTGGAAAAGGGGATTTATTTTTAATTATCATCCTAACAGTTATTTATCGTTCATGTGATGCTTTTTCTGATTTATTCCAAGGATTATTTCAACAACATGAACGTTTAGATATTGCAGGGAAATTAATGGTGCTTCGTTATAGTTTAAGCACAATCATTCTCCTAATTAGTTTGTTACTTTCAAATTCTTTAATTTTTTCTTTAATTTGTTTATGTTTTTTTAATGTTCTTTTTGTTTATGGGGGTGATTACGTCCAATCCAAACAAATTAGAACGATACCTTTTAATCAGATTTCATCTGCTACATTTAAGCGATCAATTAGTATCATGAAAACTTGCCTTCCATTGTTTGTCAACGGCTTTTTATTGGTATATGTTTTGAATTATCCAAAACAAGTGATTGATAAATTGCTAGTAGAGGGCGTACTACGTGAAGGTGCTCAAAGGGATTTCAGTATTCTATTCATGCCTGTTTTCTTTATGAGTTTATTTGTATTAGCACTGAGACCGTTAATAACCGATTTGGCAAAACAATGGTCAGAAAAAAGATTTCATACATTTAATGCTATGATTCGTAAGATTTTATTATTACTTATGATTTTGGGACTGGTAGTATCAATACTAGCCTATTTGATAGGAATTCCTATTTTAAATATTATAAGTGGTATTGATTTATCAAATTACAGTTTATTACTTACTATTTTAGTGCTTTCCGGCTTTTTATATTCTATAGCTTCTGTAATTGGTGATTTTTTAATTATATTGAGGAAGCAAGTCTATCTACTCTATGTTTATGTCGCAATGGCGTTATTGACGAATATTCTTACGCCTCTGGCGATGAGGGAGTTTGGCTTGTTTGGAGCAGGGCTTAGTTTTGTTATTGTTATGTTGTTTTACACCATTGCTAGTTGGATTGTCTTTGTTATTATGAGAAGGAAGGAGATTCAAAAATATGAATCAGTGGAATGATCATACATTTGTAATCTGTGCTTATGGGGATAGTCCTTTTTTAGAGGATTGTATAAACTCGTTATTAAGCCAAACCGTAAAAAGTAATATCATTTTGTATACTTCTACTCCAAGTGTATTTATCGAAAGTATTTGCCAAAAATATGCCATTCCGTTTAATACAACTGTAGGTGGCGGGATTGGAAAAGATTGGAATAATGCTTTATCTTTTGTTACTACCCAATATGCTACAATAGCCCATCAAGATGATTATTATGAGCCAACCTATTTAATGGAAATTCAAGAGAGGATAAAGAAGCATCAAGATGCTATCATTCTTTATTCTGATTATTTTGAAGAAAAAAATGGAGAGGTCATTAAACCGACTTCAAATCTAAAAATCAAATCATTAATGTTAAAAACAATCTCATTATTCCCTAAAACTAGGTGGTGGAGAAATCGGATTCTTGCTTTTGGAAATCCAATTTGTTGCCCTGCTGTAACTTATAATTTAGAATTGGTTAAGGGCTTTAGATTTGATGAGGAATGGAGAGTTAGTCTAGATTGGCTTGCCTGGTACCATTTGGCTAAATTTGATGGCAGATTTGTATATGTTCCAAAAAAATTAATGTGCCATCGTATTCATGAAGACTCTGAAACGAGTAATACCATTAGTGACAATACTCGAACAAAGGAAGATTACATGATGTTTAAACTCTTTTGGCCAAACGGATTAGCGAAATGTTTAAATCGTTTTTATAAAAAGAGTCAGGATACGAATGGTTAAAGTTTGCGTGCTCGAGGTTTGATAACAATATAAAAGTATGAATATCTTAATTATTTGAAAAACTATGGGTTCTATTAAAATATATAAAGGATAAGATTGTGAAAGAAGCGCCTAAGATTAGTGTCATTATTCCAGTATATAATGCAGAATTATATCTCAAAAGATGTATAGATTCCGTTTTGAATCAAAGTTTTAAATCATTTGAAATTATTGCAATTGATGATGGTTCAAAGGATAATTCGTTTAAAATATTGAATGAATACCAACAATTTTCTCCAAATATTAGAACTTTGAGTCGAGAAAATAAAGGTGCAGCCTATACTAGAAATGAAGGTATCAAGCTTGCAAAAGGTGAATTCATCATGTTTATCGATAGTGATGATTATATAAACCCAGATTACTTGCAGGTGTTTTATGATGAAATATCAAGTGGGATAGATGATGCAGTTATTGGTGGCCTTCAGAGAGTAAACCAAGATGGTAAACAACTATTTTCTATCCAATTGGGTAAAGATAAATGGTCGAAATATAGATCGATTTCACCATGTGCTCGCATCTATAGAAAAAAATTCTTACAAGATAACAATCTTCATTTTCCGGAATTTCCTTTGGGTGAAGATTTATTATTTAGTTTAAAAGTGTATTCAAAGTCAAAAAATATAAATACGATTAGTTATTGTGGTTATTTTTGGTTTTATAATGAAAATAGTGCATCTAATACACTTAATAAAGGTTTTAACCCAGATGTAAATATTATTGATCTATTGACTGAAATTTCTAAAATTATTCCGAAAGACTATTACGAACTAGATCTAATCAAATTCTTTATTAAAAAATTCACACTATATTGGTTATTAGATGGCGGAAGAAACTCGAGTAGTGATGAATTTTTATCACAATATAAAAAAATAAATGAGTGGGTGATAAATCATGATATGCAAAGTAAGATTTCAGGTCTAAATCCAAAAATCAAAAGTGAAAGATTAATCGTGAAAGTAGCCATTGTATTTACTGATTTGTTGAATAGACTTAAATTAATGAAATTGTTTTCAAAAGTATATTGTAAAGGTCATATTAAGAATAAAAAGTGATATCTATTATTGCTATTAAATGACCATTCCTTTGGCTATTGTAGAATCTAATTTATATCTATAGTGAGGTTATCTTGAATAAAATATTTAGAAATATTGGAATCGCAGGTTTATTTACTTCTTTGATTTCAATTTGGTTATTATTAACTACTGTAAAAAAAATAGGTGCCCCAGATGCGTCTATTAAAATTATACATTGGATAACAAAATATGAAAACATCTTGTTGATTTTAATGTTATTCGTCGCTTTATTATCTGTTGTTTTTTTGATAAGTTCTTCCAAAAAAATTAGAGAGTTATTATTTAAATATAGGTATATATTAGCTTTAGTAGTATTATTTATTGCTGTTTTATTTAAAATTAATGGGTCATCCATGGGAATTTTAGGTATCTTTTTAAATAATACTGATAAAGATCATATATTACTTGGTGTAAGTAGGACTTTACGATCGGATGAGTGGTCGGTAAGTCTTCCATTTCAATTATCTCAATCATTTAATCATTATGCTTATTACTCATCTTTGATAAGGGGTGGAGGTACAGATACTTTTATTTTGAGTGGTTTAGCATCATGGGATTTTGCTACCTTATTTAGACCAGCGAACTTAGGATTCCTATTTTTAGGTTTTGAGCGTGGCCTTTCATTTTTATGGACCTTCAAAATACTATTTCTATTCATGTCTGTGTTTGAAATGGGCCGGGTTGTGACGAATGATAATAGAAAGTTATCATTGTTTCTATCATTTATGATAACATTTAGTGCCGTTGTTCAATGGTGGTATGGCATGATCGAAATGATTGCGGCAGGTAGTATTTTTATTGTCTTATTTGATAAATATTTGAAAGAAAATAGGCCTTTTCTAAAATTAATTTATACAGTAATTATGTCATGGGCGGGAAGTGTATATATTCTTACCTTCTATCCGGCCTGGCAAGTACCATTGGCTTATATTTTCTTTGTATTATTAGTTTATATTATCATTGAAAATTACAAGACTTTTAATTTCAATTATAAACTTGATTTATCACTGCTTACTTTAATGACAGTCCTTATCATTACTTCCTCATATATAGTATTAAGTAAGGCATGGCCTACTGTTCAAACAACAATGAATACTGTCTATCCAGGTAATAGGGTTTCTTTTGGAGGTGGAGCCTTTAAATGGATATTTGACTATGTTTATCAGATTTTCTATCCTATAACTGATATTATTGATGAGCGTGCAATGGATTCAGTTTATGATCTGTTTCCAGTCACACAGGTTTTAGCAATTTTAGCAATTATTAAAACAAAAGATAAATTGTTAAGTATGCTAATGATGATTGATGCCCTATTCTTGTTATATATCTCATTTTCTATTCCCAAAATTTTTGCAAGAATTACGTTATTGTCTTTTACAACCCCTGCAAGATTACTGAGTGTCTTTGGAATTTTGAATTTAATAATATTAGTTCGTTTTCTAACGATTTCAACAAAAAGATGTTTATCAAGGATTGGCTCTTTTATCACTGCTATCCTGTTATCAGTAGGAATCGTTTTTATTTCTAAAGGGGAGATTAGAGAGTACTTATTGACAACAATAGGTGGAGTTGATCAACAGACTTACTTTAGATTATTTACTTTAGTTGCAATTTTTGTATTGTTTGCTATCCTGTATTTTGTATTTCGTAGAAATTTAAATGGAATCTTAGTTATGGGAATTTCCATTAGTTTCCTAGCTGGTGTACTTGCGAACCCAGTTCGTGTTGGAAGTGATGTAGTAACAAAAAGTCCTTTAGTAGAACGTATTAAATCTATAAATAGTTCTGATCCAGGATTATGGATCGTCGAAGGAGGACTTCCTGCATTACCATACAATAATGTACCATTATTAGGAGGAGCTTCTGTTTTAAATTCTACAAATGCATATCCGAATATAAAATTATGGAAGAAAATTGATAAAGAAAATGATGATTCGAAAGTATACAATCGTTATGCACATATTAGTTTTAATCTAATAGATGAAAATTCTGAAGCAAAATTTAAATTGAATAGCCCAGATTCTTATACTGTTTCACTACCAATCACTGAATTGAAAACACTGAAAATTAAGTATATTATGACTGATCGGAATCTTGAAGATCTTTCTAATGGCATGATAAATTTTGAGCAGATAGCTGATGTGAATGGAATTAAAATATATACGGTTAAGTATTAATTTTATAGTATATAACAAAAAACTAGGGGAAACCCTAGTTTTTTGTTACAATAGAAAGTGAATAAGTCAAGGAGTAAGAGATGACACTATCAGTTGTAGTCCCATGTTTTAACGAAGAAGAATCAATTCCATTGTTTTATAGAGAAATGGAACGTGTTCGGATGAAGATGGGAGAAAAGTTTGAATATATTTTTATAAATGATGGCTCTTCAGATGGTACGCTATCCGTTCTTCGAAAGCTACGTGTTACAGATTCAAATGTGCACTACCTTTCTTTTTCTCGAAATTTCGGAAAAGAGGCTGCACTATATGCTGGACTTGAGCGTGCTAGTGGTGAATACGTAACCGTCATGGATGTAGATCTGCAGGACCCTCCGGAGTTATTGATCGAAATGAAGCAGAAGTTGGAGGAACAGCCGAATTTAGACTGTGTCGGAACGAGACGCGTAACCCGTGATGGGGAACCACCGATCCGCTCTTTCTTTGCACGGATGTTTTATAAATTGATCAATCATATTAGTCAAGTGGAAATGGTTGACGGGGCGCGTGATTTTCGTTTGATGCGTCGTCCTATGGTCGATGCGATTCTTGAGCTCTCGGAGTACAATCGTTTCTCAAAAGGAATTTTTGCTTGGGTAGGATTTGATACAGAATACCTCGAATATAAAAATGTTGAGCGCGTGGCAGGAGAGACATCTTGGAATTTTTGGTCCCTCTTTAAGTACTCGATTGAAGGGATTGTCAATTTCTCGGATGCCCCATTAAACATTGCCTTTATTGGTGGACTGTTATCTTGGATTTTGGCCTTTATCATGATGATTTTGATTGTAATCCGTACCTTGGTCTTTGGGGATCCTACTTCAGGTTGGCCATCCCTTATGACAGTGATTCTTTTCCTGGGAGGGTTCCAATTATTGACCATTGGGATTTTAGGGAAATATATCGGTAAGATTTTCATGGAGACTAAGAAACGTCCAATCTATGTAATCAAAGAGAAAAGCAAGTAAAAAGCAGAAAACTTCTGCTTTTTTTGCTATAATGATAGGGATAAAGCATTTGAAAGGAACGTAACATGATTTTAATTACAGGTGCAAATGGTCAACTTGGAACGGAGCTTCGCCATTTGTTAGACGAACGAAATGAAGAATATGTAGCTGTTGATGTAGCTGAAATGGACATCACAAATTCAGAGAAAGTAGACGAGGTATTTGCGGAAGTAAAACCAACCTTGGTCTACCACTGTGCTGCCTATACAGCTGTTGATGCTGCGGAAGATGAAGGTAAAGAGTTGGACTATGCCATCAACGTGACGGGTACGGAAAATGTAGCAAAAGCGTCTGAAAAACACGGTGCAACCTTAGTTTATATCTCAACCGACTACGTTTTTGATGGGAAAAAACCAGTGGGACAAGAATGGGAAGTAGACGATCAACCAGATCCTCAAACAGAGTACGGTCGTACCAAACGTATGGGGGAAGAATTGGTTGAGAAGCATGTATCTAACTTCTATATCATCCGTACAGCTTGGGTATTTGGGAACTACGGTAAGAACTTTGTTTTCACCATGCAAAACCTTGCGAAGACTCACAAAACACTTACAGTCGTTAATGACCAACATGGTCGTCCAACCTGGACACGTACTCTTGCAGAGTTCATGACTTATTTGGCTGAAAACCGTAAGGAGTATGGTTATTACCACTTGTCTAACGATGCGAAAGAAGATACAACTTGGTATGACTTTGCAGTTGAAATCCTCAAAGATACGGATGTTGAAGTGAAACCAGTGGATTCTAGCCAATTCCCAGCTAAGGCAAAACGCCCTCTCAACTCAACGATGAGCTTGGCTAAGGCTAAGGCTACAGGGTTCGTCATTCCAACTTGGCAAGATGCTTTGAAAGAATTTTATAAACAAGAAGTGAAATAAGAACAAATAGAAGCGGCCCTGGAGGGTCGCTTTTCTGTTTGGATTAGGCAAAAAGCCTAGAAAATGGTATAATTGAATAGACTGTGAATGATTTGAAAGGGAACTCTATGCAACATGTTTTTATTATCGGAAGTCGTGGGCTTCCGGCTCAATATGGCGGTTTTGAGACTTTTGTGGACCAATTGGTTTCGCATCAAGTGTCTTCAGATATCCAATACCATGTTGCCTGCCTTTCTAATGATCAAGCTTATCAACATTTTGACTACAAGGGTGTCGATTGTTTTACCATTAAAGCCCCTAAGCTTGGGCCTGCGCGTGTCATTGCCTATGATATGATGGCCATCAACTACGCCTTGAAGCTTATTAAGAAACAAGGAATTGAACAGCCGATTTTTTATGTCTTGGGCAATACAATCGGAGCCTTTGTGGCGCCTTTTGCGCGTAAGATCCATAAGATGGGTGGTCGATTCTATATCAATCCAGATGGACTGGAGTGGAAGCGGGCCAAGTGGGCTAAACCGATCCAAGCCTATCTCAAGTATTCTGAAAAGATCATGACGCGCCATGCTGACCTGGTAATTTCAGACAACCCTGGTATTGAGTCCTATATCAAGGAAGCCTACTCTTGGTCTAAGACGACCTATATTGCCTATGGAACGGACTTATCTCCGACCAGCCTAAACAGTCAGGATAGGAAGGTCCGAGAATTCTATCACAAGTGGCAGACACAAGAGAAAAACTATTACCTAATTTTGGGCCGCTTTGTCCCAGAAAATAATTATGAGACCGCCATTCGTGAATTTATGACCTCTTCAACCAAGCGGGATTTGGTGATCATTTGTAACCATGAAGGCAATCCTTATTTTGAGGAGCTCCGAGCTCGGACTGGATTTGATCAGGATCCTCGTATTAAGTTTGTAGGAACGGTTTATGATCAAGACCTTTTGAAGTATATCCGTAAAGAAGCCTTTGCCTATATCCATGGTCATGAAGTGGGCGGGACCAATCCTGGTCTCCTAGAGGCTCTTGCCCAGACGGATCTGAATTTAGTTTTAGGGATCTCCTTTAACCAAACGGTCGCTAAGGACACGGCTCAATATTGGACTAAAGAAACTGGGAATTTGGCACATTTGATTGATCAGGTTGATTCTTTAGAAGATGTATCTGAATGGGGTCAACGTGCCAAGGCCAATATGAAGCAAAACTTTACCTGGGAAAAAATTGTAGGTGAGTACGAGGAATTATTCTTATCATGAAAGTAAATATCTTGTTGTCCACCTATAATGGTGAACAGTATCTAAAAGAGCAGGTTAAAAGTATCCAAGACCAGACTTATCAAGACTGGCAACTCTTGATCCGAGATGATGGGTCAAGAGATGGTACGGTGAAGATTATTCAAGAGTTGGTTGCCCAGGATGAGCGCATTCGCTTTATCAACCAGGGAGCTATCGAAAATCTCGGTGTCATCAAGAGCTTCCATGCCCTCTTGAAATATGAAGAAGCAGATTTTTATTGTTTTAGTGACCAAGATGATGTCTGGTTACCAGACAAGATTGCTCTTCAGGTAGCAGAAGCAGAGAAGCATCCTCAAGAAGAGCCTTTGCTGGTCTACACAGATTTAAAAGTGGTCGATGAAAACTTGAACGTGCAGCATGAGAGTATGATTCGCACACAGTCTGATCATGCCAATACAGAACTGATTCAAGAGCTGACAGAAAATACGGTAACTGGCGGAGTGGCCATGATTAACCACTCTCTGGCGGAGTTATGGACAGGTCAAGAAAAACATGCGCTCCTTATGCATGATTGGTATTTGGCCTTGTTGGCAACTGCCTTTGGGAAGCTCATCTATATTGATCAGCCAACAGAATTGTACCGTCAGCACAGTAGCAATGTTCTGGGTGCTCGAACCCTCAGAAAACGGGTTAAAAATTGGATTCGACCTCATGTGCTGTTTGCCAAGTATTGGAATCTCATAGAGTCTAGTCAAGAACAAGCAAAAAATCTATTGGATCTGCCTGTCAGTTTCCAAACTAAAGAAATTATTGAAAACTTTGTCACCATTATGGATGTTCCACTAAAAGAACGTCTGAGACGGATTCGTCAGTATGGTTATCGGAAGAACCGGGCTTTTCACACCTTTGTGTTTACCAGCTTGATTCTGACAAAGTTTGCATATCGAGGTAAAAAATAATGTTTGACGTTTTTAGTCAGAAAAATCGAATTTTATTACGAGAATTAATCAAAACAGACTTTAAATTACGCTACCAAGGATCAGCGATCGGTTATCTTTGGTCCATTTTAAAGCCCCTGATGACCTTTACGATCATGTATATTGTCTTCATCCGATTCTTACGCTTGGGTGGAGATGTGCCCCATTTCCCAGTTGCCCTCTTGTTGGCCAATGTAATCTGGGGCTTTTTCTCAGAGGCAACATCCATGGGGATGGTGTCGATCGTTAGTCGAGGCGACCTATTGCGGAAGTTGAACTTCTCCAAACATATCATTGTCTTGTCTGCGATTTCAGGAGCAGCCATCAACTTTGTCATTAACCTTGTAGTGGTCTTGATTTTTTCATTCTTTAATGGGGTGACATTCTCTTGGACAGCCTTGATGGTCATTCCGTTGTTCTTTGAGTTATTCTTGATGGCGACAGGATGCGCATTGATTTTAGCGACATTTTTTGTTCGTTTCCGTGACTTAGGTCAAGTATGGGAAGTACTCCTGCAAGCCGGCTTGTATGCGACGCCAATTATCTATCCGATTACCTTTATTGCAGACCGCAATCCATGGG
Source organism: Streptococcus parasanguinis (assembly GCF_001074805.1). Taxonomy (GTDB): domain Bacteria; phylum Bacillota; class Bacilli; order Lactobacillales; family Streptococcaceae; genus Streptococcus; species Streptococcus parasanguinis_A. Next base: position 20,933 of record NZ_JUPI01000115.1, on the reverse strand, counting down.
CTGCTAAGTTGGTCATGATGAATCCTTTGGCCCAAATTATTCAAGACATGCGTTATTTCTTGATTGATAAGGCCAACACCCCTGTCTGGCTTTTGGTGGAAAATAAGTTCTTGGTTTTGATTCCTTATGTTTTACCAATTCTTATTTTTGTCGCTGGCTTTGCTTACTTTAACAAACATGCTAAGAAATTTGCGGAGATTCTCTAATGACAGATAAACAAATTGCAGTAAAAGTAGACCATGTCAGCAAGTACTTTAAGTTGCCAACAGAGGCAACCAATAGTCTTCGAACTGCCCTGGTCAATCGCTTCAAAGGAATCAAAGGATACAAAGAACAACATGTTCTTAAGGATATTTCTTTTGAAGTAGAAAAAGGTGATTTTTTCGGGATCCTCGGTCGAAATGGTTCTGGAAAATCGACTCTCTTGAAAATTATTTCTGAAATCTATGTGCCAGAAAAAGGTACCGTCACCATCGATGGGAAACTGGTGTCCTTTATCGAGCTTGGAGTAGGCTTTAACCCAGAACTGACAGGTCGAGAAAATGTCTATATGAACGGTGCGATGCTTGGCTTTTCAACAGCTGAAATTGATGCCATGTATGATGATATCGTAGACTTTGCTGAGTTGCATGAATTCATGAACCAAAAGCTTAAGAACTACTCATCAGGCATGCAGGTTCGTTTGGCCTTTTCGGTTGCCATTAAGGCCCAAGGCGATATCTTGATTTTGGACGAGGTCCTTGCAGTAGGAGATGAAGCCTTCCAACGCAAGTGTAACGATTACTTTCAAGAACGCAAGAAATCAGGGAAAACCACGATTCTGGTTACCCATGATATGGGAGCCGTCAAGAAATATTGTAACAAGGCTGTTTTGATTGAAAATGGCTTGGTGAAAGCAATTGGTGACCCCTTTGACGTTTCTGATCAATATAGTTTTGACAATTTGGAATCGAACTCCCATCATAATGGAAATGAAGATGAGGGTATAGTCACATCGGAAGTTGAAGGTTTCACGGCTAGATTGCTTTCTCCTAAGAAAGTAACTCCTGACGATGAGGTGGTGATTGAGTTTTCATTTAATCTATTAGATGAGTCTGTTAATCCTCACATAGCCTTTTCATTTGTTGATATTTCTACTGGAAATGGACTGTATAACGATAATTCCATGGATATTCCATTATCCGGTATCGGTGCTAAAAAAATCACTTATAAATGTAAGTTGCCGTACTTTAATCATGTGAAGTTAAGACTAGTAGCATTTTTAAGAGATGAAAATCAAGAAAACTTAGCAATATTGTCGACAACGAACCCTCCAGTCTTTTCAATTGATCGGGTTGTGGATCGAACAAATCGTTCGGAGTTGGATTCTTCGACTGGTTTGTTGATCCGTCAAGGTAAGTGGGAATAATTTCTTTGGTGTAGGCTATGAAAATTTTATTTGTATCTCCTGTTGGAGCCATGTTTAGTGGAGCAGAAGTATCGATTGTGAACCTAATGAAATTATTGGTTCAGCAAGGTCACGAAGTTTATAATGTGATACCGGATAATGCTCCACACATTGATAAAGACTATCTCCGTCATATGGATACAACTGGAATTAAACTATTTCAGTTAAAAACCAATCAGTGGTGGTGGCCTGAGTCTAAGACGCTGAACATTTCAGAGTTAGAAATCCAAGCTTCTCAACAAAAGAATATTGAGGAAGTAAGAGAAATCATTCAGAACGAACAGATTGAACTGGTTATTTCGAATACAGTCAATGTGTTTCAGGGGGCCTTTGCAGCTGCATGTGAAAAGGTCAGACATTTTTATATTATTCATGAATTTCCTTTTGGCGAGTTCGGTTATTATAAGGAATTAATTCCTTTAATCGATGATTTATCTGATAAAATTTTTGTAGTCGAAGGGGAATTGTACCAGACTCTAACGAATTATTTTACGACTGACAAATTGATTCCGTTTATTCCCTATACAGAAGTTCAAGAGCGTCCTCTTAAGAATTCTACTATTTCTCGTTTCGTATCAATCGGTGGGATTAACGAACGAAAAAATCAGCTTGAGTTGCTTGCAGCCTATAATCACTTAAATCGGAAAGATATCGAACTGGTTTTTATCGGAGGATGGGATGAGCAGTACAAAAAGTTGATGGATGACTATATTCAAACGCATCATCTAGATCGTGTGACTTTTGTTGGTTTTCACTCGGATCCATGGTCCTTGGTGACAGATAAAGATATCCTCGTCTTGCCTGCTAAATTAGAAACATTTTCTTTAGTATTTGTGGAATCAGTCCTCAATGGAGTTCCGGCAATCATTTCCGATAATTTAGGTCATTTGTCTTCGAGTAAATTTTTAGAATCTGGAAATTTATATCCGCTAGGGGATAGGGACTTGCTAAGTCAACAAATGGCTACAGTGATTGATCATTTTGATGCATATAAAGAAAAGCAATTACTGGATCAAGAACTCGCTCGAAAGAAATATAATCTTAAGACAATCTATGCTGATTTTAAAGATAACATTGAAGTAGAAACGCCAATTGGTAACCAAAAGCTATCTTCCAAGTATGCTCGATTTTTGGGGATGAAATTCAATAATCGTGATCTCGAAGTGATTGGTAAATCTCAGGTGGTGATTTCAGCTTCTAACGATGGACTCCACTCAGCCTACCATGAAATAACAAAAGAGAGAATGGAAAATAAGGGCTCTATTATCTTCCAGCTTGAAAAGGAAAAGAGTCTAAAAATATTACTTTCAGAATTTCCTAGCTCCTATAAAAGATTGTCATTGATTGCATTGGAGGATCAAAGAGAAATTCCTCTTGTAACTTCAAACGGAATTGATTTCGAGGATGTTTTGGTTTTCTTTAATACCCATCCACATATTCTTTTTGATCTTTCGAATAGTTCAGGTAATCAATTTCAATTCTCCTATAAAAAAGAAAGTGACGAAGAATTTAGCAGACACCTATTCAACTTACATGAGAATCATAAAAAATTATCTCATGAATACAATTCCGTCATCCATTCTCGCCGTTGGACCATTCCAACAAAGATCTTGAAATTCTTTAGAATAAGGAAATAATATGCAACGTTTACTTTTATATGTTCACTATAATAAGTTTAATTTTATTAGTGGACATGTACTTTACCAATTAGAAAACATTCGTCCCTTGTATTCACGGGTGGTCTTTATCTCCAATAGTCAACTACCAGAAGATGTGAAGTCTAATTTAGTAGCACAGCATCTGGTAGACGATATTCTAGAGCGCCAAAATAGTGGCTTTGACTTTGCGGCTTGGCGGGATGGAATGAAGACAGTTGGCTTTGACCAACTGGCTCATTTTGATTCGGTTACCCTCATGAATGATACCTGCTTTGGACCTCTTTGGGATCTAGAACCAATCTACCAAAAATTTGAGAATGATGATGAGGTTGATTTCTGGGGAATGACCAATTACCGGAAAGACAAGGATTTTAACGAGCATATTCAGAGTTATTATCTTAGCTTTAAAAAACAGGTTATTGAATCAAGTACTTTCCATGAATTTTGGCAGGAAGTTCAAGACTTTACCAATGTTCAGGATGTAATCGATAACTACGAAACCAAGGTCACAACGAACTTCTTGGATGCAGGTTTTCACTATAAGACGGTCTTTGATACCATTCATGAAGACACCACAGGGATGCTTTATCCAGACTTTTCTTACTACAATCCTACAGCGATTCTCAATCATAAGGTTCCTTTCATCAAAGTCAAAACCATTGCAAACAATGAAGGAATTATGCCTTATATTTTCGACGAGTTGGAGCGTGTAACGGACTATCCATTAGACTTGATTCTCAACCATATGTCTATGATTGATCGTCCGGACTATCCTTATCTCTTGTCTCGTAAGTACTTGAAAAACCAAGAATTAGCTGGAGAGTTCGGTAAAAAAGTTGCGGTTCATCTCCATGTCTTTTATGTGGACCTCTTGGAAGAATTTCTAGATGCATTTCAAGCCTTTCATTTTGCTTATGACTTATGGATCACGACGGATGTAGAAGAGAAGAAGCAGGCTATTGAGAAAATTCTTTCTCATCGAACACAAGATGCGACGGTTGTGGTGACTGGAAACGTTGGTCGGGATGTGCTGCCAATGTTGCTCTTAAAAGAGCAACTCTCTCGTTATGACTATGTAGGCCATTTCCATACCAAGAAATCCAAAGAAGCAGATTTCTGGGCAGGTGAATCTTGGCGCAAAGAATTGATCGAGATGCTGGTCAAACCGGCTGATCAAATCCTAGCCAATATGGAAGCCAATCCAAAAGTCGGAATCACTATCGCAGATATTCCAACTTTCTTCCGTTACAATCGAATAGTGGTTGCTTGGAATGAGGCTCTTATTTCACCAGAGATGAACAAGCTCTGGGAACGGATGGGAGCGACCAAGACGATTGATTACAAAAATTTCAATACCTTTGTCATGAGTTATGGGACCTTTGTTTGGTTTAAATACGATGCTTTGAAACCACTCTTTGATTTGAATTTGACAGCAGCAGATGTTCCAGCAGAACCTCTTCCTCAAAATTCGATATTGCATGCGATCGAACGTTTGTTGATCTACATTGCTTGGGATCAAAAGTATGACTTTAGGATCTCTCAAAATCCTCATGTCCTGACACCATTTATTGATAATAAGCAATTGAACAATCGTGAAGATCTCCAACCCCATACCTTTGTGGACTTTAATCAAATTGGTGGGATCAAAGGAGCCTTGAAGTATATCGTGATAGGGCCTGCAAGAGCTGTGAAATATATACTAAAAAGAATGATAAAGAAAGTGAAATAATGAAACGGAAAAAAGAGTTTAATTTTAAAGAATTTATCCTCTCAGCTTTATCGAAAGTTTCAAGAACTCAATGGTATTACATTGCAACTTTATTTTTATTCTATTTCATTGATGTTTTTCTTTTAAATTGTCGACTAATTGATACCATAGGATCCACAACTTCTGTTAGGGAATTGAATAATAATTTTGGATTAATTTTTGGAATAGCCATTTTATTGATTGCTTATTTGAGTTCAAAATTTGATTTTAAGTGGTTCTTTCTGTTGAAATGTATTGTAGGGTATTTTATATATACAAGTTTATCGTATTTAGTAGATGTTACTACTAACATTAATAACCCTAAATTTAAATTATGGAATTTTAAAAATAATCCGTTTCTTCAAACAAATGGATTATGGACTTTGTTTTCAATTATATTAATTTCTAGTCTTTGTTTCATTTTTAGAAAATATTACGAAAATAAAACTCATCGTGGAAGAGTTACTGTTGCAATTAATAAAGAGTTTGAATATTTACTATTAGGACAATTTTTGACTTTATTAATATTTTCGGATAGTAAAATTCCATCATTTATTTCAAAAACAACTACTTTTATAAAGATTGGGGAGAAATATAATTTAGGAAAGTATTCAGAAGCTCAATTTTGGTCTCTCTTTCCAACTACTTTTGGTTTGTTTATTTTATTAAGTTTTGTCACGTTTTTGTTTATGAAAGGTCAAAGTGATTTTATAAAAAACAAACCATCCTTCTCTTTATCTGTATTCTTTAGTGCTGTATTTGCTATAGTATTCAATTTTACTTTGCAAATTGGGATGGGAAATAGTGAAAAGTTTTTAGGTTATTCATTTCTACCAGGAGCTTTGTTATTTCAATTTATAACACTATTTCTTTTATTTATTTCAGTTTTTTTGGTAACTAATAAGGTTGTTTTAAGTACTTTAATCATTCTTTCTTTTGGTACAGTCTTTTCTATTGCTAATGCAATTAAATTTTCAATGAGGAATGAACCAGTTTTGCCAAGTGATTTATCTTGGTTGTCATCTGTTGATCAATTATTTGGTTTTGTAGATCTGTCTATTGTACTTTACAGCATTTTATGTTTAGTATTATTACCATTGCTATATATTATTTTAAGAAAACTTTTCTTTCAAGGACGAATCTTGAGAAGTTTCCTTTTTAGAATTCTGCTATTATTAACCATTATAATAGTTTATGTTAATGTTTTTGATTTATTGAGTAATAAAGAACAAAATGGTCAAGTTAGAGACGGTGTTCCGATTGTTTCACAATTAAATAACTTTCAAAATATTGTTTGGATGGGAAATACTGTTAATGCTAGATATAAATCAATTTCATATGTTTGGTTTAATCAAATGGCGACGGAAGTGGTTCCTATCCCCGAGGGATACTCTAAAGCACGGATAAATAAAATAAAAGAAAAGTATGCATCAATAGCTTCGGAATTGAATAAGACAAGAAATTCAAATATCCAAGATAATACAATTATTTATATTTTGAGTGAGAGCTTTTCAGATCCGTCACGAATTGATACTGTTAAGTTAAATAAAGATGTTATTCCGAATATAAGATCCATAAAGAATAATACAACAAGTGGTTTAATGCAATCAGATGGTTACGGGGGTGGAACTGCAAATATGGAGTTTCAAACTTTGTTTGGACTTCCATATTACAATATGTCTCAAAGTGTTTCTGTATTATATACAGAGGTATTTCCTAAGTTAATACAAAAACCATCGATAAGTAACAGTTTTAATGAGAAAGATAGGATTGCTATTCATTTTAATGATCCTAGAAATTACTCTAGAAATGTTGTATATAAAGATTTAAAATTTAATAAATTTATTACTTCTCCTGCAAAAGGGGTAGAACATGAAAAACAAGGTGCGTATTTAAGTGATCGGACTCTTTATAATACGATTCTACGAAATCTGTCAACTAATAAAAATGAAAATCAATTCTTTTCAATTATTACGATGCAGAACCATGCCCCTTGGTCTGAATCTAGTCCAGAAGATTTAACCGCTATTGGAGAAAAATTTTCAGATGAGGAGAATGCAAAATTATTAAATTATTCTAGATTGTTAACACATACGGATAGTGATACCCAATCCTTCCTGGAAAGTCTTTCTAAAATAGATAAGAAGATTACAGTGGTATTTTATGGGGATCATTTGCCAGGTCTTTATCCTGAGTCCGCCTTTAAGAATAATCCGGAGAGTCAGTATCAGACAGACTACTTCATTTGGAGTAATTTTGATGCACCGAAATTGAACTATCCTTTGGTCAATTCAAGTGATTTCTCTGCTATGGTCTTTGAACAGACCAATTCAAAAGTTTCGCCTTACTATGCTTTGTTAACAGAAGTGCTGAAAAAAGCAAGTGTCGATAAAAAGGCCCTAGAAGGAGAAGCACAAGAAATTGCAGAGGATTTGAAAATGGTTGAATACGACCTGATTAGTGGGAAAGGTTACCTTTCTAAAGACTTCTTTAAAGTCCCAACCAATAAATCCAATTAAAAGGAGTGCTAGCAGTTAAAAATCTTTGTGATTTTGGCTGTCTGGCTCCCTTTTTTTTGTTTTTTATGCTAAACTATTAGATGGGGGTACGCTCATGATTAAGATATTTGGAAAGGTCCATTATCATTGGCAACCGGACTTATCTATTCTTGTGACTTATTGGTCCATTGCAGTGATTCCGGTCTTTATTGGACTGGCCTTGATGTATGAGAGCTCTAGTGTGCCAACGCTAGTTTTGTTTTCGTTCTTTTTATTTATGGTCTTGCTCGCGATTGGGGTCCATCGTTACTTCACGATTTATGAGGATGGGATCTTGCGGATTATTACTGCCAATCCTTTTACTCCAATCAAGGTGAAGATTGACTCGATCGAAAAGGTCGAAGTAAATAAGAAGTCGATCAAGCTCATTTTTAATGATGGTTCGCGCAGTCGGACATTCTGTATGCGCAAATGGCCGAAAAAATACTTTATCAATGCACTTGCCTTAAATTCATCTTTCAAAGGTGAAGTGGTCTTGACGGACAACTTCATCCATGTGGATTATTACGAGATGTATTATGCAGATAAATAAAAAAGCCCTCTTAATCTTTTAAGAGAGCATGAGTGGGGCATTCTTTAATAGCCTCGAGAACATCGTTTGTGACAGGAACTTCCTTTTCAAGGAGGTCGTCGTCTTCAGCAGCAAATTTAACGATGCCATTGTCATGGTAATCAAAAATTTCAGAATAGGTCTGACAGAGACCGCAAGCGATGCAACGATCTGGAATTAACGTAACTTTCATACTTCTATTGTAATGATTTTTACGAGAAAAAACAAGGAGGAAGTCATGGCAAAAGAACCATGGGAAGAAGATATTTACGATGATGGAGAAGAAACATTGAAAAGAACGAGTAAGTTAAATGGAATAAAGGCAGATCGTCTGTTGACGATTTTAGCCATTATTTTCTTTGTAGTAGTAGTGGCGATGGTCTGCTTGTTGATTTTCCTATCAACAGGTGGCAGCAATAAATCAAAACAAATGTCTGGTTTCTACAATGGTGAGACTAAGGTTGAACAGAAATCATCAGCCCCTGCAGCACAAACTGACCAAGCGGCTAAAGACGATAGTTCAAAAGATGAGAACTCGGAAGAAGGTACGATCACTGTTCAAGCAGGTGAAGGGGAAGCAGCGATTGCTGCGCGTGCTGGTATTTCCATTGCCCAATTGGAACAGTTAAATCCATCTCACATGTCTACAGGATCATGGTATGCGAATCCTGGTGATGTCGTTAAGATTCAGTAGGAGTTGAAGACAGAATGAAACAAATTCAAATTGCCATTGATGGACCGGCTTCTAGTGGAAAGTCCACAGTTGCAAAGATCATTGCCAAGGATCTAGACTATACGTATCTAGATACGGGGGCTATGTATCGTGCAGCGACTTACCTAGCTTTGCAAAATAATCTGACAGCCGAACAGGTAGATGACTTGTTAGCCCTTTTAGATCAATATCCAATTAGTTTTGGTCGTTCGGAAGAAGGAGAGCAACTTGTTTTTGTAGCAGACGTGGATATTACCCATCCAATTCGTGATAACCAAGTGACCAATAATGTTTCGTGGGTCGCAGCGCTTGCGCCTATCCGTGAAAAGTTGGTGGCTCTTCAGCAAGAGATTGCAGAGAAGGGTGGAATCGTCATGGACGGTCGCGATATTGGGACAGTTGTCTTGCCAAATGCAGAATTGAAGATTTTTTTGGTTGCTTCGGTTGAGGAACGTGCAGAACGTCGCTTCAAGGAAAATGTTGAAAAGGGCATCACAGCGGATCTTGAATTGTTAAAAAAAGAAATCGCTGAACGTGACTATAAGGATAGCCACCGTGCTGTGTCTCCTTTAAAACCTGCAGCAGATGCCATTCATTTTGACACAACGGGTGTTGGCATTGCAGACGTTGTGGCCTTTATTGAAGAAAAAGCAAAAAAACTTCTTGACAAATAATAAAAAACTTGATATCATATAAAAGTTGAGAAAAGCAGAAGTGAGAACTTCTCGCCTTGTGACGCAAGTTGCCTGGCCCCTACGGATCAAGTTTCAGTAATGAAATACATCATGTAGTTCGGGCCTGTATTGCAGGTCCGTTCTTTGTTTTTCTCGAATAATAAAAAAGAGGTGAAAACCATAGCAAAGCAAGACTTATTCATCAATGATGAAATTCGTGTACGTGAAGTTCGCTTAATCGGTCTTGAAGGTGAGCAATTGGGTATCAAACCACTTAGCGAAGCGCAAGCACTTGCGGACGACGCTAATGTTGACTTGGTTCTCATTCAACCTCAAGCTAAACCTCCTGTTGCGAAAATTATGGACTACGGTAAGTTCAAATTTGAGTACCAGAAGAAGCAAAAAGAACAACGCAAAAAACAAAGCGTTGTGACCGTGAAAGAAGTTCGTTTGAGCCCAGTGATTGACAAGGGTGATTTCGATACAAAACTTCGCAATGCTCGCAAATTCCTTGAAAAAGGAAATAAAGTGAAGGTATCCATTCGCTTTAAGGGTCGTATGATTACCCACAAAGAGATTGGTGCTAAAGTTTTAGCCGACTTCGCTGAAGCGACACAAGATGTGGCAATCATCGAACAACGAGCTAAGATGGATGGACGTCAAATGTTCATGCAATTGGCGCCAGCAACTGACAAGAAATAATCTGTCAGAAAGTTAAAAAAAGGAGAAAATATCATGCCAAAACAAAAAACACACCGCGCATCAGCTAAACGTTTCAAACGTACAGGTTCTGGTGGACTTAAACGTTTCCGTGCTTACACTTCTCACCGTTTCCACGGAAAAACTAAGAAACAACGTCGTCATCTTCGTAAAGCATCTATGGTGCATTCAGGAGATTTCAAACGTATCAAAGCAATGCTTACTCGCTTGAAATAATCGCGTATTCGTAAGTAAAGAATTCTAGGAAATATTGGAGGAAATATAAATGGCACGTGTTAAAGGTGGCGTTGTATCACGCAAACGTCGTAAACGTATTCTTAAATTAGCTAAAGGTTACTATGGAGCTAAACATATCTTGTTCCGTACTGCAAAAGAACAAGTAATGAACTCTTACTACTATGCATACCGTGACCGTCGTCAAAAGAAACGTGACTTCCGTAAATTGTGGATCACACGTATCAATGCGGCAGCTCGTTTGAACGGACTTTCATACTCACAATTGATGCATGGTTTGAAATTGGCTGAGATCGAAGTTAACCGTAAAATGCTTGCTGACTTGGCTGTTAACGATGCAGCAGCTTTCACAGCTCTTGCAGATGCAGCTAAAGCAAAACTTGGTAAATAATGTTTATAATAGGCTGGGCAAAAGTTGTCCAGCCTTTGATGTATGATAGAAATAACTGTATGACGCAGTGGTTGATTGGTATCTTTATTCGCTTTTTAAGCTCTAAAGATGACCTAATCAACTGTGCGGGGGTGGAAAACGAACTCTTTTTTACTAGTCAGAGTTCTTTCCCACTCCCTTTTTTTCTTGCTGATTTCATGCTATAATGAAAATAATCGTAACCGATATGAGGAGAGATGGAGGATATAAAGGTGACACACAATCGACTAGCATGGGATGAATATTTTGCAGCACAGGCCTTACTGATTTCGAATCGAGCGACCTGTAATCGAGCTAAGGTTGGGGCTGTACTAGTTAAGGATAATAAGGTCATTGCAACAGGTTATAATGGATCCGTTTCTGGGACAGATCATTGTCTAGAAGATGGCTGTCTTATGGTCGAGGGACACTGTGTCCGGACGATTCATGCGGAAGTCAATGCTATTTTGCAAGGAGCTGAACGGGGGATTCCCAAAGGATTTACAGCTTATGTGACACATTTTCCTTGTCTCAATTGTACCAAGCAATTGCTTCAAGTTGGTTGCAAGCGGGTGGTATACATTCATCAGTATCGAATTGATGAATATGCCGAATACCTCTACCGTGAAAAAGAAGTAGAACTGGTCAATTTACCAATTGAAGAAGTGAAACGAGCTATTGCAGAGGCTGATTTTATTTAGGGAAGGCTTTTAGTCCATTTCACGATATGTTAGCAATCTAATTGGAAACCTGTCCAAATTAATGTTTAAGAGATAGCATTGAATAGATGGCTATCATGAAAAGAATAATGGAATCAAGTATAATGGTGTTAACGGAAAAACATAAAAATATAAGAAAGGAAGGAGAAAGTGATGACAAACCAAGAGAAACATTTTGAGGAAAATAAAGAACATCGTAAGATAAGTGAAGATTATCCCAATTCTGTATCTGTTCAGAATCCTCCAAAAGAAAATAGCTTACATTCTATTCTTCTTTCAGTGACATTTTACTTATCCATTATCTATCTTGTATTGTTTTTCTTTTACTTTGCACCTTGGGGTGATGGTTGGGGATTTGTCGTTTTGATTTTCCTTGGTCCAAACTTATTAAGTCTTGCGATTGGGGCCTTTCTAATTCGACTAGGGATGAAGAAGGGGTATAAAAGCCTTCTCTATGCGAGTGTTGGACTCTATCTGCTGTCTATCATCTTGGCTTTTGATCCGGACTGGGAAATATTTCGAATTGCTCCCTTATGTTTAGGTATTTTGGATTTAATCGGAACACTCCTGGTTAAAGAAGAGAAAAGCTCTTAATCAAAAAATGGGTATGGTCAACTCTACTCAATAAAAAGTATTCGGGTCGATCAAAGAGATAGTTAAATCAGTTCATCCGCTCTATTTTTAAGCGCTATTATTTGAAAGAATAACTAAAAAGGTTAGGAGAAAGTTATGACAGATCAACAGAAAAATCTGGAAGTAGATACAGAAAAAGAGGCATTCGTTTCAGATGAAAGTCTTCTTCCTAACAATGAAATGAAGCCAGAAAAGAGAGTTGGGACTTCTGCAATACTTTATTTTGCCCTGTTAATCGCCATTGCTTATACAGTTTAACTTTTATTAGGTCTCTTTGCAATGGGAGCGTGGGCTGGTGGATTTTTGTACTTTTTGGGGATCCATATGATTAGCTTTGTGATTGCAACCATCCTGCTTTGGAATGGATATGTGAATGGCAATAAAGCAACTCTTTATATAGCAGCAGCTATTTATGTTTTTTCATTTATTGCTGCGGGTGATCCGGATTGGGTGATTAATCATATACCACAGTTTGTGGTAGGAGTGCTGGTATTGATTGGAACTGTATTGTTAAAAAATGAAGAGTGATGATAGCAGGTAGGATGTTCAATCCTATCTTTTTTATTTATTTAGTACTGATAACGCACTGAGAAAACGGTTACAAATTGTGTTATAATTTAAATAAATGGATCGTTAAATACTTTTCTTAGAAAGCGGAGGAGAATCTATGTCTAGAAAAAAATGGTATGGTATACTGCTAATTCTTGAAGCAATTCTTTATCTTGTTTCTTATGGTAGTAGTCTAGTAGAGAGCTATAATGTCCAAAATTTAAATGGAAATACACCACTGATCACTACCTCTAGTATTTTTTCTATATGGAATGGAATGATTATTTGCTGGGTAATTTGGAGAATCATGAAGCAGCGTTTAAATGTTGAAGGATTGATAGCTGCTCTTCTCCTCTCAATTACCCAACTACTGATGTTTTTTTTACCACCTTTCTCCCCAACAAATCTGATGAACATTTCCTTTGTGCTAAATATCATTTGTTTAATATGGATTTGCTTGCTTATAAAGAATGTAGAAATGAGGGAGCTTTTAAACAATTGGAAAAGTAAAGATGGTTGGAAATCATCGATAGCTTATTTAGTACTATTTGTTGCCTCTACAAATATTTCTCCACTATTTATATTGATTGGTATGGATAGAACGAGTGATATTTACGCTTTTACACTTCGATACAGTGTAATGGAGTTAATGTTTTTACTTCTGATTAATGTTATGATCACAAGTACAAGTGAGAAACTTCAGAAAGTATTTTCTCTCTTGCTCATTTTATCTTCTCTTGTTGTGATAGGTGCAGTATACTCTTTCATCTCTCGTATAAGCTTTTACGGTCTCTTTTATCTTCTCTTATCGATTTATATTGCTTGTCGTGTTTTTAGTTTACTTGAGAAAGTTGCAGTTAGCTGGGAGTCCAAGGTGAAAGTACAAGATCTATCATCTATTGACACTAAACCAGAGATGGCGGACTCTCAAGTAGAAGGAGACATAGATGTAAACGATCAGTTGAATGCTGATATACAATCAAACAATGATAAAGAAAATTCGCCAAAGAGGATTATTCTTCATTCGTCTTGGTTATGGAGCGCCCTTATAATAGCAGTCTGCCACCTTGGTATTATGATTTTTCCTTTATTTTTAGGAAACCCCATGTATCTACTGATCTTATATATTGGTGCCATCCATTATATTTGTTTTATGATTGCGACTTTCATCCTTTTCATAGCTATGAGGAATGGAAATGTGGGTCTCTTAAATACATCAGCCGTCTTATTTATTGTTTCCATCATAGGTACGCTAGATCCTTATTGGACAGGTCCAAATATTTTATCCTTGGTTTTAGGAGTCCTGGTATTTATTGGAGGTATATTATTTAAAAATGGAGACTGATTAAAGTAGATAGGGTTGAAAATTTTTAAAGAACTGTTATCATTTAAGTAGGTGGTAGGTTTTCGAGTACCCATTGGTACGCGGACGCCTATCATTTTTGAAGATAAAAAAAGCACCGTGTGAGGGTGCTAGATCTTGCCTGCTGAACTCGTCAATTGATAGATACCCTACGGGGTATTTTTTGTGAACTTTTTAGGAACTTTGAGGACTGTTTAAGTCAGTTTAACTAGGTAGTGCATAGACCGAAAAAGCTGATTTAATGGGCTTTTTGAAAAATCATTTTCCATATCATATGTAATGTGTTATAATGAAGTGTTATATGGTCCCGATAAGGTGGTAGAAATCTTCTATCAGTACTTTGTAACTCTATAACAATATTTTTTAAGGGGGGACATTTTTATGTCAGAACGTAAACTTTTCACGTCTGAATCAGTATCTGAGGGGCATCCAGATAAGATTGCAGACCAAATTTCAGATGCTATTTTAGATGCTATTTTAGAGCAAGATCCAGAAGCTCACGTAGCTGCCGAAACAGCTGTTTATACTGGTTCCGTGCATGTCTTTGGTGAGATTTCAACGACTGCTTATGTGGATATTAACCGTGTGGTTCGTGATACCATTGCAGAGATTGGTTATACTAATACGGAATATGGATTCTCAGCTGAAACTGTAGGAGTACACCCATCTTTGGTGGAACAATCTCCTGATATTGCCCAAGGGGTTAATGAAGCCTTGGAAGTTCGTGGAAACGCAGATCAAGATCCACTTGATTTGATCGGAGCAGGAGACCAAGGTCTCATGTTTGGTTTTGCAGTGGATGAAACAGAAGAACTCATGCCATTACCGATTTCACTCAGCCACAAGTTGGTTCGTCGTTTGGCTGAACTTCGTAAGTCTGGGGAAATCAGCTATCTTCGTCCAGATGCCAAATCACAGGTCACTGTCGAGTACGATGAAAATGACCAGCCAGTGCGCGTGGATACGGTGGTTATTTCAACTCAACACGATCCAGATGTCAGCAATGAACAAATCCATGAAGATGTAATTAACAAGGTCATCAAAGAGGTGATTCCAGCTTCTTATCTAGATGAGGAAACCAAATTCTTCATCAACCCAACAGGTCGCTTTGTTATCGGTGGGCCTCAAGGGGATTCCGGTTTGACAGGTCGTAAGATCATCGTGGATACTTATGGTGGTTATTCACGTCACGGTGGTGGTGCCTTCTCTGGTAAGGATGCGACGAAGGTGGACCGTTCCGCTTCCTATGCAGCTCGCTATATTGCAAAAAACATCGTGGCAGCAGGGCTTGCTAAGAAAGCAGAAGTGCAATTGGCTTATGCCATTGGGGTTGCTCAACCTGTCTCTGTTCGTATTGATACCTTTGGTACGGGAACAGTTGCTGAAAGTAAGCTTGAAAAAGCAGCGCGTGAGATCTTTGATCTTCGTCCAGCAGGGATTATCCAAATGTTGGACCTTAAACGTCCAATCTACCGTCAAACAGCAGCATACGGCCATATGGGACGGACAGATATTGACCTTCCATGGGAACGTTTGGACAAGGTAGAAGCCTTGAAAGAAGCTGTAAAATAATTCGTTGAAATGGAAAAGTTAGGGTCAAGTTGATCCTAGCTTTTTTTCGTTTTGAAAATTCCTACAGATGGAAAAATAGGTCGATCTGTGGTATAATAGATGCAGTATTTTGAATACGTTGTCCCTTTTATTTCCGTTACAAAAAACGATAGTAAAAGGAAAAAGACTTGAAAGAGCTAATAAATTATTAAGATGAAAAAAATTGTAATAAATGGTGGTCGCCCTCTAAAAGGAGAGGTGACCATTAGTGGTGCAAAAAATAGTGTAGTAGCCTTGATTCCGGCGACCATTCTGGCGGATGATATCGTGACCCTTGATGGGGTACCGGATATCTCCGACGTGGCGAGTCTGATTGAAATCATGACCATCATGGGGGCTAAGATTGAACGCAAAGAAGACAGTTTGATCATTGATCCACGTGGGGTGAAGAATATGCCCATGCCATTTGGAAAAATCAACAGTCTGCGAGCTTCCTATTATTTCTATGGCAGCTTATTAGGACGCTATGGTCAAGCAACGGTTGGACTACCTGGAGGGTGTGACCTTGGACCACGTCCGATCGATTTGCATTTGAAGGCCTTTGAAGCAATGGGAGCCGCTATGACCATGGATGGCTCTAGTATGAAACTTGCGACTGATGGCAAGCCTCTTCAAGGAGCAAACATCTACATGGATACTGTTAGTGTCGGTGCAACGATCAATACGATTTTGGCAGCGGTCAAGGCTGAAGGTCGGACAGTGATCGAAAATGCTGCGCGGGAACCTGAGATTATCGATGTGGTAACCTTGCTAAACAACATGGGAGCCCATATTCGGGGAGCAGGTACGGATATCATAATCATTGATGGTGTTCCACAATTGCATGGAACTAGACATCAGGTGATTCCAGATCGCATCGAAGCTGGAACCTATATTGCCCTTGCAGCTGCTATTGGAGAAGGTATCCAGATCAATAATGTCCTGTATGAGCATTTGGAGAGCTATATTGCCAAGTTAGAGGAAATGGGTGTGCGCATGACCATTTCTGAAGATAGTATCTTTGTAGAAAAGCAGACGGGCTTGAAGGCCATCCAGATCAAAACCTCTCCTTATCCTGGTTTTGCGACTGATTTGCAACAACCGATCACACCTTTGCTCTTAACGGCTGCAGGACGTGGGCGCATTGTTGATACGATTTATGAAAAACGGGTCAACCATGTGCCAGAATTGGCTAAAATGGGAGCCACCATTTCGACCTTAAACGACCACATTATCTATGAAGGGCCAAATCAATTGACAGGATCCAGTGTGAAAGCGACGGATCTTCGAGCTGGTGCGGCTTTAGTGATCGCCGGTCTCATGGCTTCTGGAACAACAGAAATTACAAATGTGGAATACATCCTTCGCGGGTATTCAGATATTATTCATAAATTGACCCAACTTGGAGCAGACATCCAGTTGGTAGAGGAATAGTGACAGAACTAGGGATCTGATAGTGGCGGCTGGATACACGAACAATGGAGTTTGAAATGAATATTTGGACGCACTTAGCTGCCTATTCACTAATTGAAACACAAAGGTTGTATTTACGACCTTTTCTCTTTGAGGATGCGGAAGATTTTTATAAGATTGCTTCGAATCCTGATAACCTACAATTTATCTTTCCTGCACAAGCCGATCTTTCTGAAACTCAATATGTACTAGCCAACTATTTCATGAAAAATCCTTTGGGGGTTTGGGCGATCTGTGATCAGGAAACCAATCAGATGATCGGTTCGATCAAGTTTGAAAAGTTGGATGAAATCAAGGGTGAGGCTGAGTTAGGCTACTTTTTGCGCAAAGATTTTTGGGGAAAGGGTCTGATGACAGAAGCGGTCAAAGAGTTGGTCTATCTATCATTTGAGAAATTTCAACTGAAGGAGCTTAAGATTGTCACCCATGTTGAAAATGCAGGGAGTCAAAAGGTCGCTTTGAAGGCTGGTTTTCGTCTCTTTCGTCAATTCAAAGGGAGTGACCGCTATACGCGTAAAATGCGCGATTATTATGATTTCCGCCTAGGTAGAGGGGACTTCTATGAGTAAACACCAAGAGATTTTAGACTATCTCGAAAAATTACCGATTGGAAAACGGGTCAGTGTCCGCAGTATCTCCAATTTTTTGAATGTCAGTGATGGGACGGCCTATCGTGCCATTAAAGAAGCTGAAAATCAAGGAATTGTGGAAACGCGTCCTAGAAGCGGAACCATCCGTGTCAAATCGCAAAAAGCTGTACTAGAGCATTTGACCTATCGGGAAATTTTAGAAATCACCGGTTCAGAAATATTAGCTGGTGAAGAAGGTCTCGAAAAAGAATTTAATAAATTTTACATCGGTGCTATGACGGAAAAGCACGTCCTAGACTATGTGTCTGAAGGTGGGCTTTTGATCGTGGGTGACCGTACTAGCATCCAACGATTGGCTCTTAAACATGACAATGCGGTCTTAGTGACAGGTGGCTTTGAAGTGAGTGAGGATGTGATTGATCTGGCCAATCAGGTACAAATCCCAGTCATCCGAACTTCACACGATACCTATACCGTCGCGACTATGATCAATAAGGCCTTGTCTAATATGCAGATCAAGACGGATATCTTGACAGTCGAGCAGGTCTATCGGCCCTTCCATGAGTACGGCTATCTTTCTGAGACGGATACGGTCCGGGATTATTTAGATTTGGTTCGAAAGAATCGCTTTAGTCGTTTTCCGGTTGTCAATCAGCACCAGATGGTAGTGGGCGTCGTAACCATGAGAGATGCTGGAGATAAGGCGCCTCAGACGACCCTTGATAAGGTGATGTCACGGACCATTTTTACCACTAATTTGTCCACCAGCATTGCGACGATTAGCCAACGGATGATCGCTGAAGATTATGAAATGATTCCTGTTGTTCGTAATAACCAGACCTTGCTGGGTGTTATTACGCGTCGGGATGTCATGGATCGGATTAGCAAGGTGCAGTTTTCGAGCTTACCAACCTTTAGTGAGCAAATTGGTCAAAAGATTCAAACAGAGAACGACCATTACCAATTCACAGTGGAGCCAAGTATGCTGGAGAAAAGCGGTGTTTTGGCCAATGGGGTCATGATCGAAGTGCTGATGAAGGTTATTCGCAAGATGATGCAACACAGTGGGCGTAGCTTGATTGTCGAACAGTTGATCATCAATTTTTTACAGGCTGTGCAGGTGGATGATGTGATCCGCATTGAACCACAACTAGTTCGACGAACCAGACGTTCGGCCTTGGTTGATTTTAGCTTGTATTTAGATCTGCAGCTAGTTGCGAAAGCAACCATTACAATTAAGATTAATTAAACAAAAAGAAATGAGGAGACAATGATTACATTAAAATCACAACGTGAAATTGAAGCCATGGATCGTGCAGGTGATTTCCTTGCCAGCATCCATATTGGATTACGTGACTTGATCAAGCCAGGGCTTGACCTATGGGAAGTAGAAGAATATGTCCGTCGTCGCTGTAAAGAAGCCAATGTCTTGCCGCTTCAGATCGGTGTAGAAGGCAGTCTCATGGATTATCCTTATGCGACTTGCTGTGGTTTGAATGACGAAGTAGCCCATGCTTTTCCACGTCACGTCATTCTCAAAGATGGGGATCTCCTCAAGGTAGACATGGTCTTGTCAGAACCACTCGATAAATCTGTTTTGGATGTTTCAAAATTGGATTTTGATAATGTAGCCCAAGTGAAGAAATACACGGAGTCCTATAGTGGTGGCTTGGCGGACTCTTGCTGGGCTTATGCGGTGGGAAATGTTTCCCAAGAAGTCAAAGATTTGATGGATGTGACCAAAGAATGTCTCTATAAGGGAATTGAGAAAGCGGTCGTAGGTAATCGCTTGGGAGATATTGGCGCAGCGATTCAAGAGTATGCGGAAAGCAAAGGCTATGGCGTAGTGCGTGATTTGGTCGGTCACGGTGTCGGGCCTACCATGCATGAAGAACCAATGGTCCCACATTATGGTCGTGCTGGACGCGGTCTTCGCTTACGTGAAGGGATGGTCTTGACGATTGAGCCAATGATTAATACCGGTACTTGGGAGATTGATACAGATATGGAAACTGGTTGGGCCCATAAGACCCTTGACGGTGGCCTTTCTTGTCAATACGAGCATCAATTTGTGATTACAAAAGATGGTCCAGTGATCTTGACTAGTCAAGGTGAAGAAGGAACATACTAAGAAATAGAGAGGGAAGAATGGAGCTGAAGGCAAGTGTCTGGTTTCGCTCTTTGCTCTTTTTTAGTAAAATGGGGAGGTGACGAATGAAAAAGGTCCTACAAAAAGTACTGGGACAGCCATTTATAAAGGGCTTCGTGCGGTTTTATCAGAGTGCAGAGTCTGATATCACTAGCATTGCTGTAGCCTATTATTTGCTGATCTCCATTTTCCCTTTGATGCTGATTGCAGCCAATATTCTGCCTTACTTTCATATTCGTCCCACTCAGATTCTTTTAAGCTTACAGAAAGTTTTGCCAGCCTCCTTATATCGAATAGTGGCACAGATGATTTCGAGTGTCTTGACCAAACCTTCGACAGGCTTACTGAGTTTCTCGATTATTTCTGCTTTGTGGATCTTCTCTCAGAGCATTGCCTACCTCCAAAAAGCCTATAACAAGAGTTATGGGGTGGAAAAGGAGCGTGGTATTATCTGGGGGCGACTCTTTAGCTTTCTGATCAGTTTTGCCTTGCAGGGCTTGTTTGGACTCTCGCTGATCCTTTCCATGTTTGGGAAAATGATCGTTCGTTATCTCTATAAGACCTTTTCATTTGATCGGACGATTTATGTGCGCTTACTGAATTTGACAGAGCCGACCATCTACCTTTTGCTATTTGTCAGTCTGGTCTTGCTCTATTACACCCTTCCAAATGTCAAAATTCCAAAATTTAGATATGTATTGCCAGGGGCGACCTTCGTTGTTGCTGTCCTGTATGCGATCTTGAATATCTTTTGGAAATATGTGGATCGTTATGTGAGTCATTTCTTAGATGCTCGTTTCTTCGGTTCTGTCGTCCTAGCGGTCATTATGTTCTGGTTCATCTTGGTAGCTAAAATCATGATTATTGGTTGTATTTTAAACGCCAGTATCCAGTTTGCTAGAGAAGCCAAGTTCCAAACGCGCAATGGAGAAATTGTCTCCAAATTAAAAACGGAAGAAGTAGCTTTTCGGCATAAAGAAGCTTCACAAACATTAAAGCGACGGTTACGCTTGAGAAAAAAAGATAAAATAGAATAAGGGAGAGTGGGACAGAAATCGGTCATTCGTTAGAATTCGATTTCGTCGTCCCACCTCTGCACAGTTGAGTAGGGCTGTAAAAGCTGATGAAATCAGCGTAGTAGAGCCCACTCAACCACTG
>NZ_JUPI01000114.1 GCF_001074805.1 Streptococcus parasanguinis | reverse complement strand
CTGTGCGGAGGTGGGACGACGAAATCGAATTCTAACGAATGACCGATTTCTGTCCCACTCTCTTTTCAGGCTTCCTTAATCAGTTCTTGCAGGCCCTGTTTGTAGTAGTTGGCACTGTCCTTACAATCCAGAATAGAGAGGACCTGAATGGCCTGTTCCATCTTTTCAAGACCAGTTTCTTTTTCTCCCTTTCGATAAAGAAATTCCCCTTTGGCATAGAGATAAACCGTCCGAAGGTAGGCTTCGTTTTCAGAGTAAAAGTGGTCCTTGATCAGCTGATCAAAATAAGATGCATCTTCAAATTTATTTGAACTAATGGACAGAAAGAAACCATTGAGAAATATAGAATTGAGGGCAGGACGAGAAGAGTCTAGGAGAAGCTTGAAATCATCTCTTTGGACCAACTCCTCTGTATACTGTCGATAGAGCTGACTAGAGAAAAGAGGAGAGGTCAGTGAAAATAGGCTTAACTCAAAATTTCCCCAGACCATGACAGAGAAGAGGTAGTCATAGAGGAAATCTAGTTCCTCTTGGCTAGCAGCCAACTCCACCTCAGGATAGAAGGCAAGCATTTGAGCCTTGAGAATAATGCTGGCTAAGAAGTCTTCTTTTTTGTGATCTTTCTGATAGGCTAGTTGATAGCGTTGGTACAAGGCTTGATCGTGTTCCAAGCTCATGTTTTCATAGTGCTCTTTCAACAATTTGGGAATAAAGGAGTGCTGGTCAATCCCTGCTAGATGAGAGAACTCACTGAGACTCGTTTTGATCTGTTGAAGGGCCTGAAAAAACCGTTGCGTAGTGAGGTCATTTTCCCCTCTTTCAAATCGAGATAGCATAGAGCGCGAAAATTCCCCACCAGTAGCTTCTTCTAATGAAATATGGCGACTTTCCCGTATTTGCCTAAAAACTGCTCCGATTTCTTTCATGCCTTCTCCTCTTTTAGCTGGTATTTTTCAACCAATTGCTCAACAGTCTTCCCCTTGCTTAACCAATCGACTAGACGATCTAATCGACGAATTTCCTGCATCAAAGGATCCTGAATTGTTTCAATTTGAACGCCAAAAACTTTCCCAGTAATCAGTGTTCGATTGGGGTGATAGGCGGGAACTTGGCGAAAGAAATCTCCGTAGCTTCTGTCACGCTTTTTCCATTCTTTTAGTTCTGCCAGAGAATAGCCTGTTAATCGCGAGGTAATTTGGTCAAGGCTGGTCTCTGTTCCACCCTTTCGTAAGACTTTTTGGACTAAAGCTGTATATACAGTTGGAAATGGTAAATCGTAAACTCTTGCCATCAGATCTCCTTTATATTTTTTCATGATTATAACAAATTTTTGAGGAGACTTCTTGGTTGAGGGGCGGCTTCATGATATACTAGTAGTATCTAGAAGATTTGAGGACAAAAGAATGAACTTATACACACAAGAAATCCGTAAAAATCCTGAAGGACTAACTTTTGATCAAGAATTGGATTTGCTAAAGGAATTGCAAAAGCGCAATCCAGAAATTCTTGATTTAAAAGATGTGACAGCGACAGGTCGAGTAGCTTACGATACAGGCCTCTATATCTTGGATTACCAATTGACCTATACCATCGTCCTTGCCTCTAGCCGCAGCATGGAACCGGTTGAGCTTCAAGAGAGCTATCCTGTGACAGAGGTGTTCGCTGAGGACGTACAGTCAGAGGCAGATATCGAAGCTCTTGAGGAAGATCTGATCCTTCCCATTGAAGGGGGCAGAATTGATCTGAGTGAAAGCGTGGCAGATAATATCCTGCTCAATATTCCTCTCAAGGTTCTCACTCCGGAAGAAGAGGCCGGGCAAGGCTTTATCGAGGGCAATGATTGGAAAATCATGACAGAAGAAGAGTACCAAGAAGCTCAAGCGGTTAAGAAAGAAGAAAACAGTCCCTTTGCTGGACTCCAAGGTTTATTTGAGGAAGAATAGGCTAGGGATGACATATTAAAAATCTCAACATAAATACAGGTCTTTTCTTTGAGGAAAAGACTTCTTTTGATATACTAGGATTTATAAACAACAGAGGGGAGACCTCTGAAAAAGGAGAAAAGTATGGATACATTATTTATTCCAGGCTGGTTGATAACTGGCCTAATAGTCGCAGTTATTATTCTGATTTTGCTTGTTAAAGGCTATGTGAATGCTAAACCAAATGAAGTCGTTGTCATTACAGGTCTTCGAAAGCAACGTCATTTACGCGGGAAAGCTGGTTTTATGATTCCCTTTGTCGAACAGCGCTCTTATCTTGATATTGAGCAATTCTCGACAGATGTTCGGACATCTGAAGCAGTCCCAACACTGGACTTCATTAATGTCCGTGCCGATGCAGCTGTTAAATTAAAAATCGGTACAACCGATGAGATGATTGCCCGTGCTGCAGAGAACTTCTTGAACTGGAATACGACAGATATTTCCAATTCTGTCCAAGATGTCTTGGAAGGGAATTTACGGGAAGTCATCGGTCAGATGGAGCTTCGTAAGATGGTCAACGACCGTCAAGAGTTTGCTTCAAAGGTGCAAGACAACGTAGCGCCAGATTTGGCTAAAATGGGGCTTGAAGTCATCGCCTTTACGGTTCAATCCTTCTCTGATGAAGGGGGAGTCATCGACAACCTCGGGATTGAAAATGTTGAAACCATTAAGAAAGATGCCTTGATTGCCAAAGCCAAAGCAGAACGCGAACGCAAGGAAGTCGAAGCAGAACAAGATAAATTGGCCAACGACAAACGTGTTGCAGCCGATCTTGAAATTGCGCAAAAACAAAACGAATTAAAACTCAAACAAGCAGCTCTCAAGCAAGAAGCAGATATTGCCCAAGCAAAAGCAGATGCTGCGAAAGGGATTGAGGCAGAAGTGCAACGTCGTGAACAAGAGCGCGTGGCAGCTGAAGCCAATATCATGAAACAAGAAAAAGAAGCGGAAGTCAAAGAACGCGAAGTTAAGGTTCGTGAGCAAGAATTGGATGCCAACATCCGTAAGCAAGCCGAAGCTGAAAAATATGCGCGTCAACAAGCAGCCGAAGCAGAATTGATCGAACGCCAACGCAAGGCAGAAGCAGAACTCTTCGAAACACAAAAAGAAGCCGAAGCTCGGAAAGCTCAAGCCGAAGCTGAGAAATTTGCCCAACTGCAAGAGGCTGAAGCTATCGAAGCCAAAGGTCGTGCAGAAGCAGAGGCAATTCGTTTGAAATTGGAAGCCGAAGCGAAAGGTTTGGACCAAAAGGCCGAAGCAATGAAGAAAATGCAAGAAGCAGCCATTACTGAAATGGTCGTTGACAAGTTGCCTGAAATTGCGCGTGCTGTCGCTGAACCATTAACCAAGGTGGATAAAATCACCATGTATGGCGAAGGCAATGCTTCTAAGATGGTGGGCGATATTATGCAAAGTATCGACCAAGTCTCTCAAGGAGCCGGATTTGATATTCGTCAATTGCTAGCAGGAGCCCTTGGAGTTAATATGACGGTCAATAAACTCAAAGAAGGAGAACAACCGGTCATTGAAGCAGAGGAGTTAGCTTCTAAAGAAGATTAATGCCATTCATCAAGAAGTGTCTGAGAACTGTTTCTCGGGCACTTTTGTTTTTAAGATCAAATGACTTGCATGATCTTCTCCCTCTAGAGAAGGCGGGAAGCTATTTTCTGCTTTCTTTTGAGGAGGAAAAATGGTAGAATAAAGGCAAACTATAAAGAGGAGTGTCACATGACTAAAGCAAACTTTGGTGTTGTTGGTATGGCCGTAATGGGTCGTAACCTTGCCCTTAATATCGAATCTCGTGGCTATACAGTTGCCATTTATAACCGTAGTAAAGAAAAAACTGAAGATGTGATTGCTTGTCACCCTGATAAAAAATTCGTGCCAAGCTACGATATCGAAAGCTTCGTAAACTCAATCGAAAAACCACGCCGTATCATGCTTATGGTTCAAGCAGGACCTGGTACAGATGCAACTATCCAGGCCCTTCTTCCACACTTGGATAAAGGTGACATCTTGATTGATGGAGGGAACACTTTCTATAAAGATACTATCCGTCGTAATGAAGAGTTGGCGAATTCAGGGATCAACTTTATCGGTACAGGTGTATCTGGTGGTGAAAAAGGTGCCCTTGAAGGTCCTTCTATCATGCCTGGTGGACAAAAAGAAGCTTATGAATTGGTAGCAGATGTTCTTGAAGAAATCTCTGCAAAAGCACCAGAAGATGGTAAACCATGTGTGACTTACATCGGTCCTGATGGAGCTGGTCACTATGTGAAAATGGTCCACAACGGGATCGAGTACGGTGACATGCAATTGATCGCAGAAAGCTATGACTTGATGCAACACTTGCTCGGTCTTTCAGCAGAAGACATGGCTGAAATCTTTACTGAGTGGAATAAGGGTGAATTGGACAGCTACTTGATCGAAATCACTGCTGATATCCTTGGACGCAAAGACGATGAAGGTCAAGATGGACCAATCGTAGACTATATCCTGGATGCTGCAGGAAACAAGGGAACTGGTAAATGGACTAGCCAATCAGCTCTTGACCTTGGTGTACCATTGTCACTCATTACTGAGTCTGTATTTGCACGTTATATCTCTACTTATAAAGAAGAACGTGTACACGCTAGCAAGGTGCTTCCAAAACCAGCTGCTTTCAAATTTGAAGGAGACAAGGTTGAGTTGATTGAAAAAATCCGTCAAGCCCTTTACTTTTCAAAAATCATCTCTTACGCACAAGGTTTTGCGCAATTGCGTGTAGCTTCTAAAGAAAACAACTGGAACTTGCCATTTGCGGACATCGCATCTATCTGGCGCGATGGCTGTATCATCCGTTCTCGTTTCTTGCAAAAGATCACAGATGCTTACAACCGTGATGCAGATCTTGCTAACCTTCTTTTGGATGAGTACTTCTTGGATGTCACTGCTAAGTACCAACAATCTGTTCGTGATATCGTAGCTCTTGCTGTTCAAGCTGGTGTACCCGTACCAACCTTCTCAGCAGCCATCACTTACTTTGATAGCTACCGTTCAGCGGATCTTCCAGCAAACTTGATCCAAGCACAACGTGACTACTTTGGTGCTCACACATACCAACGTAAAGACAAAGAAGGTACCTTCCACTATTCTTGGTACGATGAAAAATAATCTTGCTCTATGGTCAAACGAGTTCTACTAGTAGAAAATGAGAAGCAAATTGCTCGCTTCATTGATTTGGAACTTCAAAAAGAAGGGTACCAAGTTGATGTAGTAGAGGATGGAAAAGCGGGTCTGGCCTTGATTGCTGCGACCAAATATGATCTGATCTTGTTTAATTACGATCTGTCAGATATGTCTGGTGAAGCCTTTGCTCAAGAGATCAGTCAGATTCGCCCAGCTTCTGTTTTGATTGTTTTGGATAGTCGCGAAAAAATTGCCGAACACGAAAAGAGTATTGAGCGCTTTGCTGTTTCCTATATGGTCAAACCTTTTATTATCAGCGATTTGGTAGATAAGATCACAGCTATTTTTAGAGGACGTGATTATATTGACCAACATTGTAGCCAGATGAAAATTCCAACCTCATACCGCAATCTGCGCATTGATGTGGAACACCATACCGTCTATCGTGGGAAGGATATGATTAGTTTGACCCGCAGAGAGTACGACCTCCTAGCGACTCTGATGGGAAGTCAGGGAGTGGTGACTCGTGAGCAATTGCTAGAGAGTGTTTGGAAGTACGAGAATAAGGGGGAGACCAATATTGTCGACGTCTATATCCGTTATCTTCGTGGGAAAATTGATCTTCCGGCTCAAAAAAGCTATATTAAGACCGTTCGTGGGATTGGCTATGCCATGCAAGACGAACTAGAATGAAACATTCGAATCCTTAAAGGGTTCGAATGTTTTTATGTTCAAGGGAAACGTTTGCGTTTAAAAAGGATGGGTTTTGAAAAGGATTTGGCTTAAAAAAGATAAAAAAAGATAAAATTTGGAGAAAAAAATGAATGTAAGGCTTTACAAATTTTTAAAATATGGTATACTAGAATCAAATTTAAGCGCAAACGTTTTCTTAAAAACAAAAGCCTTAAACAATATAAGGAGGTTGAATGATGAATAAAGGATCATTCAAAAGTTTATTTAGCTTTGAATTCTGGCAAAAGTTCGGTAAGGCCTTGATGGTCGTTATCGCTGTCATGCCAGCGGCTGGGTTGATGATTTCAATCGGGAAATCTATCCCTATGATCAACCCGAATGTGTCTCCACTTGTTATTACAGGTGGGATTATCGAACAAATCGGTTGGGGGGTTATCGGAAACCTTCACATCCTGTTTGCACTCGCTATCGGTGGTAGCTGGGCCAAAGAACGTGCAGGGGGCGCCTTTGCGGCTGGTCTCTCTTTCATCTTGATTAACCGTATTACCGGTGCAGTTTACGGAGTGACATCTGCAATGTTAGCTGATAAAGCTGCAACGGTTCACACATTCTTCGGTGGATCAATTAAAGTTGCGGACTACTTTATCAGTGTTCTTGAAGCACCAGCTCTGAATATGGGGGTATTTGTAGGGATTATCTCAGGTTTTGTTGGAGCAACAGCCTTCAATAAATACTACAACTACCGTAAACTCCCAGAAGCCCTTTCTTTCTTCAATGGGAAACGCTTTGTCCCATTCGTGGTTATCGTCCGTTCAGCTGCTACAGCCTTGGTTTTGTCAGCCTTGTGGCCAGTAGTTCAATCAGGAATTAATGGATTTGGTGTTTGGATCGCTAACTCCCAATCCACTGCTCCAGTATTGGCACCATTCTTGTTCGGTACCTTGGAACGTCTTCTCTTGCCATTTGGTCTTCACCACATGTTGACCATTCCAATCAACTATACTCAATTGGGTGGTAGCTACCAAGTTCTTACAGGTGCTGCCAAAGGAACAACAGTATTTGGACAAGATCCACTTTGGTTGGCTTGGGTAACAGACCTTGTTAACTTGAAGAAAGCTGATCCTAGTCAGTATCAACACTTGCTTAAAGCATACGTACCAGCTCGCTTCAAAGTTGGTCAAATGATTGGATCATTTGGTATCTTGATGGGGATTGTGGTGGCTATCTACCGCAATGTGGACCCAGATAAAAAAGAAAAATACAAAGGGATGCTTGTTGCAACTGCTCTTGCAACCTTCTTGACAGGTGTTACAGAACCAATTGAATACATGTTCATGTTCATTGCAACACCATTGTACTTGATCTACGCCTTTGTTCAAGGTGCTGCCTTTGCAATGGCTGACTTGGTTCACCTTCGTGTTCACTCATTCGGTTCAATCGAATTCTTGACACGTACTCCAATGGCCATCAACGCTGGTTTGGCACTAGATATCTTTAACTTTGTATGGGTAACAGTCCTCTTTGGATTTATCATGTACTTCATTGCCAACTTCATGATTAAGAAATTCAATTATGCGACTCCAGGACGTAATGGAAACTACGAACAAAATGATGATGCCCCTTCAGGAGATGGTGCAACAGCTGGAGCTGCTACAAGCTCAGCAAGCTCACAAGTGATTAACATCATCAACCTTCTTGGTGGACGTGCGAATATCGTAGATGTTGACGCATGTATGACTCGTCTTCGTGTAACAGTTAAAGATGCTGAAAAAGTCGGTACCGAAGAACAATGGAAGGCAGAAGGCGCTATGGGTCTTGTCATGAAAGGACAAGGTGTCCAAGCGATCTACGGACCTAAAGCTGACGTGTTAAAATCTGATATCCAAGACGTTCTTGATTCAGGTGAAGTCATTCCTGAAACTCTCCCTAGCCAAATGACAGCAGTTCAAAAAGCTGAAGCAACCTATAAAGGTGTGACGGATGAAGTGCATTCCGTTGCAGATGGTGAAGTGATTAACATCGAAGATGTGAAAGATCCAGTCTTCTCACAAAAAATGATGGGTGACGGATTTGCGGTTGAGCCTGAAAATGGCCACATCGTTTCACCAGTTGCTGGTAAAGTGACCAGCGTCTTCCCAACCAAACATGCCCTTGGTTTGGTAACCGATAATGGTTTGGAAGTCTTGGTTCATATCGGTCTAGATACAGTTAGTCTTGAAGGAAAACCATTTGAGGTTAAAGTTACTGAAGGCCAAACAGTGGCTGCTGGAGACCTCTTGGTAGAAGCAGACCTTGATGCGATCCGTGAAGCAGGTCGTGAAACATCAACTATTGTTGTCTTCACAAATGCAGATGCGATCAAATCAGTTAAGGTCGAACATACTGGTAAATTGGCTGCAAATGCTCCAGTTGCAACAGTAGAATTATAAGAGATGTCGGCAAAGAAAACGAGGTTGGGGCAGTGTACCCGGCCTCTTGCCGTTTCTTGATTTGAAAAGAAGGAGAAAAATCAGGGGATGAAATTTTTAACATTAAATTCCCATAGTTGGATGGAAGAGAATGCCCAGCAAAAATTTGAGACCCTCAAGGAGCAAATTTTGGAAGCGCAATATGATGTGATCTGTTTCCAAGAGGTCAATCAAGAAATGGGCTCAGAAGCAGTCGAAACAGATGAGTATTATCAAGCTTTGCCATCATCTGTAGCGATTCACAAGGATCACTTTGTTCGCGTGTTGGTAGAAGAGTTAGCTGCTCAAGGACTCCATTATTATTGGACTTGGGCCTACAACCATATTGGTTATGATCGTCTCAATGAGGGTGTAGCGGTTCTTTCGCGTCAACCCTTGAAGGCGGATGAGATTTTGGTATCCAATATGGATGATCCAACGGACTATCATACCCGTCGAGTGGCCGTTGCCCATACAAGTGTGGATGGCAAAGAAATTGCTGTTGCCAGCGTCCATCTTTCTTGGTGGGACAAAGGTTTCCAATTTGAGTGGCCACGTATTGAGAACTACTTCAGCCAAGTAGGCAAACCCTTTATTCTAGCTGGTGATTTCAATAATCCTGCTGGTCAAGAAGGGTATGAGACGATTCTATCCAGTTCCCTTAAGCTTCAAGATAGCTTTATCGAAGCCAAAGAAACAAAAGGAACCTATACTGTAGGTCCTGGAATCGATGGCTGGACGGACAATCAAATTCCATTGCGAATCGATTACGTCTTTGCAAGTCCAGAATGGAACATCCAGCGTCTTCATGTCATCTTTGATGGTCAAAACAAACCTCTTGTCAGTGATCACTATGGCTTAGAAGCTGAATTATCACTTTAATATAAACGGAGAGTCGAAAGGAAAACGATTTTATTCAAATCGCCCTTCGACTCTTTTTTAGGTATCAAAGATGAGCAGGCATAGGGGATTCTCCTGTTCTTCTGCTTTCTTTACGATTCAATTTATGGTAAAATGAAGTGTTAAAACAGTTTAAGGAGGTAGCAAATGCGTTGTCCAAAATGTGGTGGAAGTAAGTCTAGTGTGGTGGATAGTCGACAAGCTGAAGATGGGAACACCATCCGTCGTCGCAGGGAATGCGAAGAATGCCATTATCGCTTTACTACCTACGAACGAGTGGAAGAGCGGACCCTAGTGGTTGTCAAAAAGGATGGGACACGCGAGCAATTTTCTCGTGATAAAATCTTTAATGGTATTATCCGCTCGGCTCAAAAACGGCCTGTTTCTAGTGACGAAATCGAAGAAATTGTGAATCGGATCGAGCAAAAGGTTCGCAGCCAAAGTGATAATGAAATCAACAGTGAGTATATTGGTTCTTTGGTCATGGATGAGTTAGCAGATCTAGATGAGATAACCTATGTCCGTTTTGCTAGTGTTTACCGGAGTTTCAAGGATGTCGGTGAGTTAGAAACCCTCTTGAAACAAATTACGAAGGGAACCAAGAAGAAAAAGGAAAAATAGATGAAGCCCAATACGCCTTTCGCATTTTTAAAAAATAATCTTCTTCCACCAGCAGGGGCTGCATTGGAGCAGTATTACCTGCCTATTTTAGAGACAGAAACTGTAGCAGTTTATCGTTATCTGCTCGCCTCTTATGATCAGGGTGAAAAACAATATTTACTTGCTCAAATCCTCAATCACTTGAATATAGGATTTCCACAGTTGCTACTCGCCTTTGATCGCTTAATTGCCATGGGGTTGATGGATCTCTATGAGGAAGAAGTTGGGATCACGATCCAATTACATGCTCCTCTTGCCTCAGAACAATTTTTTTCAAATGCTGTTTTTAAACGCTTGCTTGAAAAAAAGATTGGGGAAAAGGCCGTGGAGGATCTGCTCCCAGCACGCTCTTTAGGAACTAGACGGCAAGTTTCCTTCTCGCAAGTCTTTGGACTAGATGCTGGGGAGGTGACCGTTCTTCCAAGTAAGAAACAGCAGTTTGATATGGAGATGTTTAAGCGAATGATGGGGCGTGATGGGCTTCGTTTTGCGGATGAAGGAGAAGCAACTCTAGCCCTCTTTGCCATTGCAGAAGAGCAACAATGGACCTGGTATGAAACCTATCTCCTGGCGAAAGAAACAGCTGTAGACCGGATTGTCTCTCCAAAGAGAATGAAGCAAAAGTTGGCTCAGGCGAGCCAAGAGCAACCCCGCATGTCCTATAGCCGTCAGGAAGAAACTATTCTGAGGGAAGCTAAGGCAAAATCCAGCCTACAATTTCTAGCAGAGATTAAGAAGGCGCGCAATGCGACCATTACGCAGAGCGAACGCAAGACTTTATCCAAGTTAGCTGATCTAGGCTTACTAGATGAGGTGATCAACATCATCTTATTGTTGACCTTTAATAAGACCCAGTCTGCTAATCTCAATGAAAAGTATGCTTTGAAGGTAGGAAATGATTTTTCTTATCAAGGGGTCAACAGTGCAGAACTGGCGATTTTAAAAGTTCGAGAACGCCAGGAACAAGCTAAGGCTCAAGGAAACAAGGGGACGAGTCCTACATCAGCCAAGAGCAAGCATAGCAATGTTCCCAAGTGGAGTCAACCAAATTATCAAAATCAAACCAGTCAAGCAGAAAAGGTGGATCTTGCTAAAGAGAAACAACGTCTGTTAGAAAAACTGAATCAAGGAGGTGAGTAGATGGAAAGTGTAGGTCAAACCATGTCTCACATGAACCGTGCGCGTCAATTTAACTATGAGGATTTGGTCGCACAGATCTTGGCAGACCAAGAAGTGGCTGCCTTTATCAAGGACCAGTCTTTGTCTGAACAAGAAATTCGACGGAGTATTTCAAAATTTAATCAATACATTAGTGAACGCAACCGTTTCTTATTGGGAGATCCGGATTACATCGCTAAAGGCTACAAACCCATCCTCACCATGAATGAAGGCTATGCGGATGTCGCTTATGAGGAGACGCCAGAGTTAATCGAAGCCCAAAAACGAGCTGCGATCAATCAACGTCTCAACTTGATCAATCTCCCTTCAACCTTGAAAGAGGCGAGTCTAGCTAAGGTAGAGCTCGATGATAAGGGACGATTTGAGGCCTTTGAAGAATTAGCCAATTTTGTGGCCAACTATCCGGAATATCAAAAGGGGATCTACCTCTATGGTGATTTTGGAGTAGGAAAGAGCTACATGATGGCAGCCTTGGCTCATGATTTATCCGAAAAACGTCAGGCCTCTACTACCCTACTTCATTTCCCAAGCTTTGCTATCGATGTCAAAAATGCCATCAGTTCAGGATTGGTTAAAGAAACTGTCGATCAGGTGAAAAAAGCCGAAATTTTAATTCTCGATGATATCGGTGCGGAACAGATGTCAGCCTGGGTGCGAGATGAAATCTTACAGGTGATTTTGCAGCACCGAATGCAGGAAAATCTCCCAACCTTCTTTACTTCTAACTTTAATTTTGAAGAGTTGGAACGTCATTTTGCAGCTTCGCGCAATGGGGATGAAACCTGGCAGGCCAAACGTGTCATGGAGCGCGTAAAATTTTTAGCCAAGGAAATCCATCTGGAAGGAGTCAATCGCCGATGAATGAAACCATCCGTTTAATGAAATCTCATTTTTCTGTTCGCCGGTTTAAGGAAGAAGCCATCAAAGAAGCTGACCTCAAGGAAATTTTATCAGCTGGGCAGATGGCATCAAGTTGGAAAAACTTTCAGTCTTATTCTGTGATTGTGGTCAAAAGCAAGGAAAAGAAAGAAGCTCTTTACGACTTGCTTCCTCAAGAAGCGATTCGCCAATCAGCCGTCTTTCTTCTCTTTGTTGGAGATTTAAACCGCGCTGAAAAAGCTGTCAAACTTCATGAGCAGGATTTCCATCCGGAAGGGGTGGACAACTTACTGATCACCTCAGTGGATGCGGCTCTAGCAGCTCAAAACACGCTATTGGCAGCTGAAAGTCTCGGCTATGGTGGAGTGATTATCGGCATGTTGCGCTACTGTTCAGAAGAAGTCGCAGAACTCTTCCGTCTGCCAGACTATACCTACCCTATTTTTGGGATTGCTCTCGGAGTACCTAATCAGCAGCATGCAGTGAAACCACGCTTGCCATTGGAACAGGTTGCTTTTGAAGAAGAATACCAAGAACAAGACCCATCAGTTGTGACTGCCTATGACAAGGTTCAGGCAGATTATGCTGGAGCGCGTGCAACAGACAGCTGGAGCGAGCGCCTTGCAGCTCAATTTGGTCAACCTGAACAAGAAGAGACCAAAAAACTACTAGAAAAACACAAACTATTATGAAATGAAGAGAGACCTTCTTGAACCGAGGTCTCGCCTTTCATTAGAAAAGAGGAAATCATGGCCCTACCAACTATTGCGATTGTAGGCCGTCCCAATGTCGGAAAATCTACACTCTTTAACCGGATTGCCGGTGAGCGGATTTCCATCGTTGAGGATGTAGAAGGAGTCACTCGTGACCGCATTTATGCAACAGCTGAGTGGTTGAATCGAAAATTTAGTATCATTGATACGGGGGGAATTGATGACGTAGATGCCCCATTTATGGAGCAAATCAAGCATCAGGCAGAAATCGCCATGGACGAAGCAGATGTGATCGTCTTTGTTGTTTCTGGAAAAGAAGGGATCACGGATGCGGATGAATATGTCACTCGTATCTTGTATAAGACCCATAAACCGGTGATTCTTGCAGTCAACAAGGTGGATAACCCAGAGATGCGCAATGATATCTATGACTTTTATGCCTTAGGACTGGGTGAGCCACTACCGGTATCCTCTGTCCACGGGATCGGAACTGGGGATGTGCTCGATGCCATTATTGAAAATCTTCCGAATGAAACAGAAGAAGAAAATCCAGATATCATCAAATTTAGCTTGATTGGTCGCCCAAATGTTGGGAAATCAAGCTTGATCAATGCGATCCTTGGAGAAGACCGCGTTATCGCAAGCCCTGTTGCTGGAACCACACGGGATGCTATCGATACCCATTTTACCGATGCAGATGGCCAAGAATTTACCATGATCGATACAGCCGGTATGCGCAAATCTGGTAAAATCTATGAAAACACTGAGAAATATTCTGTCATGCGTGCCATGCGTGCCATCGACCGTTCAGATGTGGTTTTGATGGTTATTAATGCCGAAGAAGGAATTCGGGAGTATGACAAGCGGATCGCTGGCTTTGCTCATGAAGCTGGTAAAGGTATGATCATTGTTGTCAATAAATGGGATACTATTGAAAAAGACAACCATACCATGAAGCAGTGGGAAGATGACATTCGCGATCAATTCCAATACCTTTCTTATGCACCAATTGTCTTTGTCTCTGCTCTTACCAAACAACGCTTGCACAAGTTGCCAGAGATGATCAAACAGATCAGTGAGAGTCAAAATACACGGATTCCTTCAGCTGTCTTGAACGATGTGATTATGGATGCCATTGCCATTAATCCAACGCCGACCGATAAAGGAAAACGCCTCAAGATCTTCTATGCGACACAAGTGGCAACCAAGCCGCCAACTTTTGTGGTCTTTGTTAATGAAGAAGAACTGATGCACTTCTCATACCTTCGTTTCTTAGAAAACCAAATTCGCAAGGCTTTTGTTTTTGAAGGGACCCCGATCCATTTGATTGCGCGGAAACGGAAGTAGCCTGAGTGCCTCAGGAAACTAATACTAGTAGACTATTTGCTGGTCTTGCCATCCTTCACTTAACAGTTAGGTAGTCAAGGTGCCAAGAAGATCTTGTCAGTCCTTTGAAAAAGGAGATGAATGGATCATTCTAACTATAAAAAAGAACTAAATAGGACTCTTTGTCGACCGCGAGAGACAAGAAGAGTCCTTTTTTATATGAACATCTGAAAGATTAACTAATTCAAAGAAAAAGCCTGATGTGCTTTAATGGATAGAAAAGGAAGGTAACCATGTCTAATATAGAATGCCTACTGTTTATTTCTTTGTTATGCTTATTGGCACTTGTGCGTATCATGAGGAAATTCTTAAAAAATACTTTGGTCTTTTTGGGGTAGGCCATCCTTTATGGGGCCTCCCTCATTCTAATCATTTGGGGATAATTGAATAGTAGATTGCCCGAAAACGCCTATTTTAATCAGTTTGATCGAATTAATTTTAACTATACTTTGAAATATGGTATAATAAAGGGATTAATCTAAGGTGGTAAACATGGCAAAATTAATTCCTGGGAAGGTTCGTTCACAAGGGAGCCTTCTCTATGAAGCTGGGAAAGTTTCCCTTCAGGAAGTAAAAGAAAAATACCTGTATTTTCGGGTGGAAGAAGAAAGCTTGCGTTACAGTTTGGATGACGATGCCGTTTTTTGTAGCTGTGCTTTCTTTCAAAAGAAAAAATTCTGTACACATCTGGCAGCTGTAGAAGCTTATCTGAAGAATGATGACAGTGGGAAAGCAGCTCTTGCAAGTCTTGAAGAAGATGCCACTGCGACAGAGGAAACTCAGGAGAAGGTCTCTTTTGGAAGTTTGTTTTTAGACCAGGTCCTTCCAAAAATCGAAAAGAAAGAAACCCGCTATGTCTTATCAGCCGTTGGGCAGGAGGATGAATACTCTGGTAAATTCTTGTGGACCCTTCGCATTCGTCGCTTGCCAGACGAGCGCTCTTATGTGATCAGAGATGTGCTAGCTTTTTTGCAGACCCTTCAGAAAGAAGGACACTTTGCCATTGGCAAAAGTTATTATGAACCCATTTCTTACTTAGAATTTGATGGGGCTAGCCAGGATGTGATCAATTTCCTACAGGGCTTGGTCACAGATGGTGGATCGAAAGAGCAAGATTTCTTTCCAAATGCTGGTCGCCATCTCTATTTTCCACCGACTCTTTTTGAAGAAGCTGTGGAATTACTGATGAATTTGGACTCTTTTCTCCTGCAATATAGCTTGTATGACTTTTCAGAGGTCTATTTTCAGGATGTCCATGGGGAGGAAGATCTCTTTCATTTTCAGGTAAAAGACCATGGTGATTTTTACGAATTGATCATTACTGAGCCACAGGTGAAGGTCGTTGAGTCTGCTGTTTATCTGTTTCGAAATGGTGTCTTCTATCACCTGACCCCCCAACAGCGGATCTTATGGAGGGCGATTCAAGATTTGCCAATGGATCAGGATCGCAAAAAACGTCTGCATTTTGATCCAACGGATCAGACCAAACTTTCCTATAGTTTAAAAGAGTTTAAAAAACTGGGGCAAATAACAGCACCGACGAGCTTTCTAATCCATGATTTCACTCCAGAATTTCACTTTGATTTGGCACAGGACCAGACTGTTTTACTAGATGTGGTTTTTCAATACGAAGATCGTGCGGTGACCACGCGTGAGGAGCTTCTCAATCTTCCTTATTCCAGTGATTTCGATAAGGAGCAAGAGGTCTTTGCAACCATGCTAGCAGCAGGTTTTACAGATGACTTTTCTTCCCAAAGAAGTCCTCTATCAAGTGAGCAAATCTATCCATTCTTTCACCAACAGATCCCGACTTTTGAAGCTTTAGGAGAGGTTACCCTGTCTGATAGCCTTTTAGATCTTTATCAAGTGGAGCGTCCAAAAATTGATGTGAAAACTAATGGCAGTTTGCTGGAGATTGGCTTTGACTTTGAGAGTGTAGATCCAGCTGAAGTGGACCAGGTCCTCAAAGCACTGGTGGGGCAAGAAGATTATTTTGTCAGCCATACAGGGAAAGTTCTTGTCTTTGATGAAGAGACCAAGAAGATCAGTCGCGCTTTAGCAGATCTGCGCGCTAAGATGAGCAAGGGTGGGAAACTACAAGCCCGCCGGATTGCTGCTTATCAGCTATCTGATTTGTTGGCAGATCAAGACAATGTTCATTTTTCAGAAGAATTTCGAAATTTGGCTCATGATCTGACTCATCCAGAAGATTTCCAACTCCCACAGATGACAATCCAAGCAACCCTAAGGGATTATCAAGAGATCGGGGTCAAATGGTTCTCCATGCTGAATCATTATGGTTTTGGTGGTATTTTAGCGGATGATATGGGGCTTGGGAAAACCCTGCAGACCATTTCCTTTTTGACCAGTGTTGCAAAAAAAGAAACTAAAATCTTAATTCTAGCTCCGTCCAGTCTCATCTACAACTGGAAACAAGAATTTTCAAAATTTGCTCCTCAGATGGAAGTGACAGTCGTCTACGGGCTCAAACAACATCGCGATGAACTCATTGCAACCAATCCTCAGGTAGTCATTACGAGTTACGCCTCTTTCCGTCAGGACGTGGAGGAATACCAGAAAAATCAATATGAATACCTAATTCTAGATGAAGCTCAGGTCATGAAAAATGCCCAAACCAAGATTGCTCAACATTTACGTGGAGTTGAGGTGCCACATATATTTGCGCTATCTGGGACACCGATTGAGAACCATGTGGGAGAGCTTTGGTCCATTTTCCAAATTGTTCTTCCTGGTCTGTTTCCAGCTAAAAAAGAATTTCAAAAGTTGAGTCCTGAGACCATTGCGCGATTTGTCAAACCTTTTGTCCTGAGACGGAAAAAAGATGAAGTGCTCCAAGAATTACCGGACTTGATTGAAACAACCTATCACAATGAGTTGGACGAAAGCCAAAAAACGATCTACTTAGCCCAATTAAAACAAATTCAAGATCGGGTTCGAACCTCTAGTGAAGAGGAACTAAATCGGAGCAAGGTGGAAATTCTCTCAGGTCTCATGCGCCTTCGTCAAATCTGTGATACTCCAGCCCTCTTTATGGAAGACTATCAAGGAGATAGTGGAAAATTGGAGAGTCTTCGAGATCTTTTGGGTCAAATCAAGGATGGTGACCATCGAGTTTTGATTTTCTCCCAATTCAGAGGTATGTTGGATATCCTAGAGCAAGAGATTGATCAGCTCGGCATGACTTCCTTTAAAATCACGGGTTCCACCCCGGCTAAAGATCGTCAAGAAATGACCAATGCCTTTAATGCTGGAGAGCGCCATGCTTTTCTCATTTCTTTGAAGGCCGGAGGAGTCGGATTGAACCTCACTGGAGCCGATACCGTCATCTTAGTCGATTTGTGGTGGAATCCTGCAGTGGAAGACCAGGCTATTGGCCGTGCCCATCGAATGGGTCAGGAACAAAATGTTGAAGTTTACCGCATGATCACCCGTGGAACGATTGAAGAAAAAATTCAGGAACTCCAAGCATCTAAAAGACACTTGGTCTCAACGATTTTAGATGGAACGGAAACACGATCTAGTTTATCTGTTGAGGAAATTCGTGAGATTCTTGGAATTCAATCAGAATAGCTTGAAAAATTCTGTGAATAGTTTATAATTAAAGGAGTGTCGAAAGGAAGAAAGCATGACAGAAAAATATTTTCCTCAAGTAGGGGATAATGAGTTGATGTTAACAGAGATGCCCCACATGAACCTGTATGATGAAACAGACTTGATTAGTAACATTACAGGCGATTATGTAGATAAAAATTATTTGGAATGGCAACCAATTGCTGAAAATACCAAACCCAAGCATCCCTATCATCAACCATTAGAAGAGCCCCTACCAAAAAGACGGCCAGTAAGAAAACCTGATTTTAAAGAACCGATTGATAAAAAAAGTCCTGCCAATCGTTATGCAGAGGAAGCTAGAGAGCGTGCGCGTGAAGATTTGAAAAAGAAACGTACAGCTCCCTACCTGACTACAGACCCAGTGGCGACCACAAGTAAGCGGAAAAAACCGTTTATTTCAGAACGAAAATCTGGTCAGCCAACAGCACCTTTCCAAAAGGAAAACCCGGGCGAATTGTTGAAATATAGCAAACGCTTGCGACAAGATCAGTTGATCCTTGCTGAGTTCGAATCTGCAGAAGAACCAGAAGTGGCAGAACCTACTGAAAAGAAAAACAATTATGATTTCTTAAAGACCAGCCAAATATACAATAAAGATCAGCACAAGTTGAAACCACAGCCGATCAAACAAGAATTGGATTTAACCCATCTAGATCAAGAATAAGGAGAAAACATGTCTAACACATACCATTTTATTGGAATTAAAGGAGCAGGGATGAGTGCTTTAGCTCTCATGCTTCACCAAATGGGACATACAGTTCAAGGGTCAGATGTTGAGAAGTATTACTTTACGCAACGTGGCTTGGAACAAGCAGGAATTAAAATTTATCCATTTGATGTGAAAAATTTAGAAGGCGACAAAATCCTCATTGCGGGGAATGCTTTCCGTCCTGATAACAATGTGGAAATCGCTTATGCAGATGAGCATGGCCTGACCTATAAACGTTACCATGAATTCCTTGGTGAATTTATGCGTGACTTCGTCAGCATGGGGGTTGCCGGAGCACACGGAAAAACCTCAACAACAGGGATGCTTTCTCACGTCTTATCAAATATCACCGATACCAGTTATTTGATTGGTGATGGGACAGGTCGTGGCTCTGCTGCAGCTAAATACTTTGTTTTTGAATCAGATGAGTATGAACGCCACTTTATGCCTTACCATCCTGAATACAGTATCATCACCAATATTGACTTCGACCATCCAGACTATTTCACAAGTTTAGAAGATGTCTTTAATGCCTTTAACGATTATGCTAAACAAATCAGTAAGGGACTTTTCATCTACGGGGAAGACAAGGAATTGCGTCGAATTACCTCATCAGCACCAATTTATTACTATGGTTTTGATAAGGAGACGAACGATTTTGTGGCAAGTAACCTGCTTCGTTCAACGACTGGTTCAACCTTCAACGTTCATTTCCGTGGAGAAGATTTGGGGCAATTCCATATCCCAACTTTTGGTCGCCACAACATCATGAATGCTACAGCAGTCATTGGCTTGCTTCATATTGCAGGATTTGACTTAAATTTGGTCCGCGAGCATTTGAAGACTTTTGCTGGAGTGAAACGCCGCTTTACTGAAAAAGTGGTTAACGGAACAGTGATCATCGATGACTTTGCGCATCATCCAACAGAAATTATTGCTACCTTGGATGCGGCTCGTCAAAAATATCCAAGTAAAGAAATCGTAGCCATTTTCCAACCACATACCTTTACACGGACCATTGCCCTCTTAGATGAATTTGCTGAAGCTTTGAATCAAGCAGATGCTGTTTACTTGGCACAGATCTATGGTTCTGCACGGGAAGTCGATCACGGAGATGTGAAGGTTGAAGATTTGGAAGCAAAAATTGTCAAACGTTCAGCGATTATTACAGCTGAGAATGTTTCTCCTCTTCTTGACCATGACAATGCGGTCTATGTCTTTATGGGAGCTGGAGATATTCAAACCTATGAATACTCATTTGAGCGTTTATTATCTAGTTTGACACATAGTGTACAATAAAGAGATGATTGAGTCTGGAATCGATTGGTTCCGGACTCAAATTTATCTGTCCGCTGAAGAATCATGAAATGAGGAGAGCAGGATGATGATTCGACAAATCACCCCGGCTGATCAAGAACAACTGTTATTGCTAGAAGAAGAACTTCATGACAATGAATGCTTTGACTACAGTACTACTCTAGAGGAAATACTGGATTCTAATTTGGCCTTTTCTATTCTTGCAGAGCAGGATGGAGATATTGCGGCTTACTTGTTGGCGACAGAAGACCAGCATTTAATGGATGACCTAATCGTATTGCGATTAGCAGTAAAGCCAGCCTTTCAAGCTCAAGGATACGGTTCGATTCTGATCGCTACTTTAAAGGATTTAGCTGTTCAAATTGAAAAGAAAGCCATTTGGGTCGATTGTCCAGAAGACTTACTTTCTTATTTTGCCCAGCAAGAATTTCGGGATGAAGCTGAGTCTGATCGAGGTGTCCGTATGGTTTGGAAACGATAGAAGGAGTAAATGATGAAAGAAAAGATTCATATCAGACAAGCTAAACTTCAAGATTTGGATGCCATCGAGCGCATTGAGCTTGAGAATTTCTCAGAAGAAGAAGCGATTGCGCGTG
Organism: Streptococcus parasanguinis; assembly: GCF_001074805.1. GTDB lineage: Bacteria > Bacillota > Bacilli > Lactobacillales > Streptococcaceae > Streptococcus > Streptococcus parasanguinis_A. Next base: position 2,668 of record NZ_JUPI01000114.1, on the reverse strand, counting down.
AGATTTTAAAAGATCACATTGAAAAGATTCAAGCGACTTTTCTTGTAGCAGAGTGCGAAGGTCAGATTTTAGGGTACTTAGAAGGACCTGTTAGACCGGAGCGCTATTTGATCGATTCCTCTTTTTCAAAGGTTGAAGATCTAAGCCATCTAGAACAGGGTTTTATTTCCATCACGAGTCTATCCATTGCCAAAGAAGCCCAAGGACTAGGGGTTGGAACCCTCTTGCTTGATGCACTCAAAGAGATTGCGGTGAAAGATCATCGTCAAGGGATTAATTTGACTTGTCATGATTATTTGATTCCTTATTACGAGAAGCAAGGATTCACCAATGAAGGTCTTTCTAAATCCCAATATGCGGGTGAAGTTTGGTACAATCTGGTCTGGGAAAATGAAAACCTTGATTAAATAGGTATTTTGAAGAAGAAGGGCGATTTGTATTGCTTTTCTAAATCTTTTAAGATATAATATTAAGGATTATGATGAGGGAGGTCAATTATTTGACTGATAAATCACAAGACAGTGAGAAGTTATTAAGCTTCAAAGAGCAGATCCTCAGAGACTTAGAAGAGGCAAATGAGCAACTTCTAAAGATCGAAAAAGAGTATGATCTACCTGATCGAAGCATTGAAACCCCTTCTTCACTGAAAGAGGAGGAAGAAGCAACACCACCTCCAAAAGAAGAAGCTGTTGTGGCTTCCACAGAAATACCAGTGGAGCCAGAAAAGGCGACTCCTATTGTAGAAGAAAAGAGTGAGTCCACAAAGCCTTTTATAAAAGAACCAAGTCAGGAACCGGTAGAGGAAAGCTTATCGCGCTCTTCTCGTAACCAGCGCCAACAAAAACAAAAGAAACAAAATAAAATCGCTAAACGAATTGTGCGGACAGTGGTCAGCCTTTTGCTGATTGTGATCGTGGCTACAGGGATCTTTGCAGTGACCTATATCCATTCAGCTGTCAAGCCGATGGATAAAAATGCAACAGAATTCGTGACGGTTGAGATTCCAGCAGGTTCAAGTAATCGTGAGATTGGCGCGATCCTTGAGAAAAAAGGACTCGTGAAAAATGGTCAGTTCTTTAACTACTATACCAAGTTCAAGAACTATAGTAATTTCAAATCCGGTTATTTCAACCTTCAAAAGAGCATGGATTTAGAAACCATCATCCAAAAACTGCAGGAAGAGGGGACCAAAACTCCTCAGGCTCCAGTTCTTGGAAAGGTGACGATTCCAGAAGGCTATACCATTGATCAGATTGCGACGGCTATCACAGCAGATGTCTCTAGTAAGAAGGCAGGAAAGACTCCATTTAAGAAAGAAGATTTCTTGAAGGCTGTCCAAGATGATGCCTTTATTGAGAAGATGGTGGCCAAATATCCTAAGCTCTTGGCTAACCTGCCAAGTAAGGATTCTGGTGTTCGCTATCGTTTGGAAGGTTATCTTTTCCCAGCAACTTATAACTATGGGAAAGATACCACAGTGAAAGAAATGATCGATCAGATGCTGGCGGCCATGGATCAAAACTTAACCCCGTATTATGAAACGCTTGAGAGCAAGAACATCAATGTAAACGAAGTATTGACCCTTGCTTCTTTGGTTGAAAAAGAAGGGGCGACGGATCAAGACCGCAAAGACATCGCAAGTGTCTTCTATAACCGCCTGAACCAAGACATGCCTTTGCAAAGTAATATTGCAATTCTTTATGCTGAAGGGAAGCTTGGTCAAAAGACGACCTTGAAAGAAGATGCAACGATCGATACAGAGCTGGATTCACCTTATAATATTTATAAGAATACCGGTTTGATGCCTGGTCCAGTGGATAACCCTGGAGTATCAGCGATCGAAGCGGCGGTGAACCCAAGTAAGACAGACTACTTGTATTTTGTCGCAAATGTCGAAAATGGTGAAGTCTTCTTCGCTAAGACATACGAAGAACACAATAAAAATGTAGAAGAACACGTCAATAGTAAATTGACACAAGCAAGTTCAAACTAGAAAAAGCATGTGGCGCGTCCACAGCTTTTTCATTCAAATAATAGAAAGAGAAGAATAATGGCAGAAAAAACATACCCAATGACCCTAGCAGAAAAAGAAAAATTAGAACTAGAATTAGAAGAATTGAAATTGGTCCGTCGACCTGAAGTCGTAGAACGGATCAAGATCGCTCGCTCATACGGTGACCTCTCAGAAAACTCTGAGTACGAAGCAGCAAAAGATGAACAAGCTTTTGTGGAAGGTCAAATCTCTAGTTTGGAAACAAAAATCCGTTATGCGGAAATCGTCGATAGTGACGCTGTTGCAGTAGACGAAGTAGCGATCGGAAAAACCGTTACAGTTCAAGAAGTTGGCGAAACAGATGAAGAAGTATACAGCATCGTCGGTTCAGCAGGGGCAGATGCCTTTGCAGGGAAGATCTCGAACGAAAGCCCAATCGGTCACGCTTTGATTGGTAAAAAAACAGGTGATGTGGTCACTGTTGAAACACCAGCTGGAAGCTATCAAGTGAAAATTTTGAACGTAGAAAAAACAGCATAAATATAAAGGACAGGATCTCCAAAAGGGCTTGTTTCAGATTAAAGACAAAGTCCTCTTAGAACCTTTCCTTAAGTGAGTACGGACGTCAGCGAACTTCTACGAAGTTCCATGACTTAGTTTTGAACCTAAGGTTTC
>NZ_JUPI01000113.1 GCF_001074805.1 Streptococcus parasanguinis | reverse complement strand
TTACCAAAGTTTGGCCGTGCCGATCGGTCTGCGCGGGAAGGACGATTTGGTCTACCTCAATCTCCATGAAAAAGCTCATGGACCACACGGCTTGATCGCAGGGACAACCGGTTCTGGTAAGTCTGAAACCATTCAGTCTTATATCCTGAGCCTTGCTGTCAACTTCCACCCACATGATGTGGCTTTTCTCCTCATCGACTACAAGGGTGGGGGAATGGCCAATCTCTTCAAGGATCTGCCTCACTTGCTTGGGACCATCACCAACTTGGATGGTGCCCAGTCTATGCGGGCCCTAGCCTCTATCAATGCGGAGATCCATCGTCGGGAGCGCCTCTTTGGTCAATATGGGGTCAACCATATCAACCAATACCAAAAGAAATTTAAACTGGGTGAAGCGACCGAACCGCTTCCTCACCTCTTCTTGATCAGTGATGAGTTCGCCGAGCTCAAGGTCAACCAACCAGACTTCATCAAGGAACTGGTCTCTATCGCGCGTGTCGGGCGTTCCCTCGGGGTACACTTGATCCTTGCGACGCAAAAACCTTCTGGGGTCGTGGATGACCAGATCTGGTCCAACTCCCGCTTCAAGCTAGCCCTCAAGGTAGCGGACCGTGGGGATTCCATGGAGATGCTGCGGACAGCAGATGCGGCTCAGATCACCCAGACCGGTCGGGCCTACCTCCAAGTCGGAAACAACGAAGTCTATGAACTCTTCCAAACCGCCTGGTCTGGAGCAGACTACCAGCCTGAGAAAGACCAGCTAGGGATCGAAGACCATACCATCTACTTGATCAATGAACTGGGCCAATACGAAGTCCTCAACCAAGACCTCTCCGGTCTGGATATGGCAGAAGAAATCAAGGAAGTTCCGACAGAGCTTGATGTCATCGTTCAGGAAATCAACCACTTACACCAACAAGAAGGCATCGCAGCTGTGGCCCAACCATGGTTGCCACCGCTCAAAGAGCGGATCACGCTGGATGAGTTGGACAAGGTCGTGCCGATCGAGGCTTGGCAAAAACGGACAGCTCCAAGCGTTCTAATCGGGGTCGCCGATATCCCGCAAGCGCAAAAACAAGAAGCGGTCGCTATCGATCTGTCAAAAGATGGGAATATCCTCCTTTATGGAAGTCCAGGGACAGGAAAGACGACTTTCCTCCAGACAGTCGCCATGGATCTGGCTCGCAAGCAGAGCCCAGAAAATCTGACCATGTACCTGCTTGATTTCGGGACTAATGGTCTAGCACCTTTGACACAACTGCCACATGTGGCTGATAGTCTCCTGCTCGATCAGACGGAGAAAATCCAGAAATTCATCCGGATCATCAATCGTGAGTTGGATCGCCGCAAGAAACTCCTCTCTGAGCATGGGGTCGGCACCATCGCTCTCTACCGTGAAGTAACCGGTAAGCAAGAGCCGACCATGGTCATCCTCATGGATAGCTATGAATCTATGAAGGACGAGCCCTATGAGACAGATCTCTTCAAGCTCTTCATGCGGATCTCTCGTGAAGGTCTCAGTATCGGTGTGCACTTGATCATCACAGCTAGCCGTCAGAACAACCTACGGGCTCAGCTCTATTCAAACTTCAAGCACCAGCTGACCTTGCCACAAAATGATATCTCTGAGATCCGCGGTATCGTGGGAGCAACCCCACT
>NZ_JUPI01000112.1 GCF_001074805.1 Streptococcus parasanguinis | reverse complement strand
GCGGAGGTGGGACGACGAAATCGAATTCTAACGAATGACCGATTTCTGTCCCACTCTCTCTTTGGACAAAGTCGTCCTTGTAATTACTGTTTACCAGACTGTTCCATATTCCAGAAATCGGTTACGGCACCACGTGATGCTGAAGAAACGATGTGGGCATATTTACCCAGAACCCCACGGCTATACAGTGGTGGCAAGGTTGTTTCAGCCTTCCGTTTTGCCAACTCTTCGTCTGAAACGTGCATGGTGATTTCTTTGGTATCTTGATCAACTGTTACCATGTCCCCTGTGTGGAGGTAGGCGATTGGGCCACCGACCTGAGCTTCAGGCGCGATGTGACCGACAACGAGACCATAAGTCCCACCTGAGAAGCGGCCGTCTGTCAAGAGGGCCACCTTGTCTCCTTGGCCTTTCCCAACGATCATAGATGACAAGGACAGCATTTCCGGCATACCAGGACCACCTTTAGGACCTACGAAACGAACAACGACAACGTCGCCATCCACGATTTCGTCCGAAAGAACGGCTTCAATGGCAGCTTCTTCTGAGTCAAAGACCTTAGCAGGGCCCGTGATGTTACGAACTTTCACACCTGATACTTTGGCAACCGCCCCTTCTGGAGCCAAGTTCCCTTTCAAGATGATCAATGGACCATCGGCACGTTTCGGATTTTCAAGTGGCATGATGACTTTTTGACCCGGTGTCAAATCAGCGAAGGCTTCCAAGTTCTCAGCAACAGTCTTACCAGTACATGTGATGCGATCTCCATGAAGAAAACCATTCTTAAGAAGGTATTTCATGACGGCTGGCACACCACCGACATTGTAAAGGTCTTGGAAGACATATTTCCCTGAAGGTTTCAAGTCCGCCAAATGAGGCACGCGCTCTTGGAAATCGTTGAAGTCTTCCAGGGTCAAGTCCACGTTAGCCGCGTGAGCGATCGCAAGCAAGTGAAGAGTGGCATTGGTAGAACCACCCAGCGCCATGGTGACAGTAATGGCATCTTCAAAGGCTTCACGGGTCAAGATATCCGATGGTTTGAGTCCCATCTCCAGCATCTTGACAACAGCACGACCTGCTTCTTCGATATCGGCTTTTTTATCAGCCGATTCAGCAGGGTGAGAAGAGGAACCAGGAAGACTCATCCCAAGGACCTCAATCGCTGTCGCCATGGTGTTGGCCGTATACATCCCACCACAGCCACCAGGGCCAGGGCAGGCATTACATTCAAGATCTTTCACTTCTTCAGCGGTCATATCACCATGGTTCCATTTCCCGATCCCTTCGAAAACAGAAACCAAGTCGATATCCTTGCCGTTCAGATTACCCGGTGCAATGGTACCACCATAGGCAAAAATCGCCGGGATATCCATATTGGCAATGGCAATCATGGAACCAGGCATGTTCTTATCACAGCCCCCGATCGCTACAAAGGCATCCACATTGTGACCGCCCATAGCCGCTTCGATAGAGTCTGCAATGATATCACGAGAAGTCAAGGAGAAGCGCATCCCTGGTGTCCCCATAGCAATCCCGTCCGCAACCGTAATGGTTCCGAATTGAACCGGCCAAGCTCCTGCATCTTTCACACCTTCTTTGGCCAGTTTTCCAAAATCGTGAAGGTGGATGTTACAAGGGGTATTTTCCGCCCATGTCGAAATCACTCCGACAATCGGTTTCTCAAAGCTTTCATCGGTCATTCCCGTCGCGCGAAGCATGGCACGGTTGGGAGATTTTACCATGCTATCGTAGACACTACTACGATGGCGTTTGTCTAATTCTGTCATGTCATTCCTCTCATCGTATTTTTTATTATTATAGCACAATTCAAGCTTCAACGATAGAAGAAAATTCTTGAATTTTCAGACAATTCAGCTTGCTCGGTTTCTTGCTAAAATAATTTACAGTTATATCTTGACTTTTGTACGCAAAGTGATATCATTTAGATATCACAAAGAAAGAAGGGTTCGTCCCATGGAAGAAAAAATTTTAACCCAAAAGAAAAACGGCTTAGCTGCCCTTATAGGCTTGCTAGTTGGGGATCTTGTCTTAGTTTTAGCCTTTATTAGTGCGATTGCTAGTCTACCAGAAGGTTTTCCACTTGCGATTGCAGTTATTACCTGTATTTTTCTCTTTATTGCTAGTCTGGTGTGCTATGCGGGGATCAAAATTATTAAACCGCAAGAGGCCTTGGTTTTGACCTTGTTTGGGAACTATATTGGAACCATTCGAGAAGCGGGTATTTACTTTGTCAATCCCTTCTGTGTCGCTGTCAATCCTGCCAATAACACCCGCTTGGGCCAAAGTGGTGATGTCACCACCAAGTCACCCATGTCTGTCAGAAAAACAGCAGAAGGTAACAATATTTCTATCGAGACAGGTAAAAAGAATATTTCCTTAAAAGTGATGACCTTGAATAACTCTCGTCAGAAGATTAATGACTGTTTGGGAAATCCTGTAGAAATCGGTATTGCAGTCACTTGGCGTGTAGTAGATACGGCTAAAGCAGTCTTCAATGTGGATAACTACAAAGAATATCTCTCATTGCAGTGTGATAGTGCTCTTCGTAATATTGTCCGCATCTATCCTTATGATGTAGCTCCTAATGTCGATACGACAGGAGACGGCCAGGCAGATGAGGGTAGCCTAAGAGGCTCCAGTGAAATTGTGGCCAGTCGTATTCGAGAAGAGATTCAAGCACGTGTAAAAGATGCTGGACTCGAAATTCTAGAAGCTCGTATTACCTACTTGGCCTATGCTCCAGAAATCGCAGCTGTCATGCTTCAACGCCAACAAGCTTCTGCCATTATCGATGCGCGGAAGATGATTGTCGATGGAGCAGTTGGTATGGTTGAAATGGCCCTTGAACGCCTGAGCGAAGGAGAGATTGTAGAGCTAGACGAAGAACGGAAGGCTGCCATGGTTTCGAACCTTCTTGTCGTTCTCTGTGGCAATCATGATGCACAACCAATTGTTAATACGGGAAGTCTCTATTAAGAATGGCTGACCAAAAGAAAAAACAGATTCCACTTAGATTGTCAGCCAAGTTATATGCTGCTATCGCATCATGGGCAGAAGATGACTTTCGATCGGTCAATGGGCAGATCGAGTACCTGCTGACAGAATGTGTCAAACAACGAAAAAAGGATGGCAAATACGTTTCGGAAACGATTGATGAGCCATTTGAAATAGACCTTTAAGGAGAACTCCTGTCCCATTTGATGGGGCGGGAGATTTTTTTAACAATTTTTTGTCAAGTAACTTTACTTTACAAAAAAGTTTTGTTATACTGTTAAAGTTGATGAAAATCAAACCTAATTGAATTTATATCTTAAAAGGAGAAAAACGAAATGGCAGTACCTGCACGTCGCACATCAAAAGCGAAGAAAAACAAACGTCGTACGCACTACAAAGTAACAGCTCCATCTGTAAACTTTGACGAAGCAACTGGAGATTACTCACGTTCACACCGTGTATCACTTAAAGGATACTACAAAGGACGTAAGATCGCTAAAGCTGCATCAGCTGAATAATAGAAGGGAGATACCATGCGCGTAAATATTACACTTGAACACAAAGAATCTGGTGAACGCTTGTACCTTACTTCTAAAAACAAACGTAACACTCCAGACCGTCTTCAATTGAAGAAATACTCACCAAAACTTCGCAAACACGTTGTGTTTACAGAGGTGAAATAGGGGTTCACTACACGTCAATAGATGTTAGAAACCTTGATTTTAAGCGATTCTTGAAATTCTAAATTTCACTACATTGCAATATAAATCAACCGAATCACTACCTTTTTCACTACCTTTTTTGAAATAAGAATAATGATTCGGATATATAAAAGAAGAGGAACTTTATTGTGAAGCTCCTCTTTTTGTTATGGGTTCTTTTTCTCACAGATCGTATGACCTGGTTTGGAAAGTATGAGTTTCAGTTGGATTAAAAATAGCGTAATATCAAGGCTTTTCAGAACGATATCTACTGATTAATTTCATAAAATTTGAATCAATATTTTTTAAACGGGGGAATAGTTTATGTCATTAAATATTAAACAATACACCTACAAGGATTATTATATCAGATTTTCCCGTTTTAGAAAAATAGGGACTATCATCAGTTTTTGTTGAATAATCAAAAACAGGAAGGATGGTTTTATTATGAATCTGCAATCCATGGCCCTGTATATAGAGATGGAAGAAGATATTATGCAGATCTTAACGATTGTGGTGCATTTACAAGCAATGAAGCTCTAATTACAGACGGTGTTTTTAATATATGAGCATAATGTTACGATCTATGATTTCAGGAAGTAAGTAGATGGATTAAAAAACATATAAAGGAAATTGATGAATTAAGGTTAAACTAAAAGGACTTAGTCCTGTACAATACAGAACTAAGTCCTTCGCTTAAATTATTTGATTAACTTTTTGGGCTATCACAAGAAGTTTACTCTTATAAGATATAATAAAGTTACTTTTCTTCTTTTTTTGATAGGAAGCCCACTCCACCTAACACTAACAGTCCTAACATTGGTAATACAATATTTGTAGTTGTTCCTGTTTTAGGTAGAGTCTTTTCAGAGTGATTAATATCATTTGTAGTAATAACTCCAGATGCTCTGTAAGTATTTGTATTTAAAACTTTATTTGCTTCAGTTTGTTTCTCAGGAGTTACAGTCGTCTCAGGAGTTACAGTCGTCTCAGGAATTGCAGGTTTCTCAGGAGTTACGGGTTTCTCAGGAGTTACAGGTTTCTCAGGAGTTACAGGTTTCTCAGGAGTTACAGGTTTCTCAGGAGT
>NZ_JUPI01000111.1 GCF_001074805.1 Streptococcus parasanguinis | reverse complement strand
TCTCTGGGAAAGTCACAACTGGAGTAAGCTCTTTTTTATAGAGGAACATGGTTCCAGCGTAGCCTTTGCGAGCTGGCTCTTGAGAAGAGCGCCAAGTGTTTTCATATTGAGGGAAGAGCTCCTCAAGGATTTCGAGGTGTTTTTTAGTAGGACCTTTGGCGGATAACTTGGTTTCTTGAATGGCAATGATATCTGCATCCTCAGAAACCAAGGTTTGGAGGACTTCTTGAGAGAGTTTGGCGCGTGCTGAATCACTAGTTAATGCAGCATTAAGCGAGTCGATATTCCATGAAATGAGTTTCATTGTATTTCCTTTTCTTGACATGATAGATAATTTTATTATAACAAAAAATATATTTTTTTCTGATTAGAATGCCTTGAATTCTCCCCTGAAATCTATTATAATAGCTTGAATTCATTTGGAGAAAGGGAGTTCATTATGAAATTTTACTCTTATGACTATGTATTGAGTCAGATCAGCCAGCAAAATTGGGTGACTATTGGGATCTCTGGTTTGCTCATTCTACTGACTGGTTTTTTTGCGGTGAAAGCTTATCGGGAGAAGCACGATAGCAAATTCCGTGAATTATCCATTATCTCGATTTTGACTCTGGTTGCAGTGGTCTTGATCAGTATCAGCAATTTCCAAAATAGCCAAAGTAATAATGATCAGTTCCAACGCTCACTCCATTTTATTGAGGTCATCTCAAAGGAGTTGGATGTCAAAAAAGAAGATGTCTATGTCAATACTTCAGCAGCCACAGATGGGGCGATCCTGAAGGTTGGAGAGGTTTATTACCGAGCTATCGAAGGCTCTGACCCAGATAGCTACCTATTAGAAAAGATGGATCTGTATAAAACAGACGTGGAACTTGTGGAGGTGAACAAATGACAGTAGATTTTTTAGCCATTTTGATTAAATTAGCTATCGGCTTGATTTCCTTGGTATTTGTAATCAATGTGACCGGGAAAGGAAACTTAGCACCAAGTTCTGCAGTAGACCAGATACAGAACTTTGTTCTTGGGGGAATTATTGGTGGGGTCATCTACAATAGCTCCATTACTATTCTTCAATACATTGTGATTCTCTTGATGTGGACTATTTTGATCTTACTCTTAAAATGGCTCAATACCAATGTCCGTTTTATGAAGCACTTGATCGATGGCAAACCAACTGTCATTATCAAAAATGGGAAGCTTGATCCGGAAGCTTGTCGATCCAAGGGACTTTCTGCTTCAGACGTTGCCTTGAAATTGCGTTCACAAGGAATTTTCCAATTAAAGGGAGTGAAACGAGCTGTCATTGAACAAAACGGTCAAATGATCGTTGTCCGTGCGGGGGATGAAAATCCTAAATACCCAATCATTACGGATGGTGTGGTTCAGCTTGAAATTTTGGAAACAATTGGGAAAAGTGAAGAGTGGTTGCTAGCTGAATTGGAAAAAGAAGGCTATGACAACGTTTTGGATATTTTCATTGCTGAGTATGACAAAGGAAAAATCAATGTTGTGACTTATTAGAAGAAGAGATTGGGCGAGCCTGTCCAATCTCAAATTGAATACAAAATAGTCTTAAAAACTTTCCTTAGGTGAGTACGGACGTCAGCGAACTTCTACGAAGTTCCATGACTTA
>NZ_JUPI01000110.1 GCF_001074805.1 Streptococcus parasanguinis | reverse complement strand
AGTAGGGCTGTAAAAGCTGATAAAATCAGCGTAGTAGAGCCCACTCAACCACTGCGTCTTGCTGGACAATCCAAAGACAATTGAGAGGCTAGGACTTTTGTCCCAGCCTCTTATCTATTTGACTGACAAAAGGGGAGATTGATGGTAAAATGAGGAAAAGATTAGGAGGAGATGGAATGAAGAAGAAAATAAAATGGGGCCTTGTCTTATGCTCGGTACTTATACCAGTATGTTTGAGTGCCTGCAAACAAGGAACTGTAGAAAAACAAGGTTCTTCGAATAAAGAAGTACAGAAGAAAATCGATCGAAAAAACATTCATTTTGACAAGACAGGACCAGCTGCAACATTTGATTGGGATGCAAAGAACAGTAGCAGATACATAACGTTTGAAAAACTTCCACAATATATGAGGCCAGATGATAGTGATGGTATTTCAAAATATGGAAAGCAACCGAATGAAGTCTCTCTATCTGAGGAAGGAAGAGTTCAAAAAGCTTTGCAGGTCGTTGAAGGAGTCTATGTAGATCAAAGTGGAATAGACACAGTAATAAAGGCCAATGGGGCAAAAGATCAAGAGGATATGTATACTCGACTCTGGAACGATTATATTATCCCTAAAATTGAAAAAAATAGTAGTACTTTTGATCCAAATACTTATGTGGAATATCTTGGTGAGAAGTACCCCCTCAAAATATATGGTCCGATGTATTTAAAGCTCATGACGAATGCACTACGTTTTGAAAAAAAATATGAATTAAAAGGCTATGCAGTTAAGGGCAACAAAGTATTCCTTAACATTCAGGTACCAAAATACTTCCCAGAGCCTTTACCAAGATGGGATAAATATTCTGGAAAGCCTAATGAGTCGGATTCCGATCAAATGTTCTATGATTGGCTCGATGAATTGCATCAAAGATATGCTGAAAAAGAGACAAATCGAGATGATCATATTTCCTATATTATGCTTTCGACAGTTTTAAAACAGTTAGTTAATAAAGATTTCGACGCAACCTCATCATCTGGTTATACTGATGGTGAGATTTACACTACAGAATTCACGGTTGAAATGGAAGTAACAGATCAGGGTGATGTTCGAATAGATTTAAAAAACTTGGCTATTCTCTTACAAATCCCTCGACAAATGAAGGGGGAAAATCAGTATGGTAAGGAAGATGAAAATAATATCTTTTGGACCATCCCATCTGGGAATAATAATGATGGACAAAAGATAAAAGAAAAATTAAAGAATTTTAATCCAAAAGATCCTGTTAAAAGCTATGCGATTGGAGAGCCAGTTCTATTTGCTAATGGCTTAGAAGTTACACTGAATCGTGTAACAGACGATCCAAATTTGGATGTTCAGGATGATCAAGACCGTATCGATACAAGGAAAAAACAACATCGATTGATCGTCGAATTCACCCTATCGAATCCAACACCTCTCCGTATTGAAAATACTCCAGATTATACAAATGTAGATCTCTATGATGGCCATGGCAAATCTGCTTATATGCTGAATAATACTTTAAATTACAAACAGCCAACAGTCCTTGAAGCAGGAGAATCTGGTATATATAAAATTAACTATTTAACAGATGGGGATGGACCATTTACGGTTGTTTATGGTGATGCAAAATGGGTCGTTCAAAAATAGTCATGTCATATAATAGGAACTTCTCAATTATCATTAGAATTTTCAATCGGTTCATAGGTTGTTCAGATATGACTGCTGTAAAAAATTAATCGATTAGGTCGAATTTAGCAAGGAGGTCAGGCTATGAAGCCCAACTATTTCAAACTATTCGCAGGAATTCCACTTATTCTATGTTGCCTGTTTCTTTCCAGTTGTAAGATCATGAAACCGAGTGATTATAAAAAGGCGAAGGAAGTTGTCAGCAGTGAGCTTGCTAAGGTTGGTCTGCATGGGGATGTGACCATAAACAAACTGGATTGGACTGCTTTGGAAATCCCAACTTATCATGTGTCTTATACCTACTCTGAGAAAACCTATGATGGACAAACAGTGACATTAGAAACGGATACGGTGTTTCATAATGATTGGACAGATACAACTAGTGACCATCTTCCAGAGTATAAGGAAGCGTACTTGAAGCAGCAATCTGTCCAAAAAAAGGAGACGGAAATTGAGAAACAATTAAAGAAGCAATCTCTAGGTCTTCCTATTAGTTTCTTTGGTTTTTTATCTAACTCCAACCGTGATGAGAAGGAGCAAATTCTAGATAGTATCGCAAGTCAAAATCTCAAAGAAGGGAAAAAGGACTTTGCCGGTTACTATCAAATCCCTTTTCAGACCTTAATCGATCAAGAGTTAATCCGTATGACTATTTATATAGAGGATAGTGTATCCGTTAAGGAGCAAGACTTAAAAGCAGCAGCCAAAAAATTAGACGCTAGCAAACTACCGGATGGTGCCTATGATTTCTACTATTCCAAAGGTAGTTATGCTGATTCCATCAGTTACTCATTCAAAGTTAAAGATGGGAAAGTTATTTTTTATGAAGATCAAAACAAACCAGAATAAGAGAAGCAGATACAAAAAAAGATCTAGTCGTGTTTGACTAGATCTTTCATGTTGCTTAGAAGTCTTCCTTCTTCTTAAGTGTCAGAGAAGCAATAGCTGTAGCGACGAATGTCAAACCAGTTACAAGAAGTCCTAAATGATCTGCAGTTCCTGTTGAAGGAAGAGATCGTTTACCTTCTTTAGGCTTGTCACTAGATTTAGGAGTTTCACTAGATTTAGGTTTGTCACTAGGCTTAGGCTTATCTCCATTTGGTGATGGAGTTTTAGGTTTGCTATTACTTGGTGTTGGTATATTTGGAATATCTGTTGATGGTGGAGGTGGAAGAAGTTTGTTTACCACGTTTCCTTTATCAACAACAAGGTTTGTTGCAGAAGCAAAGTCGCTTGCAGAAACCTTGATGGCTGTATCTGAAAGTTGGTAACCACTAGGAGCAGAGAGCTCTTTGATGATATACTCTTTAGCTTCAAATCCAACGAAGCTTGCAAGTCCGTCTTGACCAGAAATTGCTTGCGCTTGGCCTTGTCCATAGGGATTTGCAACAGGTGTCACACCATCTGCTTCAAAGAGTCCAAATACTGCACCAGCTAGGTAATTACCCTTTTCATCCACTTTACGAACCTTAAGGGTGTAGAGTTTCAGTTCAGGAATATCAATAGTTGGTGGAGTTGGTGGGATCACCTTGTTGATAAAGGTTTTCTTGTCACCATAAGAAACCACTGCTTGGATAGCATTTGATGCTTCATCTTTTGTGACGGTAACTGTGACATCCACTTGACCTTCATCATATTGGATGTTTGCCTGGTCAGCCGGTACGACTTCTTTAACGGTATATTTATGAGTACCAATCATCGCTTCCGTGTAGGCGATCGCATCAAACGTCACTGTACCATCTGCAGCATTTTGTTTTGTCTGAAGAACAGTTCCATTTTCATCCAAAAGGTTAAAGCTAAATTCGCCACCTTGAAGGTCACGACCTTCTAAAATCTTACTTGTGGTAATTTGTTTTTCACTTGGAGTTGGAGGTGTCGGAGGTGTATACGTGTTGGTAAAAGTAGGGATATCCTTTTTACCGTCGTATTGCACATCCGCATTCAATTGTCCATTTGCATCCTTAGTGACAGTCACTGTTACAGTATGAACAGATTCATCATAAGTGATTGCTGATTCTGGTGTAGCTGGTTTTTGTTCAACAATTGTGTAGGTGAACGTACCAGCTTCATTAAATCTTACTGGATTGAAGAGAATATCCCCATTCTCACCATTTGTCTTGGTATCAACGAGCGTACCATTTTGATCCTTGAGAAGGAAAGTAAACTCATTTGCTTTCAGTGTACGATCGCTCGAACCATTGATCGCCAATACTTTTTTAGCCTTGAATTTAGCTGTCGTTGGTTTCACTGTTGGAGGAACAGGTGTCGGAGGTGTTTTCGTATTTGTAAACGTATCTCCTTTTTCAGCATCCCCACCTGAGTAAGTCACAGTAGCAACGAGTTTGTCGTTTACTTTCTTCACCTCAACAGTAGCAGTGATGGTTTGTGTGCTATAGTTGATAGAAGCATCAGTACCTTTATTTTCGGTAATGGTGTATGTGTGTGTTCCTTCTGCAGTATAAGAAAGTTCCTTAAAGGTTACAGTACCATTTGCCTTGTTCTTGGCAGTTTCAAGGGTATTATTTCCTTCTTTCAAGACAAATTCAAATTGATCATCTGTCAACGGTAAGTTTGTTTCACCTTCTTTAAGGAGCTTGTTCACTTGAAGTGTAGCTGTTACACTTTCTGTTTTAGGAGCTTCTTTTTTGTTGGTGAACGTATCTGTGTCAGTTTGACCATCAGAGTAGCTGATTTGTTCTACAACCAAGGCGTTGTCTTTTTCAACCACTACAACCGTGGCCGTGATGGTTTTATCGCTGTAGGTAATGGTTTTGTCCGTACCTTTTGTTTCAGTGATGGTATATTTGAATGTCCCTGCTTTGTCTACAGTGATGTTATCAAAAGTAATCGAACCATTTTTTTGGTTCTTGGCTGTAGCAACAACTTTATCGTTTGAATCTTTTGCAACAAACTCAAAGTCATCGCCCTTCAGTTCACCACCTTCAAATTCTTTTTTAAGGTTTAAGGTTACCTTAGCATTTGAAACTTTTGGTTTATTTTGAGTATTGGTGATCGTATTTTTTTGTTCACCATCTCCACCTGAGTAAGTGACAGTAGCGACGAGTTTGTCGTTATCTTTCTTCACATCGACAGTAGCCTTGATGCTTTGTGTGCTATAGTTGACACTAGCATCTGTACCCTTATTTTCAGTGATGGTATAAGTATGAGTACCTTCTTTATTGAAAGTCAGAGACTTAAAGTTAACAGAGCCATCTGCTTTGTTCTTGGCAGTTTCGACTACTTTGTTGTTTTCGTCTTTCAAGGCAAATTCGAATTGACCTTCTGTGATCGGAAGTTGTGTATGTTTCTGATCGCCGGCTACTTCGAAAGCTTTTTTAACAACAAGATTTGCTGAAACCGGGCTAATAGTTGGTTCGCTATTGAAAACTTTAGCATCGGCTGAGGCAGCTTTATTCACCCAAGTGTTTTCTTTTGAAACACTTTCTGGGTGTTGATCACTTTTTAGGCTAGCTACATTAGTAACACTCTTAATTTGATCAGCATGTTGCAACAGTGTTTGGTAAGAAAGAGTAATTTCATCTGTTGATGCATTTTTAAATTGGTCACTAATCTTAGTTAGATCAAGTTTAAATCCGTGTTCAGTCCACTCAATATATGGTTCTAACCCAAGGCCAGCCATTGGGACTCCATTGGCAACAAAAGTTTTTCCATTAACCCTCAAGTCAAATGAAGCAGGAAGATAAGTTCCTCCCTTAAAGTATTGAGCAACATCTTGTCCTTTAGCAGATTTAATACGGCTCAAATCAAGTGCTGGAAGGTTAGGCATTTGGTCAGTAAAGACAATGCTTGATGCAGGTGCTTGTTTATCGACAGCATTATTTACTGAGATATGCCAAGTTAAAAACCCATCTGCTTGTTCATCAGTTACTGTTAAAGTATCTCTCCAGTCAGGAATTCCTGTTGGTCCCCAAATTTTCTGAGCATGTTGTAAATTAGTATTATCAGTAGCACCAGAATTGTACTTTTTAATTGGGAGTAATAATGGAACTGGACCTTGTCCAGAACGTTTAACGATAACAGATTCGGTACCGATTTTAATCGTTCGTTCTTGATCTTTTCCGGTCGTATTGTCTTTATCCCATTTGTAATAGAAGGAGACATTTCCTTCAGCCCCTTTATTTCCACCTTTAACAAAGGTGATGGTTAGGGTCTTTCCGTCGTCTGAGACTTTACCAGTTGCGATCTCTTCTCCCTTTTCATTCTTCATTGAATTGAAGGCAGAAGAAGCGAATTTGACGTCTTCTGGCATAGAAATTTTAAAGGTATCACCTATTTCTACGCCAGTTCCGATTTCCCAGTGGTAAGAGATTTGATCTCCGTCCAATTTTGCTTGGGTTATCTTTACTTGGGTTGTTAATTCTTTTGCTTGTGTTACTTTACTTCCTGCTACAAACAGAAAAAGCAAAGCGGCTAGCAATGAAAAAACAACTAAAATTGGTTTTTTCATAATTCCTCCTAATTTTTAGTATTACCAAACAAGTCCATTGTACTAATATATAGTAATAAAGTCAAAGAATAAGTACTATTTTATTATGCTGTTTTGTCATAATGATTTTATACCAAAAAAATCGTTTATTTCCCGCCATTTTAGCCTTTCATGTTATAATATTCAGATAAGAAAAAGAGGAGACCAAAAGCTAGATGATCACTTCAAAATACGATTGGCAGTTAGCTTCGCCAAGTGCAGATGAGGCCTTTTTAGCCCTTGCTAAAAAAGCAGGCCTGGAAGCGTCCGTAGCAACCTTGCTGTATGAGCGTGGCATTCAGACCAAAGAGGATTTAGAAGACTTTTTAGAACCCAAACTGGAGAAGCTACACGACCCTTATTTGCTCCACGATATGGAGAAAGCAGTGGAGCGCATCCGACGGGCCATTGAAGATTATGAGCAGATCCTGATCTACGGAGACTATGACGCGGACGGGATGACTTCGGCCTCTATTATGAAGGAAACCTTGGAGCAGATGGGGGCAGAGGTGCAAGTCTACCTCCCCAACCGCTTCACAGACGGCTATGGTCCCAATGAGAGTGTCTACAAGTACTTTATCGAGCAGCAAGGCATTTCTTTGATTGTCACGGTGGACAATGGCGTGGCAGGCAATCAAGCCATCGCCATGGCCCAGGCAATGGGGGTGGATGTCATCGTGACGGACCACCACTCGATGCCAGAGGTTTTGCCCGATGCTTATGCGATCATCCATCCGGAGCATCCAGATGCGGATTATCCCTTCCATTATCTAGCAGGATGTGGTGTGGCTTTTAAGTTGGCCTGTGCCCTCCTAGAGGAAGTACCAGTCGATCTCTTAGACCTGGTAGCCATTGGGACCATTGCTGACATGGTCAGCCTGACAGATGAGAATCGGATCCTGGTCAAATACGGTCTGGGTGTTCTCCAACATACCCAGCGCATGGGTTTGCAGGAGCTCTTGGAGATCGCAGGGATTCGTCCGGAGGATGTCAATGAAGAAACGGTTGGTTTTCAGATTGCTCCTCGTCTCAATGCCCTTGGCCGCCTCGATGATCCCAATCCGGCCATTGAACTCCTGACAGGATTTGACGATGAAGAGGCGCACGAGATTGCCCTCATGATTCATCAGAAGAATGAAGAACGAAAAGAGATTGTCCAAAGCATCTACGATGAAGCCAAAACCATGGTCGACCCAAGCTTGTCCGCCCAGGTCTTGGCAAAAGAAGGCTGGAATCCAGGGGTCCTTGGTATTGTCGCCGGCCGTCTATTGGAAGAGCTTCATCAGCCAGTTGTTGTTTTAAGCATCGAAGATGGGCGGGCTAAAGGAAGCGCTCGAAGTCCTGAGTCGGTCAATATTTTTGAGGCCCTCGATCCTCACCGGACGCTCTTTGTCGCCTTTGGAGGACATGCCGGTGCAGCAGGGATGACGCTCGAAGTGGACCAACTTCCTGCCCTATCTCAGGCTCTTACGGATTACATTGCAGAGCAAGAGATTGATCTCAGTAGCAAGTCCAGCTTAGCCATCGATGAGGAACTGCATTTAACTGAACTAACGCTTGAGACTCTGAAAAGCTTTGAGCGCTTGAGTCCTTTTGGCATGGACAATAAAAAGCCCGTCTTTCTGGTTCGTAATTTCAAGGTAGAAGGGGCGCGCTCAATGGGAGCTGGCAATACTCACTTGAAACTCAAAATTTCTCAGGAAGATGCGACCTTTGAGGTGGTTGCCTTTGGCTTGGGAAGCTTAGAGGCAGAGTTTGCACAGGCGCAAGACCTAGAGCTAGCTGTGCAGTTGTCGGTCAACCAATGGAATGGCCAAACAACCTTGCAGCTCATGCTGGTTGATGCACGTGTGGATGGTGTGCAACTCTTTAATATCCGCTCTAAAAATGCCAGTCTCCCCGCAGGTGTTCCCGTTCTTGATTTTACTAAAGAACTACCAGATCTGATAGGCGCACCCGCTGTTGTAGTTGGAAATATCCCTGAGGATTTAGAGCAACTACGGCAAATCTTCCAAGAGCATGATTTCCAGGCTGTCTATTTCAAAAATGAAATCGCCAAAGCCTACTATTTAACAGGATACGGTAGCAGGGACCAGTATGCCAAGCTTTATAAGACCATTTACCAGTACCCAGAGTTTGATGTCCGCTACAAACTCAAAGACCTAGCAGCTTATCTCAAGATTCAGCAGATCCTCTTGGTCAAAATGATTCAGATCTTCCAAGAACTGGGCTTTGTGACCATTGAAAATGGCATCATGAAGGTCAATAAAGAAGCAGAAAAACGCGAAATCGCAGAAAGCAGCATCTACCAAAACCTCAAACAAACGGTGAAAGAGCAGGAGTTGATGGCCCTTGGAACAGTTCGTGAAATCTACGACTACCTGACAGGTCAGGCCTCATGAAAACATACCTAAAAAAATTCCTCTGGCTCACTCCCTTCCTGCTATTTGCTCTTTATTGGTTGGGAATCTACCTGAGCTTGAAGAACCCCATGGAAGAAATTAACTACTCTGAAAATGGTGGGATGATGCGCTATGTGATGTTTAAGCCCTTTACAGAAACGATAGGAAATGATGGTATCTGGAAAGAAGATGAGGGATTTCAAACCTACCATTATTCAAAAGGAATTGTTGATGGAAACGAAGACTTGTCCGTGATGATGTTTAGAGGAACTCCCAACTGGACCTATATGTATGATTTTAAATTGGAAAAAGGTGTGACACTCGGATTTATATTTAAATACGACTCGTCAAAAAAGCTGTTTTTTCAGAAGGAGGTCTACCTTTCTAAAGAAGATACTACCTACGAGGGCCAGCAACTTCTTGAGCAGCTTGCCACCTACGGCAAAGACCGTGCTTGGTTGAAAATACAAAGTAAGAAGGTCGCCGAACAATACATTCTTGGCACCTGGTTTAAGAATGGAAGTTCCCGTTATTCCCTGAAAAACTTGGGAGATATGAAAATCGAGTACAATAAAGTATTAGATGAATAGTAAGCATGTCTCCAATTCCAATCCCACATCATTTTTCGGATGTGGGATTTTTACTTTTGACTCGGGAGCTTGGGAAAATGATTTGGTAAAAATGATGCAAGTTAGTGGAATTCATGATATAATGGAATGTAAAAAATTTTTTATGAAAGAAAGTTAACCATGAATTTAAAAGATTACATTGCAAGCATTGAAAACTATCCGCAAGAAGGAATTACCTTCCGTGATATCAGCCCTTTGATGGCAGATGGCAATGCTTATAGTTATGCGATTCGTGAAATCGTTCAATATGCGACGGATAAGAAAATCGACATGATCGTTGGTCCTGAAGCGCGTGGTTTCATCGTTGGATGTCCGGTCGCTTTTGAGTTGGGAATTGGATTTGCGCCTGTTCGGAAGCCTGGTAAATTGCCACGTGAAGTCATCTCTGCTGACTACGAAAAAGAATATGGTGTCGATACCCTCTGTATGCACGCAGATGCTATCAAACCAGGTCAACGTGTCCTCATCGTTGATGACCTCTTGGCTACGGGTGGTACCGTTAAAGCAACCATCGAAATGATCGAAAAACTCGGTGGGATCGTTGCAGGGTGTGCCTTCTTGATCGAGTTGGATGAATTGAAAGGTCGCGAAGCGATCGGCGATTACGACTACAAAGTCTTGATGCATTACTAATATAGTCTAATACTATAACTGGATACAGAAAAACCATAATTGAAAACTATAAGCTCCTATCATATAATGTTAGTTAAGAACTTGCACGATGGGAGCTTTTTATGCCAATTACACTAGATAAAAAATTACCTGCAGTAGATATTCTTCGTTCAGAAAATATTTTTGTCATGGATGATGTTCGAGCAACTCACCAAGATATTCGTCCTATAAATGTTCTGATTTTGAATCTCATGCCGACTAAGGAAGCAACTGAGACTCAACTGCTACGCCTCCTGGCCAATACGCCCTTGCAGATCAATGTAGATTTCCTCTATATGACTAGCCATGAGTCTAAGAATACAGCGGCAGAGCATATGGAGAGCTTCTACAAGACGTTTGAGGATATCAAGGATAATTACTATGACGGCTTGATTGTGACGGGGGCGCCTGTCGAAAAGATGGACTTTGAGGAAGTGGACTACTGGGAAGAATTGACCCAGGTCTTTGAATGGTCCAAGCGGCATGTCTTTTCTACCTTGCACCTTTGTTGGGGAGCCCAGGCTGGACTGTACCACCGTTACGGGATTCAAAAAGTAGAGCTCTGTGACAAGCTATCGGGTATCTATGACCAAGCAGTGGTGCGTCCCGATAGTCTGCTCATGAGAGGCTTTGACGATCGCTTCCTTGCCCCTCATTCTCGCTATACAGATATTCCTTTGAAGGAAGTCCTTGAAAAGAGCAATCTTCAAGTGATCGCTCAGGGAAATGAAGTTGGGCTTTCCATCATTGCTAGTCCAGATATGCGTGAGGTCTATAGCTTTGGCCATCTGGAATATGATCGCGATACACTGGCAAAAGAATACCACCGAGATGTCAAGGCAGGCTTGGATCCGGATGTTCCCAAGAATTATTTTGATGGGGATGACGCTAATACAGAGCCTCGCATTCGTTGGAATCTAGCTGCAACGACCTTCTTTAGTAATTGGATCAACTATGCGGTTTATCAAGAAACACCTTACCGCTTGGAAGAATTGGAAAAAGATATTTCATTTTATGGTTACCTATAAAGGGGAATTATGACATATTCACAAGCATTTAAGTATGGCAACTTGGTTCTTCCGAGTGCCTTGCTTTTTCATTATCATGAATTGTTCGACCAAGCAGATGATTACTTGGTTTGGCAGTTTTTCTTCCTTCAAAATACGACTGGCCAAGAGGCCTTAACTCCCAATCAGATTGCTAGTCATCTGGGAAAAACGGTGACAGAGGTCAATCGGATTATGTCCAATTTGACTACTAAGGGACTCCTTCAATACCGGACCATTGAGCTCAATGGTGAGATTGAAGCCATCTTTGATGCGACCATTGCCCTGGAGCGCTTGGATGAGATTTTAGAAGCCCAATCACAAGGGAAGGCACAAAGCGCGCCTGCTAAGGGAAATGTCATCAAGGACTTGGTGGAAACCTTCCAACAAGAACTGGGACGACTCTTGACGCCTTTTGAGATTGAAGACTTGACCAAGACTGTGCGCGAGGATCAGACAGATCCAGATGTGATCAAGGCAGCCTTACGAGAAGCTGTCTTTAACGGCAAGCCTCACTGGAAATATATCCAAGCTATTTTACGCAACTGGCGCAGTGAAGGCATCAACAGCCTGGCCCAAGTAGAGGCGAAACTACAAGAACGCGAGCAAGCCAACCCACGCAATGTGACCGTTTCAGATGATTTCTTGAAGGCCATGGATTTGTGGAAAGATTAAAAAAACTAGCACTTTATAAAAGTGCTAGTTTTTTTCGTTTATAAATAGTCCGCGTAGGCTTTTTCTAGTTTGGTGAGGAGTTCTTGTTTTTCCTCGTCACTAGCAAAGGAAGCCTGGATGTCATCGACATTGTGCTGGTAAAAGTCAGCCTCCTTGGTTTGGAAATGCTGATGGTAGAGGGCATATTCCTTGGTGAGGTCAGTATCAGATACAGTCCGGTTATCAGTATTGATACTGATCCGAGCTCCGGCTACCTTCATTTTCAAATAAGGGAAATCCTCTATAGTCGGTGCTGCTTTTGTCTGTAAGTTGCTGGTCAAGGAAAGTTCACCCGTGACCCCATTGTCAATAAAGGATTGGAGTAAAGCTGGTTCATGAGATAGAGCTGTCACGTGGCCATTGCGTTTGATGCCAAATGCAATCGATTGAGCAACAAAGTGTGGGCAATGACACTCACCTGCGTGAAGTGTCATAGGACGATGGTAACTCTTGACTTGCTCGATTAAAGGTCGAATATCTTCTGGAGAGTAGTTGTGCTCATCCCCAGCAAAGTCAAACCCGACAAATTCCTGATCCCTGACTTGGTTTGCTTCGGCAAGGATCCGAGAGGTGAGTTTTGGATCCGACTGGCGCATGCCACAGACCAGGGCTTTTGCAATAATGCCAAACTCTTCTTGGGCTTGGCGCAGACCATCGCAGACAGCATCGATGGTTTCTGGGACGGTAAGTCCTTGGTCCATGGACAATTCTGGAGCAAAACGAACCTCAATGTAGAGGACATTCTCCAGAGCCGCTTGCTTAGCGACATCGTAAGCAGCAAGGGTCAGGGCTTCCCTGGTTTGAAGGAGAGGGCGAATGTAATCAAAGGCCTCCAAATAGTCCAAGAGATTCTCACAGTGGGCAGGGGCAGTGACATGGTGTTTGAGCTCTTCATCGCTAGCAGGGAGGTCAATATTGGCCAGGGCTGCCAATTGACGAATAGTCGGAAGAGACAAGGAACCGTCTAAGTGACAGTGGAGTTCCGTCTTTGCCAAACTATGAAAATCGATCATGGACATGGTTTTCTCCTTAAAATGTATTTTTTCTATACTATCATTTTGACCAGAAAAGTCAAGTAAAGCTAGCGTAGCAGATTTTTGAAACTAGCACCTAGATTTGATATGCTAGGAGTAGCGAAATAAAGGAGAAGAAAGATGTCAGACTATCAATTACCAGAAGTATGGGAAGCACCGAGTCAAATGGGAGGAGCCTGGGGAGGTTTGAACCAACCAACAGCAGGTGCCCGCTTTGAACAAAGCCTTCCAAAAGGCGATCAGCCTTTCCAACTCTATACCCTTCCAACCCCTAATGGAATCAAGGTGACCATTATGCTGGAAGAACTAAAAGAGTTGGGAGTGGATGCGGGCTATGACGCTTATCGCATCAAGATTGGTGATGGAGATCAATTCGGCAGTGACTTTGTAGCCATCAATCCAAACTCGAAAATTCCAGCTATGTTGGATCAATCAGGTGACCAAGCCATTCGGGTCTTTGAATCAGCCAATATTCTCTTGTATTTAGCAGAGAAGTTTGGACAATTGATTCCAGCAGATCCTGCTAAACGAACAGAAGTGCTTAATTGGCTCTTCTGGCAGACAGGGGCTGCGCCATTTTTAGGTGGGGGCTTTGGCCATTTCTTCCACTACGCTCCTGAAAAAGTTGAGTATGCTATCAACCGCTTTGCTATGGAAGCCAAACGCCAATTGGACCTACTGGACAAAGAATTGGCGACCAAACCTTATATAGCAGGAGAGGACTATACCATTGCGGATATCGCCATCTGGTCTTGGTATGGCCGTCTCGTCCAAGACAAGGTCTGGGACCGAGCAGGAATTTTCCTAAATGTAAAGGAATACAAGCATTTGCAAGCTTGGACAGAAAAAATTGCTAATCGCCCAGCAGTGCAACGTGGCTTGGAAGTAGAATATAAGGAAATTGACTAAAGTCTAGTATCGGCTTGTTGAGGATGATTGCGAGAGTTTCCGCCGTGAGTATAGCACATGAAACGTATAAGTTTCATGTGCCCGGAAGTTTTGAGACATTAGACTCAAAACTTAGTCATGGAACTTCTTCGAAGTTCGCTGACGTCCGGACTCACCTAAGGAAAGTCTAAAATAATACCTTTCCATAATAGACAAGGCGCCGTTGCGCCTTTTTTTAATGCTGCAAACATGGTATACTAAAGGGTGGAATAAAAGTATAGAAAGAAGCACATGGAATTTACGAAATTATCAAATCGCTTGAATCTGGTGGCCAGTTTCGTCCCAGAAGGAGCTCGTCTTCTAGATGTAGGGAGTGACCATGCTTATCTCCCAATCGCTCTTTTACAGGAAGGCAAGATTGAGGCTGCTATTGCGGGTGAGGTAGTTGAGGGACCCTACCAGTCTGCCCTGCAAAATGTGGCAGATAATGGCTTAGATGCCAAAATCGAGGTCCGCCTAGCTAATGGCTTGGCTGCTTTCGAACTGTCCGATGACATTTCTTGCATCACCATCGCAGGAATGGGCGGGCGCTTGATTGCGGATATCCTAGCAGCAGGTCTTGAGAAATTAGCCGGTGTCTCTCGCTTGGTCTTGCAACCCAATAATCGGGAGGATGAACTGCGGGCTTGGTTAGTAGATCATGATTTTCGCCTTGTTGATGAAGCTATCTTGGAAGAAAATGAGAAGTTTTATGAGATCCTCGTGGTCGAGCATGGTTCTCAAGAGTTGTCAGCTAAGGAACTGCGTTTTGGTCCGTATTTGATGCTGGAACAAGCACCAGCCTTTGTCCAAAAGTGGTCCAAGGAAGTGGAGAAATTGGCCTTTGCCTTGGAGCAGGTCCCAGTTGAGAATCAATCTGCCAGAGCATCGTTAGAAGAGCGCATCGCCCAAATCAAGGAGGTCCTAAATGCTAGCAAGTGAACTTATCAAACGCTATGAAGCCTACTGTCCTCAGGAACTTTCCATGGAGGGAGATGTCTGTGGCTTACAGGTCGGGACGCTACAAAAAGACATCAAGAAGGTCATGGTAGCCTTGGATATCCGGGAGCAGACGGTGGCAGAAGCCATCGCCCATGGAGTGGACTTGATCATCGTCAAGCATGCGCCCATTTTCCGTCCTATTAAGGATTTGGTAGCCGATCGGGCTCAGAATCAGATCTACATTGACTTGATCAAGCACGATATCGCGGTTTATGTCAGCCATACCAATATTGATATCGTCCCAGATGGGCTCAATGATTGGTTCTGCCAACTTTTAGAAATTGAAAATACAGAGCCCCTCAGCATGACAGGAGAAGGGCTCGGAATCGGCCGCATCGGTCGGGTAGCTGCCCAAACTTTTGGACAGTTGGCTAGCAAGGTCAAAGAAACCTTTGGCTTAGATGCTTTGCGCTTGGTTGGTTACGACCAGGCGGATTTAGAACGGGTCATTGAGCGCGTCGCTATCTGTGGCGGAAGTGGCCAGTCCTTTTACAAGGATGCTCTCGCTAAGGGGGCTGAGGTCTACATCACAGGAGATATCTACTACCACACGGCTCAGGACATGCTGAGCGATGGGATCTTGGCCTTGGATCCAGGTCACCATATCGAAGTTCTCTTTGTGTCAAAACTAGTCGAAAAACTCAATCAGTGGAAGTCTGAAGAAGCGTGGGAGATCGAAGTGCTGGGCAGTCAAGCCAGCACCAATCCTTTTTACCATATCTAAGGGGTTATCATGAAAGTTGCCATTATCGGTGCAGGGATCGTTGGATCCACTGCAGCCTATTATTTATCCAAAGAAGCACAAGTGGATGTGACCGTCTATGACTATGGAGTCGGCCAAGCGACCAAGGCAGCGGCAGGCATTATCAGCCCTTGGTTTTCTAAGCGGCGAAACAAGGCCTGGTATCGCCTGGCTCGTCTTGGAGCAGATTTCTACCAAGAATTAGTAGAGGACCTAGCCAAGGACGGAATCGAAACAGACTTTTACCAGCAGACTGGGGTCTATCTCCTTAAGAAGAAGGAAGAGAAATTAGATGAACTCTATCAGTTGGCGCTGAGTCGACGGGAAGAATCTCCCTTAATCGGGGAATTGGCGGTTTTGACCAAAGAAGAAGTGGCCCAACAATTCCCAGGTCTGCAAGGCTTTGAACAGCTCCTTTATGCCTCAGGTGGGGCCCATGTAGAAGGAGCCCTTCTGACGGAAACTCTTCTCAAAGCCAGTGGGGCAAGAGTGATCAAGGAAGAGGTTGCCCTCTCCGCCTCGGATCATGGCTATCAGTTAGCAGGAGAGAGCTATGACCAAGTTATCCTAGCGACAGGAGCCTGGTTGGGGCAAATCCTTGAGCCACTTGGCTACCAAGTGGATGTCCGTCCACAAAAAGGACAGTTGCGGGATTATCATCTAGACTTAGATACGGATGATTATCCTGTGGTTATGCCAGAAGGAGAGCTGGATATCATTCCCTTCCAGCAAGGCAAGATCAGTATGGGAGCTACTCATGAGAATGAGTTGGGCTTTGACCTGACAGTGGACCTGGCTTTACTCAATCAGATGGAAACAGAAGCCTTGGCTTACTATCCGGAACTAGATCAAGCGACAGTTGTCGGGGAGCGCGTGGGTACACGGGCCTACACCAGTGACTTTTCACCATTTTGGGGAGCTCTTCCCGATCAAGCAGGTCTCTATGTCGCTAGTGGACTGGGTTCGTCTGGCCTCACAACTGGTCCCCTTATTGGGTGGCACCTGGCCCAACTAGTGGCAGGAGGAAAGGTGCGCCTAGATCCATCAGATTATCCAGTTGAACAATATGTGAAGAAGAGAGTGGGACAGAAATCGGTCATTCGTTAGAATTCGATTTCGTCGTCCAACCTCCGCACAGTTGAGTAGGGCTGTAAAAGCTGATGAAATCAGCGTAGTTGAGCCCACTCAACCACTGCGTCTTGCTCGACAATCCAAAGATAATTGAGAGGCTAGGATTTCTGTCCCACTCTCTTTTTTTCGAAAGACCTTCCTTCATTCGGATAAAAATAGTAAGATGGAACAAGTGAATGAACAAGAAACTGGGAGTTGTTATGAATTGGTTTCAATCACAATCCGTGGTCTTACAGGCCTTTCTCACAGGATTGTTTACATGGGGCTGTACCATTGTCGGGTCCGCCATCGTCTTTTTCTTCAAGCATATTAGTCGAAAATTACTGGATATTATGATGGGCTTTGCGGCAGGCGCTATGATCTTTGTAGTGGTCGAAGAGTTGATCCCAGATTCCCAGACCAATGGCAACACAGACGTTGCGACCCTCGGCCTCATGGTTGGCTTTGTCATTATGATGATCCTAGACGTCGCTTTGGGATAAGGAACAGAAAAGGAGATCAATAGTGAACTCTCTTTTTGATTGCTGTTATTGTCTTTGAGAAAAAAGATAGTCAGATACAGCTCAAAGGGACCGTCATTAGTAAGGAGTATCGACTTATGGTAAACATCAAGTTTAAAAAGAAAAGCAAAAGGATGATGGTCATCGCTATGGCTCTCCTTATGATAGTTGGGCTTTCTTTATTTCATATAAACAAACAATTGGAGGAAAAGCAACGCAATAGAGAGTATGAAGTCAGCCTTGTAAAGACCTTGAAGAATTCTTACGAAGGAATTGAGGAGATTGAAATTAAGAACCCATCCTATAGCTCTATTCCTTCAGATGCATGGGGAACAGATATAAAATTCACATTTTCTGATGGGAGTTCCAAGGAACATGTACTAGCTTATGATATAGATGCGAATAAAATTAAGATAGGGGTCTATAATAATGAAGATGAGGAATTTCAGAGCTTTATGGATTCTAGGAAAGGCACGACCAAATCGGGAGTAAAGGTAAGGTTTTCAGACGGCTCAGTCAAGGAGCAGTAATCTATTTGAATCATGAGTAAGACCAATGCTAACAATTCCACAACGCTCTTTTCCTGTCATCACCTTGTAACACAAATGCAAGGTGACTTTTTTATATAAACATGATAAAATAAGGGTAATGACTACGTAGAAAGGCCTAACATTATGAAAGGTATTATTTTAGCTGGTGGCTCAGGTACTCGTTTGTATCCTTTGACCCGTGCCGCTTCCAAACAGTTGATGCCCATTTATGACAAACCAATGATCTACTATCCACTGTCAACCCTTATGTTGGCAGGGATCAAAGAATTCTTAATCATCTCAACTCCGCAGGATCTTCCTCGTTTTGAAGAGCTTCTTGGAGATGGTTCTGAACTAGGAATTTCCCTCTCTTATGCTGAGCAACCAAGCCCAGATGGATTGGCGCAAGCTTTCATCATTGGAGAAGAATTTATTGGTGACGATCATGTTGCCCTCGTTCTTGGAGATAATATCTTCCACGGAAATGGCTTAACCAAGATGTTGCAACGGGCGGAAGCAAAAGAAAAAGGCGCGACTGTCTTTGGTTACCAAGTCAAAGATCCAGAACGTTTTGGTGTGGTAGAGTTTGATGCGGACATGAATGCCGTCTCAATCGAAGAAAAACCAGAACATCCGAAATCAAACTTTGCGGTGACGGGTCTTTACTTCTATGACAATGATGTGGTAGAGATTGCCAAAAACATCAAACCAAGTCCTCGTGGAGAGCTTGAAATCACCGATGTCAACAAGGCATATTTGGAGCGTGGAGATCTCTCTGTTGAGCTCATGGGCCGTGGCTTTGCTTGGTTGGATACAGGAACTCATGAAAGTCTCTTGCAGGCTTCTCAATATATCGAGACTGTTCAACGTCTTCAGAATGTCCAAGTAGCTAACCTTGAGGAAATCGCCTATCGTATGGGCTATATTACTAAAGAGCAAGTCTATGAATTGGCTCAACCTCTGAAGAAAAACGAGTACGGACAATATTTGCTCCGTTTGATTGGAGAAGCTTAATGACAGAACAATTTTTCGAGAAAGAATTAGCAGCCCGCAAGATTGAAGCGATCCCAGGTTTGATGGAGTTTGATATTCCAGTTCGTGGGGACAACCGTGGTTGGTTCAAGGAAAACTTCCAAAAAGAGAAGATGCTTCCTCTTGGTTTTCCAGAAAGCTTCTTTGCGGAAGGCAAGTTGCAAAATAACATTTCATTCTCTCGGAAGAATGTCTTGCGTGGCTTGCATGCAGAACCTTGGGACAAGTACATCTCTGTAGCAGATGAAGGAAAGGTTCTTGGAACTTGGGTAGACCTTCGTGAAGGTGAGACCTTTGGGAACACCTACCAAACTGTGATTGACGCCTCTAAAGGGATCTTCGTACCACGTGGCGTTGCCAATGGATTCCAAGTTTTGACGGATAAAGTGGCTTATACTTACTTAGTCAATGATTACTGGGCATTGGAGCTAAAGCCAAAATATGCATTTGTTAATTACGCAGACCCAAGTCTAGACATCCAATGGGAAAACTTGGAAGAAGCAGAAGTTTCAGAAGCAGACAAGAACCACCCATTACTCAAAGACGTTAAACCCCTAAAAGCAGAAGATTTGTAAAAATGAACCCTGCATAGCAGTATCGCGACTGCAAGGAGCGTTATAAGATTGTTCCTGCCCTAGTGAAAACAAGATTCCCTGAGGGAATCTTGTAGGGAAATCCGGAGACTACGGCTCCGGATTTAGCCATGAAACCGAAGGGTTGCTGGCGTCCCTCACTAGCTAAAGGAACAATGCAAAGGAAAAACAATTTTTTGGAGAAAAAATGACTGAATACAAAAACATCATCGTAACCGGTGGCGCTGGTTTCATCGGTTCAAACTTCGTACACTATGTCTACAACAATCATCCAGATGTACATGTGACTGTCCTTGACAAACTCACTTACGCTGGTAACCGTGCCAACATTGAAGAAATCCTTGGGGATCGTGTTGAATTGGTTGTGGGTGATATTGCTGACGCTGAATTGGTTGATAAATTGGCTGCTAAGGCTGATGCTATTGTTCACTACGCGGCTGAAAGTCACAATGACAATTCATTGAATGACCCATCACCATTTATCCACACCAACTTCATCGGTACCTACACACTCTTGGAAGCGGCTCGCAAGTATGATATTCGTTTCCACCACGTGTCAACAGACGAAGTGTATGGAGACCTTCCCTTGCGTGAAGATCTTCCTGGACATGGGGAAGGTCCTGGTGAAAAATTCACTGCTGAAACCAAATACAACCCATCATCCCCTTATTCATCAACCAAGGCTGCTTCAGACTTGATTGTGAAGGCTTGGGTTCGTTCCTTCGGTGTTAAGGCAACCATTTCAAACTGTTCAAACAACTATGGTCCATACCAACACATCGAGAAGTTCATCCCACGTCAAATCACCAATATCTTGTCTGGTATCAAACCAAAACTATATGGTGAAGGGAAGAACGTTCGTGACTGGATCCACACCAACGACCACTCAACTGGTGTTTGGGCCATCCTTACCAAGGGCCGTATCGGTGAAACTTACTTGATCGGTGCTGACGGTGAAAAGAACAACAAGGAAGTGCTTGAACTGATCCTTGAAAAAATGGGTCAACCAAAAGACGCATATGACCGTGTTACAGACCGTGCTGGTCACGATTTGCGTTACGCCATCGATTCAACAAAATTGCGTGAAGAATTGGGTTGGGAACCACAATTCACCAACTTCGAAGCAGGTTTGGAAGACACCATCAAATGGTATACAGACCACCAAGACTGGTGGAAGGCTGAAAAAGAAGCTGTCGAAGCTAATTACGCAAAAACACAAAAAGTTTTGAAATAAGGAAGAAAGTCCAAGTAGAAAATTGCTTGGGCTTTTTCTTTTATTTTCTGAAAATGAGTGAGGGATCTTCCATGTATGGTATAATAGGATCAGTTTGAAAACATTTATCAATTAGGAGGAATAGATGAATCAAAAAGATTGGGTTGACTATTTTGAAGCACTCCATAACCGGAAGCCGAGTCTGCAAGAGTTTCAAAATGCACGAGCGAATGGCGAGTTTGTAGTGGAACGAAAAGAGACCGTTAATGAAGCACAAGTTCCATCAGCAGTTGCCTCACCAGAGAAGAGTGAGAAGGTTCAAATGGCGTCACAAGTTGAGTCAAGGTCTGAGACTCCAGCTTTCAAACACTTTCGTGTGAAATGGAATAAGCAAACAAAATGGGTTCTATCAGGAGTAGGAATCCTAGCCGTTATTGTACTGGCTTACTTCTTTTTCTTCCAACCGACTCCAAGTTTGGAAGGAATTTGGGTTGGACCTGCAGATTCAACAGCAGTAGTTTATGAATTAAATCAAGAAGAGCCACGATCGAATGGTAAGTATAAGATTGAAAAAGTTTATAAGGGGAAGGAAGCGAGTCAAGAGTTTCAGAAAGCTTTAAACCAGTTAAACTACTCCAAGCTGAAGACCTTAGCTGATGTTGATAGAAAATTTGACCTCCACACGAGGGAAATTGTCATCATTAAAGACGAGCATGGGCTTGTTTATAATCTACTCCAAAGCAATGGGACCAATGTAATTTTAGCTAATGACTTGATGGATTTGGTGACCTATAGTGATCATTCAGAGAGCTTTAAGAAAAATGCTATTTTTCACAAGACAGAAATTCCTAAAGTGTTAGTTGGGAAATGGAAAATTGAGCGTTCTTATGACGATGAAACCAATTACCTTGAATTAAATGATTGTGGAATTCTTACTTATAGTGAATTTGATAGCAGCGAAGGTACGGCTTTTTATACCCTAGAAGAGCTCCAAAAGATGCCTTCAACTAAGTTTGATCAGGAAAAGACAGCTGACAAAGTGAAAGAGGTATATGAAGATCTTCAAGATGTGGTGGATTCTCAAGATTATCAGTTAAATAGCATGAAAGACGTGTACAAGCAACTAGGATCTGATTTTTATTATATCCCTGTAAATGGAGGAAAGACAGTTCTTGTTTTCACAGAAGACTATCATTTATTTGAAAAATTGGAAAAAGTGAACTAAATCAGAAGGACCGGAAGGTCCTTTTCTTTTATTTTCTGAAAATCACAAAATATACCATTGATTTGTGGTATAATATGATTAGTTTTTATGATGAATCAATAAGGGGGATATGATGAATCAAAAAGATTGGGTTGAATACTTTGAAGCGATCAATGGTCGTAAGCCAAGTATGCAAGAATTTCAAGAAGCGCGTGAAAAAGGGGAGTTTGTCGTAGAGCGAAAAGAAGCGCCGACTCCAACAACTGAGGCACCAGCTCCAGTAACTGAAGCGCAGGCTCCTGCTCAAGAAGTACCTGTTGCACCTAGCGCACCTCTTTCACAAGAGTCTACGGCTTTTGTGCAACCGCAACCATCTGCGAAAACCTTGCAACCTGTGCCAAGACCGAAAAAATTCAATAAACAAACACAGATTGGGGGCGCGGTTGGAGGACTTGTCGCAGTGATTGCTTTTGCTTGGTTCTTTTTCTTTTCAGGTGGACCAAGTGTAGATGGCGTTTGGTTGCGAGATACGGATTCAAGTCCGGTCACTTATGAACTAAGCGGAAAGAAACAAAGAGTCAATGGCGATGAGACCATCAAAAAGGTTCTCAAGGGCAATGAAGCGAAAAAAGAATTTAATACAGCACTTTCTTTGTTGAATGCAACTGACTTGCATTCACTTGCGGATGTTGATAAGAAATTTAACCTGAAGACGACGGAAATAGTTGTTATTAAGTCTGGGGGGAACACACGCTATAACTTGCTCCAAAAAGACGGAAGCAATATTATTTTAAGAAATGATTTATTTGACTTGAAAACTTATAAGTCATACAAAGGAAACTTTGAAGATAATTTGGTCTATCACAAGGTTGAAACACCAAAGGCCATGGTTGGAAAATGGAAGAATGTGACAGAAGGAGATAATACAACTGTTCAGATTTCAGATCACGGAATTATTAGTGATAAGTATTTCGATAGCAAGGCTTACGCATTCTATTCTCTAGCTGATTCAGAAAAGTATGATGGAGACACGACTTCTAAAGAAGAGATCGAACATACATTTGAAGTAATTCAAGAAGCGGTGAAATCAGAAGGCTATCAAGTGAAGAGCGCTAAGGAAGTCTATATACAAGCTAATTCAAATTATTGTTTCGTACCTGTCAACGGTGGAAAGAATATACTCGTCTTACGTGGTGGGAATGAATTTGCCGCAAAATTAGAAAAAGTGAAATAATGAAAGGACCGCAAGGTCCTTTTCTACTCTAAATTTCATCGGAAAAAATGATTCAAGTCTAGGCAAAAATATGGTAAAATGGATAAGATGTAGTGGAGAGGTTAGGACCTTTTCAAGCGATTAGAGGTAATGGAGTAGAAAATGCAAAATAGACCTATTATTATTGGTGTTACTGGTGGTTCTGGTGGTGGAAAGACCAGTGTGTCTCGTGCCATTTTGGCTAATTTTCCGAATGAAAAGATTGCTATGATTGAGCATGATTCTTATTACAAGGACCAGAGTCATTTAACCTTTGAGGAGCGGATCAAGACCAACTATGACCATCCTTTTGCCTTTGATACGGACTTGATGATTGCGCAGATCAATGAACTCTTGGCAGGTCGTCCGGTGGATATTCCAACCTATGACTATGCAGAGCATACGCGCAGTAGCAAGACCTATCGTCAGGAACCACAAGATGTTTTCATCGTGGAAGGGATTTTGGTCCTTGAAGACAAGCGCCTTCGAGACTTGATGGATATCAAGATTTTCGTTGATACGGATGATGATGTCCGGATCATTCGCCGGATCAAGCGCGATATGGAGGAGCGTGGACGGAGTCTCGATAGCGTCATTGAGCAGTACCTTGGAGTGGTGAAACCCATGTACCATCAGTTCATTGAGCCAACCAAGCGCTATGCGGACGTGATCATTCCTGAAGGAGTGACCAACACCGTTGCGATTGATTTGATCACAACCAAGATTGAAAAAATCCTCAACGAAGCGCGTGAGGGAAAATAAAAAAAGAGAGAAGAAGGCCAACTGGTCACCAAGTGTCTACGGATATGAGGAGTGACGGAATGTCTCAGTAGTTGATGAGACTCTTCATTCGCTAAAAGACTCAGAAGAGTTCTCAATCAACTTTGTGGGGGTGGTATGGGAAATGTTTATTTAAACATTTGGTACCACTCCCTCTTTTTCCTAAGGAGAATGGAAATGAAAAGGGAGTTTCATTCGCGGACCAAGGCGTTCGCTTGTTTATTGACCATGTGTGCTGGTTTTTCAGATGCTTATACCTTTATTTGTCGGGGTGGGACCTTGGCGGCAGGCCAGACAGGAAATGTGGTATTTCTTTCGGTTGGTTTGATCGGCCAGCAGATCTCAGATGTAGAAGTGAAGTTAGCCACGATGCTGGCCTTTATGCTGGGGATCTTTTTAATGACGGTCTTGCGTCGCTTGATTGATAATTCAGTCTGGCGCTTGAGTACCCTAGTGCCCTATATCCTCACAACTTTGGTGACGGGATTTTTGCCAGCATCGGTAAAAAATGTCTTCATCGTGCCTTTTTTTGGCCTGAGTTTAGGAATCGTAGCGACCTCATTTGGAGAAGTAGGTAGCTATGCCTACAACCACTCTTTTATGACCGGAAATCTAAAGAAAACCATGGTAGCTTATGGAAATTTTGTTAGAGACAGGGAGATGAAATTCCTCTGGGAAGCCATCTTTATGACCTGCCTGATCGGGAGTTTCGTCTGTGGGGCCATCTTTTCGACCTACTTGATCCAGTTTTATGGACTAAAGACGATTTGGCTGGTGGCCATCATCTTGACCATCTTTTTAATCTACCGGGCCATTCAATATTTTGAAGTCTTTCACTTCAATCGACGACATGAATAGATAAAATGATTTTAAAAAAATAAGTTAAATGATTTTGCAAAGAAATAAAACTGAAATTTCATTTTTAAAATAAATCCAGAATATATTGAAACTTTCTGACGTCCGTCCTCACCTAAGGAAAGTTTTTAAGAGAACTTATCTATATTCCAGAGGCTGGGACAAAAATCCTAGCCTCTCAATTATTTTTGGATTGTCGAGCAAGACGCAGTGGTGGAGTGGGCTCTACTACGCTGATTTCATCAGTTTTTACAGCCCTACTCAACTGTGCGGAGGTGGGACGACGAAATCGAATTCTAACGAATGACTGATTTCTGTCCCACTCTCTTTTCTTTCGCTGTTTGAAGCTTAATTTTTGGGCAAAGATTTGGTATAATGAAAGGTATGAAACATTCGGAAAAAGAATCACAATACCAACTTTTACTGGCACAGTTAGACGCTCTCTTAACAGGAGAAAGCAATGCCTTGGCCAATTTGTCTAACGCCAGTGCTCTCTTAAATCAAGCCCTGCCTCGTTCTGTCTTTGCGGGTTTTTATTTGTATGACCAGTCAGAATTGATCTTGGGACCCTTTCAGGGTGGAGTCTCTTGTGTCCACATCGCACTTGGAAAGGGTGTCTGTGGAGAAGCGGCCCAGAAGCAAGAAACCATGATTGTCGATGATGTCCGTCAACATGCCAACTATATTTCCTGTGATAGCCGGGCTATGAGTGAAATTGTGGTGCCTATGGTCAAGGACGGCCAGCTCCTGGGGGTTTTAGACCTGGACTCAGAATGCGTCTCTGACTACGATCAGCTGGATCAAGAGTATTTGGAAGAGTTTGTCGCTCTCTTGATCGAAAAGACAAACTGGGACTTTAAGATGTTTGGAGTTAAGAACTAATGTATCAAGCTTTATATCGGAAATACCGTAGCCAGACCTTTGGTCAATTGGTCGGCCAGCAAGTGGTGGCACGGACATTGAGGCAGGCCGTCGAGCAGGACAAGATCAGCCATGCCTATCTCTTTTCTGGACCTCGTGGTACTGGGAAAACCAGTGTGGCCAAGATCTTTGCTAAGGCCATGAACTGTCCCAATCAAGTCAATGGGGAGCCGTGTAACGACTGCTATATCTGTGAATCCATTACCAATGGGAGTCTAGAAGATGTTATTGAGATCGACGCTGCCTCTAACAATGGGGTCGATGAAATTCGCGATATTCGCGACAAGTCGACCTATGCTCCAAGTCTAGCCAAGCACAAGGTCTATATTATCGATGAGGTCCACATGCTCTCGACAGGGGCCTTTAATGCCTTGTTGAAGACGCTGGAAGAGCCGACGGAAAATGTAGTTTTTATCCTCGCAACGACAGAATTGCACAAAATTCCTGCAACTATTTTGTCACGGGTCCAACGCTTTGAATTCAAATCCATCAAACTGCCAGATATCGTTCACCATTTGGAAAGTATCTTAGCTACAGAAGGCATTGCCTATGAAGCAGATGCTGTCCAGATCATCGCCCGGCGCGCTGAAGGTGGGATGCGGGATGCTTTGTCCATTTTAGACCAAGCCCTAAGTCTGACTGCGGGTAGTGAGTTGACGACCGCGATTGCCGAAGAGATCACAGGCTCCATCAGTCTAGCCGCTCTTGATCAGTACGTGGCTGCCATCCTGGACCATGATGCGACGGCTGCGCTGGACCAACTTGCGATTATCTTTGATAATGGCAAGAATATGGCTCGTTTTGTCGCGGACTTACTTCAATACCTGAGAGATCTCTTGATTGTTCAGACAGGTGGAGAAAATACCCATGCTAGTGATTTATTCGCGGCCAACCTTGCAGCTGATCAAGCTCGTCTCTTTGCCCTGATTGATCAGGCGACGACTAGTCTAGCAGATATCAAAAACAGCCTGCAACCGCGCATCTACACTGAAATGATGACCATTAAATTGGCTGAAAGTACGGGCCAAGTTTCTAACTCAGTAGCTGTTGAACTTCCTTCCAATGTGCTAGCTCAGCTGGAAGACTTGAAGAAAGAAGTTGCTCAACTCAAGCAACAATTGGTCCAGGCCGGTGCTAGCCTTCCTGCCTCAAAACCTCCAGTAGCTCGTCCAACCAAATCTAGTAAAGGCTACCGAGCAGATCGCAACAAGGTCAACGCGATTTTACAAGAGGCAGTCGAAAACCCAGAACTGGCTCGAACAAACTTGATCCGTCTCCAGAATGCATGGGGGGAAATTATCGAAAGCTTGGCAGGTGCAGATAAGGCTCTCTTGATCGGATCTCAACCGGTTGCTGCCAATGAGAATCATGCGATTTTAGCTTTTGAGTCTGCCTTTAATGCCGAACAGACCATGAAGCGGGACAACCTCAATACCATGTTTGGAAATATCCTCAGCAATGCTGCAGGCTTCTCTCCAGAGATTCTAGCGGTTTCTCTAGAGGAGTGGACTCAAATCCGGGCAGAGTTTTCAGCTAAGACGCGTGGACAAAAATCCGAAGTGGTGGAAGAAGAGGAAAGCGTCATTCCTGAGGAATTTACCTTCCTATCCGATAAAATCACCCTTCAAGACGATTAATACATGAATTTTTTACTGATTCATGGTAGAATAATTTTATGAATACAAAACAATTTGCAGTGCTAGCAGTCTTTACTGCTATGGAGACTTATTTTTTCAATGAAGCGAGCATGGCGGGTCAGATGCTCTTTGCATTCTTTTGGGCCCTCTTGATCTTGCGCAATCTCCAAACAGCCTATATGGTGGAGAAAATTGCTAATGCCATTGAAAAAGAAATGAAGAAGAAAAGAAAATAAAACCTTTGAAAAGAAATCTTTTTCAAAGGTTTTTTTCTATGGCGATAGATGAAGTGACTCTGAACGACTGCTCAGCTTTCCTAGATTTTTCTAGGAAACTTTTTCTATTTCATAAACATTTCACATTTCTCCTCTATAATGAAAGCAACAAATGATGAAAGCGTCCACAATGCATCGCTGTGGACCTTGAAATGGAGGGTAAGATCATGCTCTTACAACAGGCAATCGCCTATATTTCTCGAAAAAGAACGAGGAATCTGGTCCTCTTTCTGATTCTCCTCTTGATCCTCTCTTGCTTGTATTTCTGTTTTTCACTGATGCAAGTGGGAGGAAGACTGGAGGACCATATCAAGCAGTCGGCTGGGACCAGCTTTGCCCTGACCAGTAAGCAGGGGGATACTCCCTTTGCTCTGAAGGAAGCTGAAAAGGTGCATCAGCTAGCTGGAGTTGGATCTATGGT
Source organism: Streptococcus parasanguinis (assembly GCF_001074805.1). GTDB lineage: Bacteria > Bacillota > Bacilli > Lactobacillales > Streptococcaceae > Streptococcus > Streptococcus parasanguinis_A. The sequence continues at coordinate 5,153 of NZ_JUPI01000110.1, read as the reverse complement.
TCCTCAATATGAAAGTCCCGTTCGTATCATAAGTAAAGAAGCGGTGACGGGACAGCAGTCGGTAGAACGGGATGATCTGGGGCAGGAAGCCAAGCAAGCGCTAGGCGCTGTCTTTACCCAGAAGACAAACCAGCACCTGGATTTCCGCAGTGGCAGTTTTCAACTGGTGCAAGGCAAGCACTTATCCGACAAGGCTCGCGGCCAGATCTTGATCCACGAAGAGTTGGCTAAGAAGAATAAGCTAAAGGTCGGAGATTCCTTGACCTTATCCAGCTTTCAGATGGGAGAGACTCCTGCCAAAGAGCAAACCTTTAAAATCGTTGGGATCTTTTCGGGTAAGAAACAGGAAAAATTCACAGGAATGACCTCTGATCTGAGTGAGAATCAAGTCTACCTCCCTTATGAGGATGCGACCAAGCTTCTTGGTCTCAGTCAGCAAGAAGTGACCCAGGTCACCTTTGGCGTCAAAGATCCTGAGAAAATCGATGCCCTCTTGAAGCAAGTCAAAAGCTTGGATCTGGATTGGCAATCGCTACGCGTGGTCGAAGATCGCAAGGCCTTTGACCAGATGAAGGAATCCTCTCAGACCCTAGAAGGCCTGGTGCGGATCATGATGATCGTCCTCCTAGTGACGGGAGCCGGTGCCCTATCGCTCTTACTCAGTCTTTGGACACGGGAGCGGATCCATGAAATCGGGGTGCTCTTATCTATTGGGAAGAGCAAGGGCCGGATCTTTAGACAGTTCCTCTTGGAAGTGGTGCTGGTATCCTTACTAGCGGTGATCCCAGCCTTTCTCATCGGGCGGATGGTCAGCCATCGTTTCTTAGAGCAGTTTGTCGGACAGACCGGTCAACAGCAGACCCTAGACTTGCTCAACCAAATCCCTCAAGGCCTTTCCTTAGGAATCGCCTATGCTAGCCTCTTGTGCTTGATCCTTCTGTCGCTCGGTGTAACTACCAGCATGATCTGGCGCAAGAGTCCAAAAGAAATATTAACAAAAATGAGTTAAGGAGAAATGACACCTATGTTAGAACTCAAACATGTATCCTATAGCTACCAAAGCTACCAAGAAGAGATCTTCTCAGACGTGAACTATCAGTTCAAAAATGGGACATTTTACAGCATTATCGGTCAGTCTGGAGCAGGGAAATCGACCCTCCTCTCTCTCTTGGCTGGTCTAGACAATCCCAAGAAGGGGCAGGTTCTCTTTGATGGGGAGGACATCCAGACCAAAGGGTCTAGCTACCACCGCAAGCACCATGTCTCCCTGGTCTTTCAGAATTACAATTTGATTGATTATTTGACGCCACTTGAAAATGTCCGCCTGGTCAACAAACAAGCTGGGAAAGACATTCTCTTGGAATTGGGATTGGATGAAACGCAAATCAAACGCAATGTTCTTCAATTGTCTGGAGGGCAACAGCAACGGGTGGCCATTGCGCGTGCGCTCGTTTCAGAAGCTCCTGTCATCTTGGCAGATGAGCCGACAGGAAACTTAGACGAACAGACAGCCGGTGACATCATTGCCATTTTGAAGAAATTGGCCAAGGAGCGCCAAAAATGTGTCATCGTCGTCACCCACAGCAAGGAAGTGGCAGAGGCCTCCGATGTGGTCTTGGAATTGAGTCGCCGTAGCCTCATTGAGAAGAGCAAGTAAGGAGGGAATGCTATGTTGCGAAATGCTTTTGCTTATATCACACGTAAATGGCCCAAGTCTCTCTTGCTCTTTGCCATCATTCTCCTCATGGGGACCTTGAGCTTGATCGGACTCTCCATGAAGGGTGCAACCCAAAAAGCTTCATCGGAAAGCCTGGGATCCATCACCAATAGCTTCTCCATGCAGATCAATCGCAGGACCAATCCAGGAACCCCTAGGGGAGCTGGGAATCTCAGAGGAGAAGATATCGAAAAAATCAGCCAGGTAGAGGGGATCACTTCCTCCATCAAGCGGATCAATGCCATCGCAGATATCCTAGACCACGAGATCATTGAGACCGAAGAAACCCTGCAAAATCAATCTCCAGAGCGGGCTAAGCACTTCAAGAATACCTTGATGGTGACAGGGGTCAATGACTCTTCAAAAGAAGATAAGTTTGTCTCTGGTGCCTACAAGCTGGTCCAAGGGGAGCACCTGACGGATAAAGACAAAAACCAAATCCTCATGCACGAAGATTTGGCGAAAAAGAATGGTCTCAAGGTAGGCGATAAGGTGCGCCTCAAGTCCAATCTCTATGATGCCGACAATGAAAAAGGGGCTAATGAAACAGTAGAAGTGACCATTAAAGGCTTGTTCTCAGGAAAAAACCAAGCTCCTCTAACTTACGCCCAAGAATTGTATGAAGATACGCTGATCTCTGACTTGGATACAGCTGCCAAACTCTATGGCAATACCGTCCAAACAGCTACCTATGAAGATGCGACCTTCTTTGCCAAAGGGGATCAAGACCTGGATGCCTTGATCGAAAAAATCAAAGCCTTGGATATCCCATGGAATTACTTTGACTTGGTTAAGAGCTCTTCCAACTACCCAGCCTTGCAAAAATCCATCAGCAGCATGTTCCAAGTGGCGGACTACTTGTTTATCGGCAGTCTCATCTTTGCTAGCTTGCTTCTCACCCTTCTCCTTGTCTTGTGGCTCAATGCCCGTCGCAGAGAAGTGGGTATCTTGCTGGCTTTAGGCCTTTCTAAGGTACAGATTGCAGGGCAATTTGTGGCAGAATTGGTGATGATTTCCATTCCAGCCTTCCTCCTCTCTTATGGAGTCGCAGGTCTTCTTGCCAAAGCAGTGGGAGATACGGTGCTCAAAAACGTCACCAGTGGCATTGCCAAACAAATGGCTCAAGAATCCTCTGCAGCCAACCTTGGTGGAGGAGCTGAGGCGGAAAGCTTCAGTAAGACCCTGACAGATATCCATATGGACATCCAACCGAGCCAATTGCTGGTAATTGTTTTGGTCGGTGGGGTCCTCTTGATTCTAGTATCCATCCTTTCTTCACAATGGCTCTTGCATAAGAAACCAAAGGAACTTTTGGTGGATGTCGAATAAGAGATTGTTTCCTAAAATAGAAATAGGGTATAATAGGAGGTAGAAGTTTCTTAGATAAAAAGGAAAGTGTATGAAGATACTAATCGTAGAAGATGAAGTCCTGATTCGAGAAGGGATGAGCGACTATCTCATGGAATGTGGCTATGAAGTCTTTGAAGCAGGCGATGGGCAGGAAGCCCTGGACCTCTTTCACAGAGAAGCGCCGGATCTAGTCTTGCTGGATATCCAGCTTCCCATCCTCAATGGCTTGGAAGTCCTCAAGACTATTCGGAAGACCAGCTCAGTCCCTGTCCTCATGCTGACGGCCTTCCATGACGAGGACTATAAGTTGACAGCCTTTGGAGAGTTGGCAGATGGCTACCTGGAAAAACCCTTCTCCTTGTCCCTCTTGAAGGTCCGTATCGAAGCTATTTTTAAAAAGCTTCAACCTTCACGGGTCTTCACCTATGGAGAGGCACAGGTGGATTTTGAGAGCTACACAGCTAGCCTAGCAGGCCAAGCCATTTCCATGAATGCTAAGGAGTTGGAAATCTTGGAATACTTGCTCCAGCATGAGGGCAAGGCCCGGACCCGCTCTCAGATCCTCGATGCCGTCTGGAAGGAGACGGAGGAGATTCCTTTTGACCGGGTGATCGATGTCTATATCAAGGAACTACGAAAAAAACTAGAGCTGGACTGTATCGTTACGGTACGCAATGTCGGCTATAAATTGGAGAGACCATGACCAAACGGAGTATCTTTGCAAAAATCTTTCTGATCACCTTTGCCCTTTTTAGTAGCTTAGTCATCCTTCTCCATGCTTCGGTTTACTTTATTTTTCCATCGACCTATATCGAGTCCCAGCGCCAGACGATTTTGAAGAAATCGCAAGCCCTGGCTAAGAGTTTCCAGGGTCAGGAAGAAGGGACCATTGAGTCGGTCATCGACCTTTATTCCAATACCAATGATATCAAGGTGTCTATCAAAGGAAAGCAAAAACAAAATGCCCTAGAGGTAAAGGATGACCTGCTCCTGAACCCTGATAGCCAGAACAATTCCCTGGTCATTGAAGAGCGAAAGATTCAGACCAAAGAGGGGAAAGACTTAACCCTGCAATTCTTAGCGACCGTCGATTCGCAAAAGGAAGCGCGGGACATCAGTCTGGGCTTTCTTCCCTATAGTCTCCTTGCTTCCTTTGTTCTGTCGCTAATTGCCTCCTATCTCTATGCCCGCATGATTTCTGCTCCGATCCTGGAGATCAAGCAGATGACCAAGCGGATGAAGCGCTTGGATCGGACAGCTAGTCTCCCCATTCATTCGCAGGATGAGATCGGCGTTCTCAAGCAACAGATCAACGACCTCTATCATCATCTTTTAGAGGTGATCGACAATCTAGAGCAACAGAAACAGGAAAATCTGAAGTTGGAGCAGATGAAGGTGGAATTCCTACGTGGGGCTTCGCATGAGCTCAAGACGCCTCTGGCCAGCTTGAAGATTATCCTAGAAAATATGCGGGATAAGATAGGCCGCTATAAGGATCGGGACCGCTATCTGTCGGTCTCTCTCGATATCGTCGATGAGATGAACCAGATCGTCCTGGAAATTCTATCCCTGTCCTCTGTCCAAGAATTGGCCGGAGACAAGGAGTGGATCCAGCTGGATCAAGTCTTAGAGCAGATCCTCGACCAGTACAAGGTTTTGGCTCACTCCCGCGCGCTTACGATTGACAATCAAATCCCAGCCAAACCAGTCTATATGGACCCAGCCATTCTGAAATTGGTCCTCTCAAATGTCATTAGTAATGCCGTCAAGCATTCGGATGCCGGTGGAGAGATCCAGCTCCGTCTCGAAGAAGAAGGGACGCACTTGGCGGTTGAAAATACCAGTCAAGAAATGGTAGAGACCGCTGAGATGCCAATGACTGCTAGCCGCCAGAAGAAGGAAGGTGGCTTGGGACTCTTCGTAGTCCAACACTTGCTAGATCATGAAGAACTGGCCTATCAATTTGATAAAACGGCTATGGGCTTACGCTTCCGTATGGAACTGCCCAAAGATCCTCAAGAATAAAAAAATAGAGAGTGGGACAGAAATCGGTCATTCGTTAGAATTCGATTTCGTCGTCCCACCT
>NZ_JUPI01000109.1 GCF_001074805.1 Streptococcus parasanguinis | reverse complement strand
TTGAGTGGGCTCTACTACGCTGATTTCATCAGCTTTTACAGCCCTACTCAACTGTGCGGAGGTAGGACGACGAAATCGAATTCTAACGAATTACCGATTTCTGTCCCACTCTCATTTTTCGTTTTCCGTAAACGTCGTCCAGATCTTTTGCTGGGGTTTGGCAAAAGGATAATCTGAAAATTCCTCAGATCTTAACCAAACAGTCGATTCACTTGATTCTTGCTCTCCTTCTTTTACCAGACCGTAACGAAGTTGAACATGCCACTTGCGATGTGAAAAGACATGCTGGACGATAGGATAAGATCGGTCCTGCCAATCAATGGCCAAGTCATAGTCCTGTTCAAAGGAAAGAATTTCTGGGTTGTCTACTGCCTGCCCCTGCCCATCCAGTAGAGACAATTGGCCCAGGTTCTCAGATAGACTATCCACTTCAATCAAGGGAAAATGCCAGAAGCCAGACAAGAGTCCTTCTCGCTCATTTTTCTCCAGCAAGTAGCGCCCTTGACTATCCTTTATAATAAAGGCTGTTAAATAAACGGGTACTGGTTTCTTCTTTGGAGCCTTGATGGGATAGCGATCCATGGTTCCATGTTGGTAGGCCGCGCTAAACTCCTTGACAGGACTCTCTTCTGGACGTGGATTGACTGGTGATTCGATATCTGAGCCCAAATCCATCAAAGCCTGATTAAAATCACCAGGACGGGCCGGATCAATCAAGATTTCCATCATGGCCTGAAAAATCTTGCGATTAGTCGGGACTCCAATATCGTAGTCCACCTCAAACAAGCGAGCCAGTACTCTCATGACATTACCATCCACAGCGGGCTCCGGCAGGCCAAAGGCAATACTAGCAATTGCCCCTGAAGTATAAGGCCCAATCCCCTTCAGTTTAGATATTTCCTCATAGCTTGATGGAAACACTCCTCCATGGTTCTCCATAATCTGCTGGGCAGCTTTCTGCATGTTACGAACCCGTGAGTAATAGCCCAATCCCTCCCAGGCTTTCAAGAGCTTTTCTTCTTGCGCATTGGCCAGATCCTCGATAGTCGGAAACCAGTCAAGAAAGCGCTCATAATAGGGAATCACCGTATCGACACGTGTCTGCTGTAGCATAATCTCTGAGATCCAAATTTTATAAGGATCCTGGGTTCTTCTCCAGGGGAGAGCTCGTTTATTGGCATCATACCAGGCTAATAACTTTTCTCGGAAGGAAGCAATTTTTTCCTCCTCCCACATGATAATCCCGTAATCTTTTAAATCTAACATATTCCTAGTATACCATAGAACGGCTTAGAGTTTAGAAATTCTGATTTTATAAAGAAAAAGGCTCAAGATCATCCTGAGCCTTTCAATCATTCTTATTGTTCTACTGCTTGTGCCGCTGTAATCAAGGTCAATTTGTACACGTCATCTGAATTACATCCACGAGAGAGATCGTTCACTGGTTTGTTCAACCCTTGCAAGACAGGACCTACCGCTGCAAAGCCACCCAAACGTTCAGCCATCTTGTATCCAATGTTACCTGCCTCAATACCAGGGAAGATAAAGACATTAGCTTGTCCTGCCACCTTGCTTCCTGGAGCCTTCAAGGCTGCAGTTGCTGGGACAAAGGCTGCGTCAAATTGCAATTCCCCATCAATTTCAAGGTCTGGACGAAGTTCATGAGCAAGCTTAGTCGCTTCAACGACCTTATCAACACTTTCACCAAAACCAGAACCTTTTGTAGAATAGCTTAACATAGCGATTTTGGGATCGATACCAAACATTTTTGCTGTAATGGCAGAGTTAATGGCAATTTCAGCCAAGCCTTCAGCATCTGGATTAATGTTGATGGCACAATCCCCGAACAAGTAGCGTTCGGATCCACGTACCATAAGGAAGGCACCAGATGTCCGTTTGACATTTGGACGAGTTTTGATAATTTGAAGAGCTGGACGAACAGTTGCAGCTGTTGAGTGAATCGCACCAGATACCATTCCATCAACGATTCCCATGTGTACCAACATGACACCAAAATAGTTAACGTCGTCTTTCAAGACTTGACGCGCTTCTTCTTCAGTCATTTTGCCCTTACGACGTTCTACCAAGGAAGCTACCATCTCTTCAAAACCTGGATAAGAATGAGGATCGATGACTTCATATCCATTCAAAACCCCTTCGATTTCAAGATAAATCCGAATTTTATCTGGATTACCAAGCAAGACAGGGGTTACTTCTGTCTCGTTCACAATGCGTTTTGTCGCTTGGAGGATACGAGGTTCTTCACCTTCTGGTAATACAATACGTGCATTCTTACTAACGAGGTTGGCTTTGAGATTTTCGAAAACTTCCATGAGTTTTACTCCTTTTAATAATTAATAACTAGTTTGAAGCTGTGTTAATACAGCTTGGAAATCTGGAGGCAGTGGACTTTCTATGACCAATTCTTCCTCTAGAAATGGATGATAATAGGATAGACGATGACAATGAAGGGCTTGGCGCTCAATGCCGTCTTCTAAACTTCCGCCATAGAGATCATCTCCCAAGAGCGGAAAACCAATATGGGAAAAATGAACGCGGATCTGGTGGGTTCGACCTGTGTGTAACTGAATATCCACTAGGTGAATATCACCAAAAGATTGAACAACCTGGTAGCTTGTATGAGCATACTTGCCACCTTTAGCTACCTTTCGGGTGATAATTGAATCTTCATCACGCGCAATCGGAGCAATAATCTCTCCGACAGGATCAAGCTTCCCAGATCCCTTGACCAAGGCATAATAGCGTTTCTGAATCGTTTTAGACTGCAATTGCTTATCCAAGCGAGCATGGGCATAGCCATGTTTGGCAAAGAGCATAACGCCACTTGTATCCTTGTCCAAACGAGTAACAATGTGAACCTGCTGGTTCTCGTAGCCCTGCTTCACATAGTAGCCCTTTACAAAATTTGCTAAGGTATTGGAATGAATCGCACTTGGAATCGATGCGATCCCAAAGGGTTTGTTTAAGACCAAAAAATGATCATCTTCAAACAAAATATCCAAAGGCCGATCCATGGGTTTTAGAGTTTCGAACCCTTCTTCTGCTGGAATATCAATGACCAAGCGATCCCCAATATCCAACAAATAAATCGCATTCTCCGGACGTCCATTGACAAGGATCTTGCCACCACGAAACTTAATCTTTGCTAAGAGGCCCTTAGAAACCTCGTGCTTTTTCAGAAAGGTCTTAACCTTGACATGCTCATCGACAATGAATTCAAATCTCATTCTCTATCATCTCCGATAAAGGCATCCTTGACCCGATTCCAGAAGCTGGTGTGACTGGAACTTGCCACAAAATTAATCTTATGGTTGTCAATCTGATATTCTACCTTTGCAATATTGCGGTAAGAATAGGTTGAATTATCAACAGAGATAATGTGGAAGCCAGGTCTCGTCGGTGTAATCTCAATCTTATCCTTTTTAGGGACAATAACAGAAGAACCCAAGGTACGATAAACACGGTTGTTGAGACTGGCGATCTCAGCGATCTGTAGCGCCTCAATAGTCGGGTGAAGGACTGCTCCTCCTAAGGATTTGTTGTAAGCCGTACTTCCTGTCGGAGTCGAAACGGTAATCCCGTCTCCTCTGAAGCGCTCAAAATCCACTCCATTAATCGTGAGATCGGCAACCATGGTCCGGTCGCTTCTCTTAATCGTCGCTTCGTTCAAAGCTCTCATGGTACGGGTTTCCCCATTGTCGAAAGTAATCTTGACATTCAAAATAGGGTAAGAAACCTTAGCTCCTGTATCATATTTTAAATTCTCAACCAGCTTATCGATTTCACTTTCTAAGTAATCCGTATAGAATCCTAAGTGTCCGGTATGGACGCCAACAAATCGCACCCGATCCAACTGGTGTTCATACTTGTGAAAGGCCGATAGCAACATCCCATCGCCACCAATTGAAATCACAATATCCGGGTGCTTCTCCGTCAAAATAAAATTATTTTTCCGAAGCTTATAGCGCAATTGCTGAAAAACCTCTTCACTTTGACGCTTGCGATTGCGAATAATGGATACTTTTTTACCTGTAGTCTTCATCTGTGTCATCACTATTTCCAACGCCATCATTTAACTTACGATGAAGTGGATCAAACAGGGCTTGAGCCTCCTGAATCGCATCCCGAATTGCCCCCATCTCTTCATCCAAGAGATAGGCCAGGTTTGCTGTCGTCTCTAAGCGTTTTTTGATCTCGTCTGGAAAGTCTCCTTTATATTTATAATTGAGCGAGTGTTCAATGGTTGCCCAAAAATTCATGGACAAGGTCCGAATTTGAATCTCTGCTAAGATCGTTTCATTTCCATCAATAGTATCGACCGGATACTCGACCACGACGTGGTAACTCCGGTAGCCACTTGATTTCTTGTGGCGGATGTAGTCTCGCTCTTGGACCACGCGCATATCCTGCCGTTGTCTCAGAACCTCTAGGATTTCTTCGACGTCATCTACGAACTGGACCATGATACGAAGACCAGCAATATCTTGCATATCCTGAGCCAAATTTTCTTCAGAAATATTTCTTCGGATCATCTTTTCGCGGATACTCTCAATCGGCTTAACACGACCTGTGACAAACTCGATTGGAGAATGCTTTTGTTGCTTACGATATTGCTTACGAATCCCACGCAGTTTGATTTTTAATTCCCCAACTGCTTGGATATACGGATCTAAGAAGTTTTCCCAATCAATTGCCATCCTACCACCTTGTAATCTGAACCATTTTTGTATACAATAAACACATCTCTTATTATATCATGAATCGCTTTCGAAAAAAAGCAAAGGACTACAAAATGAACCATTTAGAAATTGAATACAAAACCTTGCTAGACAAGGAGGAATACCAATCCCTCCTTCCACTTTTTGATGATACAGAATTGGTTGTCCAAACCAATCACTATATCGATACCCCCGACCAGCTCATGCGTAAGGAAAAAATGGCCTTGCGGGTGCGTACTTTCACAGATCAAGCTGAGTTGACTCTCAAAGTTCCTGAGGCAGTTGGCCATTTCGAGTACAATCAAAACCTCAGCCCAGAAGAAACCGAGGCGATCCTTCAACACCAACAGTTTCCTGACGGAGAAATCAAAAACCTCTTAATCTCTAAAGAAATCTCTGTTGAGCAACTCGCTGTCTGGGGAAGCCTTACAACAGAACGATTCGAAAAAGAAACAGCTGCAGGATTGGTGGCACTAGACCACAGTCTCTATCTAGACACTGAAGATTATGAATTAGAAATCGAGGTCGAAACCGCTGAGCAGGAAGAAAATTTCCATCAGTTCATCAAAGAGCATGGAATCGTCTACAAAGCTGCAAAAAATAAAATCGCAAGATTGGCGGAAAGATTGTAAAATAGCTGAAATTATCGCAAATTTTTGCTAAAATAGTGCTAAGATCAAAAATCTAAATGAGGTTGGAATCACATGTCAGATAAAAAAAATATGAAGCTCTTCTCTCTCAATTCAAATCCAGAGATTGCGCAAAAAATCGCGGATCATGCTGGGGTTCCACTTGGGAAAATTTCATCCCGTCAATTCTCAGATGGTGAAATCCAAGTCAATATTGAGGAAAGTGTTCGTGGATATGATATTTATATCATTCAATCAACCAGTTTCCCTGTCAACAATCACTTGATGGAACTGTTAATTATGGTAGATGCTTGCCAACGGGCCAGCGCAAATACTGTCAATGTGGTCATGCCTTACTTCGGTTATGCTCGCCAAGACCGGACTGCTGCTCCTCGTGAACCAATCACTGCTAAACTCGTCGCAAACATGTTGGTCAAAGCTGGGGTGGATCGTGTCGTCACACTGGATCTCCATGCAGTGCAGGTTCAAGGTTTCTTCGATATTGCCGTGGATAACCTCTTTACCATTCCACTTTTTGCAGAGCACTACATCAACAAAGGTCTAACTGGTCCTGATGTCGTCGTCGTCAGTCCTAAAAATTCAGGTGTCAAACGGGCTCGTAGTTTAGCTGAATATCTTGATGCACCGATTGCGATCATTGATTACGAGCAAGATGATGCAAACCGTGATTATGGCTATATTATCGGGGATGTCAAAGATAAGAAAGCGATCTTGATTGACGATATCCTCAATACTGGTAAGACATTCTCAGAAGCTGCGAAAATCGTCGAACGCGAAGGTGCTACTGAAATTTATGCTGTATCAAGCCATGGTTTATTTGTAAAAGGAGCTGTTGAATTATTAGACCAAGCTCCGATCAAAGAAATCTTAGTAACCGATTCTGTTGCTCCAAATGGACCAACACCAAAAAATATTAACTATCTGACAGCTAGCGAACTGATCGCTGAAGCTATTGTTCGCATTCAAGAAAGAAAACCTGTTAGTCCTCTATTTGCCTACCATAAGAAATAAGGTCTTAATGTGATATATTTTGATAATGCCGCAACAACTCCCCTTCTACCTGAAGTCATTGATAAAATGTCTGAAACTATGAAGACCACTTTTGGAAATCCATCGAGCCTTCATGCTCATGGACGGATGGCTAGTAAACTTCTCCGAGAATCTCGCGAGCAAATTGCTCAGTCTCTCCATACTCTTCCAAATCGTATTTTCTTCACTTCAGGTGGATCAGAAAGTAATAATACCGTTATAAAAGGCTACTGCTTGAAACACCAAGCAGATGGCAAACACATCATTACGACCGCTTTGGAACACCATGCGGTTCTTGAACCCATCGAATATCTTGTAGAACGTTTCGGATTTGAAGTTACGATCGTCCAACCAAGAGATGGACGCATTAAGGCTAGTGATATCAAGGCGGCTCTTAGACCGGATACCATTCTTGTCTCTACCATGTTTGCCAATAACGAGACAGGCGATCTTCTTCCGATTAAAGAAATCGGAGAACTCTTAAAAGATCATCCAGCTGCCTTTCACGTTGATGCTGTCCAAGCAATCGGAAAGGTCCCTGTCTATCCTGAAGAGTTGGGAATTGATTTTCTCAGTGCTTCTGCCCACAAATTCCATGGACCAAAGGGCGTCGGTTTCCTTTATGCAACCTCCCCAGATTTTGATAATCTTTTACATGGTGGGGATCAGGAAAGTAAGATGAGAGCCAGTACGGAAAATCTCATTTCTATTGTCGGGATGGCAACCGCGCTTCAGCAAGCTACACTTCATCAAGAAGAAAATTTCCACCAGGTTCAAAAACTCGGCCAAGAGCTAGTCAATGGTTTAGCAGCCTACGACTACTACGTAAATGCGAATGAGGATCATCTTCCATTTGTTTGGAACCTTGGCTTTCCGGGTGTCCAAAATGACGTTTTACTGATGCGACTCGATCTTGCTGGAATTTCTGTCTCTACAGGTTCTGCTTGTACCGCTGGTACAGTTCAACCCAGCCATGTCCTTGAGGCGCTCTATGGAAAAGATAGCTCACGCCTAAAAGAATCCCTTCGAATTAGTTTTTCAGAACTCAATAGCGTAGAGGAGGTTCAAGACTTCCTCTCAAAACTTAAAGAAATTTTATCATAGGAGAACAATATGGCTTTTGAAACAAGTGTTTCATTGAAAGACTGCAAATATACCTATAGTCTACACCCAAATGTAAAAAAATATACCTTACGTGACAATACATTCGCTGTTACAAAAGTTGGAAATTACGAGTTAAATCGTTTGCTCGAAGCCGTTCCAAATAGCGGCGAAGGCTTCCTACTTAAAATCATTTTCAATAAAGATTTGACAGGTTTTAAGATCAATATTACAGACAAGTCTGGGCTTCGCCTGGTTAATATCTTTAAAAATCCAGAAAATGACATTATCCAACAAAAATTCTATTTCTTAATGGATAGTCTTGTCGAAAGAGAAATTTTCAACAAAACAGAGGCCTAATATGGTAACCCTAACTTATATCGATGCTTACCAAGTAGAACGAACGACTACTTATCCTGACCTTGCAGCCTGTATCCTAGCTTTTTCAGGCTGTGTAACCTTGCCTGACTCTTACTCAATCGTATCCATTGAATACAAGGGGGAAAAGCTCCCCTATACAGGACGAGTCGATGGACTTTATGCTTTTTTGAAAAAGGTAGAACAAGCTGAAAACTAAGCTGATGCTGATGGAACTCTCCATCGCCATCAGCTTTTTCTTTAGACAAAAATATTTTTTAAAAACCGCTCTAGATAGTTGATTTTTTCACAATCTTCCTATACAATAAGAGGGAAAGGTTGTGATATTGTGAAACATGATAAAAATACTCCAATTCCACGCGCAACAGCAAAGCGCTTATCGCTCTACTACCGAATTTTTAAACGCTTTAACTCTGAAAAAATAGAGCGCGCAAATTCCAAGCAAATTGCTGATGCAATTGGGATTGACTCTGCTACTGTTCGCCGAGATTTTTCTTATTTTGGTGAATTAGGAAGACGGGGATTTGGTTATGACGTAAATAAACTGATGAACTTCTTTGCCGATCTGTTAAATGACAATGCTATTACCAATGTCGCTATTGTGGGGATCGGAAATATGGGAAGTGCGCTTCTCAACTATCGCTTCCATGAACGCAATAAGATGAAAATTGTCATGGCGTTTGATCTAGACGATCATGAGCTGATCAATACCAAAAGTAAGGACGGAATTCCCATTTACGGTATTTCCACCATCAAAGAAAAGCTCAAACAAGAAGGCATTCAAACAGCCATCCTAACTGTTCCAAGCGTCAAAGCTCAAGAAGTGGCTAGCCTTTTGGTAGACGCTGGTGTCAAGGGAATTCTCAGTTTCTCACCAGTGCATCTGACAGTCCCTAAAGATGTCGTCGTCCAATATGTCGATCTCACCAGTGAATTGCAAACACTCCTTTATTTTATGCGTAAAAACGAAGAATAAAGACTTATACTGCAACAACAAAAAGGTTGGAACAAGAAGGTTCCAACCTTTTTTATGCCAAATAATCCGTTTCTTCACGGTAACTATAGTAGTTTTCTTCGGATACAATCAAATGATCCAATAGGGTTAACCCCATTACTTCACAGGCCTCTAAGACGCGATGAGTGACTTCATCATCATTTTTACTAGGGAACACGGCACCAGATGGATGATTGTGAGCCAAGATAATGGAGGTTGCCATGTGCTTCAGTGCATAATGCAGGATTTCACGCGGCTCCGCGATACTTCGATTCACTGTTCCAATAAATATCGTCTGTTGATGAATAATTTCATTTTGGGTATTCAAATAAAGGGCAACTAGGTGCTCCTGCTTTTTATGGCCAATTTCCTGCTGAATTTTATGGGCCAATTTCTGACTACTCATGATTTGTTCGGAACTCATTAGTTCATCTTTATGAATCCTTCGTCCAAACTCAATAACCGCCTGAAGTTCGATGGCCTTCACTCGCCCAATGCCAGAGATTTCCTGTAGCTCCTCTAGGGTTAATTGCCCTAACTCCTTTAAACTATTTACCGAGCTCAAAAGACCTTGTGCAATCTCATAAACGCTTTTTTGCTTATTGCCTGTCCGTAAGAGAATGGATAACAATTCCTGATGACTTAGCTTATCCACCCCTTCAGAAACCAAGCGCTCCCTAGGAAGCAAAGATGGTTCAATAAATGATATGTCGTACATAATTTCCTCCTCACTTATTAATTCGTAATAAATTGAGAAAATAACGACCTTTCATTATTTACAGGCGATTTCTTGCTTCAAATCATCTAATACTAAGACTTCATCTTTATTAAAGCGGATCTGATAACCTGTTTGAACTTGTTCAAGCTCCTTTAAAAACTGTTGAATTTCACAGCGGATCAAGTACTCCTGACTCTGAGGAATGGCTTCTAAGGTTTGGTAGACTTGCTCTACTTCGTAGATTCCTTTCGTAATTAATCCATTTCGTGGAAAATCATTTATTAAGAGATTATAGAAATGATGCAAGAGATGATAAATTCGCTCTTTCGTCACTATTCTACCTCCTTATCATACTCTTTCTCCTCTTATTATATACCGATTTTCCCTCAATATTATGACAAATTCCTTACATTATATTACCAATCGCTTACAATTTTACAAGAATCCTTTAGTTATTTCACTCCACACTACAAAGAAAAAAGCCCAGGCCTCTCTCGGCCTCGGGCTTTAGTTTCTTAGAGTTGCATTTGATTATAAGACTTGCTAAATGAATCCAGGATGTCCTTTGGAGCCTTGTCATAGTCAACAGAGGTTTCCAAGTTTCCTTTTACAATCGTCCGGTAAGTCGCTGCAGCATCCTCACAGGTTACCAAGGTGATTTCATTGACACCTTCACGATCTTGAATGACATCTACACGGTCTGGAGTCACTGTCTCAACAGACGAGATGACATAAGTATAGATTTTTTCTTTGTCCGTGATGTGAATCTTCATACCAGCCTTGGCTTTCTCTAATGGTGAGAACAGCATGGCATTTGCTCCAGTAAGGCCAAATACGTGGTGACTAGCAAGAGAATAATTGCCTTGTCCCATGACTTGGTTTTCCTTCATAGTCCCTGCTCCATAGTAAAGGGCTACGTTTTCGAGTCCTTTAAAAATTGGAAGGTTCATGTTCAATTCAGGAATCGAAATTCCCCCAATTACAGGAAGTTTTTGAGCCTGCCATTGGGCATTGATCACGGCCTCTGTCGAGAGTGACTGGACATGTTGGAAATCAAAGCTCGTCTTCACTTCTTTGTTTTTATCAATAGTCTTTTTATCGACCTTGCTAACCTGGTATTGGTTGGTATGCCAAACCATGATCATATTGCGGATCGGAGCATTGAAAATTAAGAGAAGCGAGAGAATAATCAAAAGTGTTGCAACGATGTTGATAAGAGTATTACGTAAACTCTTTTTCTTTTTTCTTTTGCGTGACATGCTGTCCCCTTATCTATTCGTTTTCTTCCACTACTTCTTCATCTTTTTCATCAGCTTGTACAGTTGTAAAGGTCATAATTTTCGCATCCTGATCCAGTCTCATGACTTTCACACCCTGAGTCGAACGACCCGTTTGAGAAATGTTAGCCACACCTGTCCGGATCATAACTCCGGTATCGGTAATGATCATCAGATCTTCATCCCCTTTAACGGTTAAAAGACCAGCTAACGGACCATTTTTCTCTGTAATATTGGCTGTTTTGATTCCTTTACCACCACGGCCCTTGGTTGGGTATTCGCCAGCCATTGTCCGCTTACCATACCCTTTTTCAGTAATGACCAATACTTCGTCCTCGTCGGTGATAACACTTGCCCCAACAACCTTGTCTCCATCACGGAGATTCACACCACGTACACCTGTAGCAGAACGTCCCATATTCCGAACTACTGCCTCATTAAAGCGGACTGAATATCCATATTTGGTACCAATAATGACATCAGTATTGCCATCTGTAAGGAAGACATTGATCAATTCATCCTCATCACGTAGGTTCAGAGCTTTCAGACCGTTCTGACGGATATTTGAAAATTCTGCTACGTTAGTGCGCTTAACTACACCTTGTCGCGTCGTAAAGAAGAGATAAGCCTCATCACTGCGATCTTGCTCCACATTGATAATGGTTTGAATCGATTCACCTTCGTCCAATTTTAGGAGGTTAACAATCGGCAATCCTTTAGCTGTCCGGCCATATTCGGGAATCTCATAACCTTTCAAACGATAAACCCGCCCCTTATTCGTAAAGAAGAGCAAATGATCATGGGTGCTCGTAGATACGAGTTCGCGAACAAAGTCATCGTCTTTCACACCGGTTCCTTGGACACCACGTCCACCACGTTTTTGTGCAGTAAATTCAGCTTGGTCCAAGCGTTTGATGTATCCTTTATTAGAAAGGGTGATTAAGACATCTGTTTCTTCAATCAAGTCCTCATCTTCAAGAGAAAGAACTTCCCCTACCATCAACTCAGTTCGACGAGCATCGCCAAACTTGCGTTTGACTTCTTCTAATTCTTCCTTGATGATAGTCGCCACACGCTCTGGTTTAGCCAAAATATCAGCCAAATCAGCAATCAAGGCAACCAAGTCGTCATATTCACTCTGGATCTTGTCTCGTTCCAAACCGGTCAAACGACGAAGACGCATGTCCAAAATGGCTTGACTTTGACGTTCAGAGAGCTTGAACTTCGACATCAACTCAGCTTGTGCTTCAGCGTCTGTCTGGCTATTGCGGATGATTCGGATTACTTCATCAATGTGATCCAAAGCAATAAGCAAGCCTTCTAAAATATGGGCACGAGCTTCAGCTTTTTCTTTATCAAAGATAGTCCGGCGAGTCACCACTTCTGTTTGGTGCTCGATATACGCAGCTAAAATTTGACGAAGAGAAAGGATCTTTGGAACACCGTTTTGAATCGCCAACATATTGAAGCCAAAGTTGGTTTGCATTTGCGTCATCTTAAAGAGGTTGTTCAAAATGACATTGGCCGAAGCATCCCTACGGACCTCGATCACAAATCGAACCCCTTCACGGTTAGACTCATCACGTACAGCTGTAATCCCTTCGATCCGTTTTTCTTGCACCAAGCGAACGATATGTTCGTGAACCTTGGTTTTGTTGACCATATAAGGGAACTCGGTAACGACAATCCGTTCACGACCACTTTTAGTCACTTCAATCTCTGTACGAGAGCGAAGAACGATCGAGCCTTTTCCTGTTTCATAGGCTTTGTGGATACCCGATTTCCCCATAACCAAAGCCCCTGTCGGAAAATCTGGACCAGGAAGAACTTCCATAAGTTCACGGGTCGTTACCTCAGGATTATCCATCATCAGTTTCACTGCGTCAATGGTTTCTCCCAAATTGTGAGGAGGAATATTGGTAGCCATCCCAACGGCAATCCCAGTAGCACCATTAACCAGAAGGTTAGGGAAACGTGCAGGTAAGACCAAAGGTTCGCGTTCGCTGGCATCATAGTTATCTACGAAATCAACTGTATTTTTGTTGATATCCCGCAACATTTCAAGAGCGATCTTACTCATACGAGCTTCGGTATACCGTTGTGCAGCGGCGCCATCACCGTCCATAGAACCAAAGTTTCCATGACCGTCCACTAACATGTAACGATAACTCCACCATTGCGCCATCCGAACCATGGCTTCATAAATAGAGGAATCCCCGTGTGGGTGGTATTTACCCATAACATCCCCTGTAATACGGGCTGACTTCTTATGTGGTTTATCTGGTGTAACACCCAATTCATTCATTCCGTACAAAATACGACGGTGAACAGGTTTCAAACCATCACGAACATCAGGGAGGGCACGAGCAACGATAACACTCATGGCATAATCGATAAAACTCGTCTTCATTTCTGATGTTAAATTCACATCAATTAGATTCTTATCCTGCATTCAAAAAATGCCTCTCTTTACTTAATTCACCATACTATTATAACACATTTTAGCCTATTTTTCTTCTTAGGAACACAAACGTAAAAACGTTTACATCAAGGATTCATACTGTATCAGATGACAAAGACATTCAAAAGTGGTAGAATGAAGACGTATGAGAATCTATCTCAAAAAAAAATGAAGGAGACGTTTAGACTCATGGATTTGACTAAACAACACAAAAAAGTTATCCTTGTCGGTGACGGTGCCGTAGGTTCATCTTATGCATTTGCACTTGTCAACCAAGGAATTGCACAAGAGCTTGGAATTATCGAAATTCCTCAATTGCACGAAAAAGCTGTCGGAGATGCGCTTGACCTTAGCCACGCCCTTGCCTTCACTTCACCTAAGAAGATCTATGCGGCTGAGTACGCTGACTGTGCGGATGCTGACCTTGTTGTAATTACTGCAGGTGCTCCTCAAAAACCAGGTGAAACTCGCCTTGATCTTGTTGGTAAAAACCTTGCCATTAACAAATCAATCGTAACACAAGTTATTGAATCAGGATTTAACGGTATCTTCCTTGTAGCTGCTAACCCAGTTGACGTTTTGACATACTCTACATGGAAATTCTCAGGATTCCCTAAAGAACGCGTTATCGGTTCTGGTACTTCTCTTGACTCAGCTCGTTTCCGTCAAGCACTTGCTGAAAAATTGGACGTTGATGCTCGTTCAGTGCACGCCTACATCATGGGTGAACATGGAGACTCAGAATTCGCTGTATGGTCACACGCTAACATCGCTGGTGTAAACCTTGAAGAATTCCTTAAAGACACTCAAAACGTTCAAGAAACTGAATTGATCGAATTGTTCGAAGGTGTTCGTGATGCTGCTTACACCATCATCAACAAAAAAGGTGCTACATACTACGGTATCGCTGTTGCCCTTGCTCGTATCACTAAAGCAATCCTTGATGATGAAAATGCAGTACTTCCACTTTCTGTATTCCAAGAAGGTCAATATGGTGTTAGCAACGTCTTTATCGGTCAACCTGCCATCGTAGGTGCACACGGTATTGTACGTCCAGTGAACATCCCATTGAACGATGCAGAACAACAAAAAATGAAAGCTTCTGCTGATGAATTGCAAGCAATCATTGATGAAGCATGGAAAAACCCTGAATTCCAAGAAGCTTCTAAAAACTAAGAAAAAAACATCTCCTTATTAAAAGGGGATGTTTTTTAGCTGCTTTATTTGGATTTGTCAGCAAGGATTTCAAGCAAATAAGGCACAACGAGATTGCTCTCTATGTCTTTCAAAGAAGAAATCCATTTAAAGTCTGTATGCTCTTCTGGATCTAATATAAAATCACGCTCTTCCAAAATCTCGCCAGCATAAACTAGGCGTGTAAAGACAGTATCTTTGCTGGCATCAAATTGACTATCTTCGTGGATAATCTTATTAATCCGAAGCTTTTGATTAACCTCCTCAATAGCCTCACGTAGAGCAGCCTCTCTGGGCAATTCATTCTCTTCTACACTTCCACCTGGAATATCCCAATAAGATGGATAGACATTAGGGAGACCTCGCTTTATTTTCGAGCGTTTGATAAGCAGATACTTCCCGTCTTTCTCAATCAAGGTATGGGCGATTAATTTTACTGTCATTGCATGTTCCTCCAAGAAAGAGCAAAAAAGACTCCGAGGAGCCTCGTTATGAATCATCCACCCTGAGGGAATCGAACCCCCATCTCAAGAACCGGAATCTTACGTGATATCCATTACACTAAGGGTGGCAACTGTTATAGTATATCAAATTCTCGAGAATTTTACAAGTAAAAAAAGCTTACCGAGAGGTAAGCTTTTTGAATATTACAATTCGATATCGCCAAACAAGTCAGCCATTGAGAATCCAGTTTGAGTTTCTGGAAGATCAAAGTCGCGTTTTTCTTGTTTTGGACGACGTGGGCGAGATTGACGTTTTTCTTGTTTTTCGCCTTCTTCTTGAGCTGGACGTTCTTCAAGAGCTTTGATAGAAAGTGATACACGTTCATCTGCTGCATTTACTTCAAGAACTTTAACAGTTACTTCTTGTCCAACTTTAAGAACATCTTTTGGATTTTCAACACGTTTGTGTGAAATTTGTGAGATGTGTACAAGTCCGTCGATACCTGGCAATACTTCAACGAATGCACCGAAGTCAGTCAAACGTTTAACAGTTCCTTCGATAACATCACCAGCAGCCAATTTTTGTTCAACGCCATCCCAAGGTCCAGGTGTTGTAGCTTTCAATGAAAGTGATACACGACCTTCTTCTTCGTTCAAGTCAAGAACTTTCACTTGGATTTCTTCACCAACAGTTACAACTGATTTAGGTGATACGTTGCGTTCGTGTGACAATTCTGTCAAGTGAACCAATCCATCAACACCACCAAGGTCGATGAAGGCACCGAAGCTTGTGATACGTGCAACTTTACCAGTTACGACATCACCAACGTTCAATTTACCAAATACTTCTGCGCGTGCTGCAGCTGATTCAGCTTCAACAACTTCACGACGTGAAAGGATAAAGCGGTTTTCTTTTGGATCTACTTCTTTGATTTTAGCATCAAATTCTTGACCTACGAAACGTTCAGTGTTACGTACAAAACGAGTATCAAGCATTGAAGCTGGAATAAATCCACGAAGTCCTTCAAATTCTACTGAAAGTCCGCCTTTAACAGCGCGAGTTCCTTTAACAGTAACAACTTCTTCTTCACGTCCGACCAATTTGTCCCATGCTTTGCGAGCTTCCAAACGTTTTTTAGATACAAGGTAAGTTACTGTATCAGTATCTTTACCAACTACTTGACGAAGAACAAGCAATTCAAGTGTTTCACCTGGTTTTACCAAGTCGTTGATGTCAGCATCACGATCGTTTGTCAATTCGCGAAGAGTCAAGACACCTTCGACACCAGTTCCAGAGATTGCAACGTTAGCTTGGTTCGTGTCAACTGTCAATACTTCAGCAGTAACAACGTCACCTGGTTCAACTTGGCTAACACTGTTTAGCAAATCTTCAAATTCATTCATCTAAAAAATCCTCCAACAATCAAGTTTTCTAAAACTTGACATACTTATAATTATTTTTCCTAAGCAAGCACTCGCAATGAGATCAACTACAATCTTTAACGACTCATCCTATAAAGAAATAAAATACCTGGATAGATATTTTATCACTTATCTGATATTACCTAAGAACTGGGGTAGCTGGATTCGAACCAACGCATGAGGGAGTCAAAGTCCCTTGCCTTACCGCTTG
>NZ_JUPI01000108.1 GCF_001074805.1 Streptococcus parasanguinis | reverse complement strand
CAACCGCTTCCGTTATTATAGTCCTGAGACTGGGCAATATATTAGCCATGACCCGATAGGGTTATTAGGTGGATTTAATCCGTATGGGTATGTGTTTAATCCGAGTGGATGGATTGATCCGTTGGGGTTACAGGGATGTAGTCCAAGGGATTAGCCTGGAGTTGCAACAGGTAAAGGTTCTTCTTCCAATGGTAAATTGTTAAAAGGAAGTCATGGTAATGCAGGTAGAATACCTTCCTCAGTTGCGGATAAGCTAGAGGACGAGAATTTAAATCATTTGATGAATTTAGAAGCGCATTTTGGAAGGCTGTATCTGAAGATCCAAAATTGACTCAAAATTTTTCAAAATCTAACATAAGTCGAATGTCAGAGGGGCACGCTCCTATAGCACATCAAAGCCAATGGAATGGAGGCAATAGATTATATGTTCTGCACCATAATACACCAATTCAACGTGGTGGTGGGGTATATGATATGAATAATATTACTGTGATGACACCTAGATTCCATTTAGATGTTTTAGATAGGGGTTACCACTTTGGGAGATAGTTATGAGTAATATAGATAGATTAAAATTTTTAATAAATAAAATATTAAGTTCTCCACATTTGTCTGAAGAGGAGTTGAATCCATATATAGATGAGCTTTTAGAATTAAGTCCAGATCCGAATATTATGGACTATATGTTTTGGGATGATCTCACGTTAGATGAAATTATAAATAAAGCTATGAGTTATAAGCCTATATATTTATAAGTTAAAGAGTTTAGTCTTTTTTACTTAAAGTATGATTAAAATTTCAGGCGTTTCTTCATTTTTTGGGAAAAAAGGATCTGTTGCATTTTTTAGATTTACCTTTACCTAGTGGAAGAGAAAGTGCGGTCAAAATTTCACAAGGTTTTAACCAATATGGTGAGTTAACTCAATTCCAAGTTAATAATCATAATCCACTCAATCTTAGCTATGACAAACTAGGCAGACAAACGCGCAAACAAAACCAAAATGGCTTTATTTTAGCTGAGCACTTTAGTCCTTCAGGTTTATTGCAAGCACAAGGTGGTGGTTGGAATAACAGTTTAACGGAACAACAACTTAGCGATTATCAACCTAATTAAACTTATCCAATTGCCGGCACACAAATTAGCCGAAAATGGCAATATGATAAAGCATTTAATCTTGTTCATACTCAAGATAACCATTGGGGAGCGACAGAGTATCGCGTCAATAAAAACGGACAAGTGACGGATGTGTTAAATGGTCTTCGTCATAGTGAACATTATCGTTATGACAGCCAATTAAATTTAACACAAAAAGCTCAACGTGAAACCGATGCTTTAGGTCAATACCAATTTGAAGCGGCAAATGATGCCAGTTTCGGCATGAAACAACGTAATGGCCGAATTACCCGATTTGGTAATAAAACCTATAAGTATGACGAACTTGGTCGCTTGCATAGCAAAACAGAAACGAAGAAAGGTTTCCGTCCAGTTACGACTTATTATAAGTGGAATAGTCAAAGCCAACTTGTTGAGCTACATAGCCCATTCAAAGGTTCGTGGCGTTATGAATACGACAGTTTTGGCAGACGTATCACCAAATACCAAATCCAAACAGACCAGCCTCAACCCAATCAAGTTATCAACATGCCAATCCGAGCAAATCAGGATTATTGGCATAAGATAAATGAGCTTTGGGCGAAAGAAGCGCAATCTCAAGGGGAAAAAACATCACAAAACCTGACCGCACTTGCAGGCTATCGCTATCTGTATAAGCAAAATCAACTTGTAGCCGAAGCACCATTGCAAATCACCAGTACAGAAGGTAATCTAGCTTTAACGCAAGCAAACTGGGCAGATGCGATTTACTGGTTGTATCAGGAAGATGATTTCACCCCGACGGCACGTTATGAAAAAGGGCAGTTACATTACACTGTTGCCGACCAGGTTGGAACGATTACAGAACTTTTAACCGAAGACGGGTACATCGACTATCGGCAGAAACTGAACCTATGGGGTGAAGCAGAGATTGACGGTCATCGCCATTATGCTGCAAATGATTCAAACCCTTTAAAATGTAACCACCGTTTTGTAGGGCAATAT
>NZ_JUPI01000107.1 GCF_001074805.1 Streptococcus parasanguinis | reverse complement strand
CTAAGTCATGGAACTTCGTAGAAGTTCGCTGACGTCCGTACTCACCTAAGGAAAGTTTCTAAATTTTCTTTGTCATCAATACGAAGAAAGGTTTCGCTATCTTTTCCTTTCAAACAAACTTTAGAAATCTTATCCACCAAGGTAAGCCTTGCGGACTTCTTCTGAGGCTAAGAGTTCTTTTCCTGTTCCGGAAAGAACGACTTTCCCTGTTTCCAAAACATAACCGCGGTCTGCGATGGCAAGGGCCTTGTTGGCATTTTGCTCAATCAAGAGAACGGTTGTTCCTTGTTTTTGGATATCTTGGATGATATCAAAGATTTCTTGGATAAAGATTGGAGCCAATCCCATAGAAGGTTCATCCAAAAGCAAGAGTTTCGGCGTCGACATGAGCGCACGACCCATTGCCAGCATTTGTTGTTCCCCACCAGATAGGGTCGCTGCATCTTGGTTCTTCCGTTCTTCCAAACGTGGAAAACGAGAAAAGACTTTCTTCAAGTTGGCTTGATTTTCTTCTCGATCTTTCTTCAAGAAAGCTCCCATTTCTAAGTTTTCCATAACGGTCAAGCCAGGGAAGACATGGCGGCCTTCTGGAACTTGCGAGAGTCCTGCTGCTACAATTTTTTGAGCCGGAACTTTTTGAATCTCCTGACCCAAAAACTCGATTTTCCCAGCACTTGGACGCACCAAACCTGAAATGGTACGAAGAATAGAGGTTTTCCCAGCACCATTGGCACCAATCAAGGAAACAACTTCCCCTTCATTTACCTCGAAACTGACATCACGGACAGCCTGGATCATGCCATAGTGTACAGAAAGATTTTCAACTTTTAACATAGACATTAGGCTTCACCTCCAAGATAGGCTTCGATTACGCGTTTGTTGGTCTTGATTTCATCTGGCGTACCATGGGCAATCAAGCGACCATATTCCAATACATAAATCCGTTCGGTTACTTCCATGACCAAGCTCATATCGTGTTCGATCAGCATGATCGTAATATTGAATTCTTTTTGAATGCGACGGATCAATTGGGTCAATTCTGCTGTTTCTTGAGGGTTCATCCCTGCAGCAGGTTCATCCAAGAAGAGAATCTTTGGCTCTGTAGCAAGGGCACGAACGATCTCCAAGTGACGTTGTTGTCCGTAAGCTAAATTCTTGGCCAAGGTATCTGCTTCTTTTTCCAAACCAAAAATGGCTAACAATTCAAGAGCTTTTGCTTTCAAAGCTTCTTCATTCTTGTAATAGCTTGGCAAGCGGAAAAGACTAGCAAAGACATGTGGTTTGTGGTGATTGGCAAAGGCAATCAAGACATTGTCCAAAACGCTCAAGTCTTTAAAGAGACGAATATTTTGGAAAGTCCGTCCCAGACCACCTGCAGCAATTTTATAAGGTGCTTTACCATTTAGTAGCTGACCATCTAAGGTAATAGTCCCTTCACTTGGTTCATATACCCCTGTTAGGAGGTTGAAGAGGGTTGTTTTACCGGCACCGTTGGGTCCGATCAAACCAACCAATTCCCCTTCATTGAGTTCCATGGTCACATCCCCAACGGCTGTCAAACCACCAAAGTTTTTTGTTAAATTTTTTACTTCAAGAAGTGCCATTAGTTAGCCTCCTTTTTTGAGAGTAGTTTTTTCAAGCTGAATTCCCATGTTCCAAGAAGACCACCTGGACGGAAGATCATCACGAGAATCAAAGCCAATGAGTAAATGATCATTCGGACGCTTGAGAAGTCTTGAAGAACCATGTTCAAGATCCCCAAGACGATAGCTGCTACAACTGTTCCTGACATTGATCCCAAACCACCAAACACGACAATGATCAAGACATTAATGGTATTGGTGAAAGAGTAATCTTTAGGAACAACAGAACCAATAAAGCCGGCTTGGAGAGATCCAGCAATCGCCGCTGTGATCGCACCAAATACAAAGGCGATGACTTTAACTTTGGTCGTATTAATCCCAACAGATTCTGCTGCGATTTCATCTTCACGAACAGAAAGGGTAGAGCGTCCAATTGGACTGCGTAAGAAGTTAATCGTAAAGATCGTTGTAATCACAACAAAGAGGTAAACCAATTGCCAAGTTGTAAAGGCTGGCAAACCAAGGATCCCAGCGGCACCATTTGTTAGAGTACCACCATTGACGATCAAGATCCGGATAATTTCAGAAACCCCAAGTGTTGCAATTGCGAGGTAGTCCCCTTTCAAACGAAGGGTTGGAACCCCAACGATCAAGGCAACGAGACCTGCAATCAAGGCCCCTAAAACCATAGCTCCAAAGAAAGCACCGTAGGTTGGTGATTTGGAACCGAGAATGGCTGCAGAATAGGCACCAATGGCCATAAATCCAGCATGTCCCAGTGAGAATTGACCTGAGAAACCAACAATGAGGTTCAGGCCGACTGCAAGGATAATGTTAATCCCGATTTGTTCCAAAATTTGGATATAGAAGAGGTTGAGCACACCCGCTGCAACCAAGACTTGGATCAAGGCAAAACCTGCGACCAAAAGACCAAGCCAGACTAAATTCACTTTTAAATTTTCTTTCATGGCTTACACCTTCTCTTTCACATTTTTACCGAGGATACCTGCAGGACGGATAAGCAAGATCACAATCAAGATGGCATATACAATGGCATCACGGAAGTCTGAAAGACCAATCGCTGTAGCGAAGGTTTCCAACAAACCGATAACAAATCCACCTAGGGCCGCACCTGGAATGATTCCGATTCCTCCAAGAACGGCTGCGACAAAGGCTTTGATCCCTGGTGTCATTCCCATCAAAGGCTCGATCGAGTTGTAGTACAAACCGATCAAGACACCACCAGCACCTGCCAAGGCTGATCCCAAAGCAAAGGTAAAGCTGATCGTACGGTTTACGTTAATCCCCATCAATTGAGCCGCATCACTATCGACAGATACAGCCCGCATGGCTTTCCCCATCTTTGTCTTTTGGATAATAAATTGAAGAGCGACCATCAAGAAAACAGACACTCCCAGGATCATCAACTGAATGTTGGAGATGGAAATCGGACCGAAGTTGTAACGAACCGTGTGAATAACTTGAGGGAAGGAACGGGTATTGGCTCCTACAAAGAAGACCATCCCATATTCAAGCAAGAAGGAGACACCGATGGCTGTGATCAAGGCAGCAATCCGAGTCGAATGACGAAGCGGACGATAAGCTAGGTATTCAATCACAACCCCTAAAATAGCTGTCCCAACCATTGCTAGAAGCAAGGCTACAAAGAAGTTCACTTTCCATGAGTTCAATAAGAAATACCCCATAAAGGCACCTACCATGTAGATATCCCCATGGGCAAAGTTGATCAATTTGATAATTCCATACACCATGGTATAACCAAGGGCCAAGAGTGCATAGACACTTCCCAAGATTAGACCGTTCACTAATTGCTGGAGCATTTGAACCATCCTTTCTAACAATAAAGAGCGAGGCCAGGAATTTTTATTCTCCCAGCCTCTTGTACAAACAACAAATGATAATTATGGTTTAACAGACTCAACAGATTTGACTTTACCATCTTTCAAGCCAATCATAAGAGCTGATTTAACCGGGTTGTGGTTCTTGTCAATTGACATTGTACCAGTCACACCTTCCAAGTCTTTCAACTTCGCAAGGTTGTCTTTCAATTCGACAGAGTTCTTAGCACCTTTAGATGCTTCTGCAACCATGTAAACTGAGTCATAAGCCAAAGCTGCGAACATTGAAGGTTCTTCATTGTATTTCGCTTTGTAGGCTTCTACGAATTTCTTGGCTTTATCAGTCATTTCACCTTCAGTAGAGAATCCAGCTACGTAGTAGATATCTGTAGCTGCAGCAGGTGTTGCTTGTTCAACGAACTTCGCATCGCTAAATCCATCACCACCAATGATTGGTTGTTTGATTCCCATACCACGCGCTTGGTTTACGATCTTACCAGTTTCAGTGTAGTAACCTGGAAGAACAATCGCATCGAAGTCTTTATCTTTGATTTTTGTAAGAGCAGCTTGGAAGTCTGTATCCTTAGATTGGAACGTTTCTGTTGCTACGATTTCACCTTTATAAGATTTCTTGAAGGCTTCAGCAATCCCTTTAGCATAGTCAGATGAGTTATCGTAGTAAAGAACGACTTTCTTCGCTTTCAAGTTATCAGTTGTATATTTTGAAATGATTTTTCCTTGGAAGCTATCGATGAAGGTTGCACGGAAAAGGTAATCTTGACCTTTTGTCAAATCATCTTGAGTTGCTGATGGTGTAACCAATGGCACACCTGCTTTACCAGCATTGGCAACCGCTGCTGCAGTAGCACCTGAAGTTGCAGGTCCTACAAGAGCGTTCACTTTTGATTGGGTTACAAGGTTTGTTGTAATAGTGGCTGCTTCAGCTGTTTCAGACTTGTTATCTTTATCTGTGACAACAATCTTCTTACCGTCAGCTCCACCCTTAGCGTTGATTTCATCAACGGCCAATTGAGCACCTTTTTGTTCAGCGCTACCGTAGGCTGCTACTTCACCAGTTTTTTCAAAGTTAAAACCGACTTTTAGTTCTTTACCGATTTCGTTACCAGTTGTGTTTGAACCTGAAGTAGAAACTTCACCACAAGCAGCAAGAAGAGCGACACTTGCAATGGTTAAAAATGAAAGAGCAAATTTTTTCTTCATTTGTAATGATCTCCTTAAATGAATCTTAAATTAAATACATTAAGAATATACCGAATTATCTGACAATTGTCAATAAAAAAAACGCAATCCATCAAATGATTGCGTTTTCTATCCTTCTGTGACCACGAATGGGGTCTCCAATCGTTGTAAACTCCCCACAAAATCTGTATCTAAATCTTTGAGATGGCAAGGCAAGACCTTTTTGACATAACGTTCTTTCTTTAAGTCTTCCATGACTTGATCGGCCTTGTCGCTATCCACATACAATTGGACATAACGGCATTTCTTAGAATGGTACAAGACATCTCCGACAGATTGTAATTTTTTCCCATCTCGATTGTAATACAATTTAACAATCAAGCCTGTTCTTTCTTGTTTCTCAAACATGGTTAATCCCTTTCTAGTTCTGTTACTAGTATATCAAATTTCAAGAAAAAGAACTACTCTTTTATGAGAGCAAAAAAGAGAGTGGGACAGAAATCGGTAATTCGTTAGAATTCGATTTCGTCGTCCCACCTCC
>NZ_JUPI01000106.1 GCF_001074805.1 Streptococcus parasanguinis | reverse complement strand
ACTCAACCACTGCGTCTTGCTCGACAATCCAAAAACAATTGAGAGGCTAGGACTTTTGTCCCACTCTCATTTTTCTCGCGACGGAAAGTTTTTAATAAATGATTCATTCATTCTAGCAAGTAGGAAATTAACTTTTTTTAGAATTACTCAAGTGATTTTATCTTCTACATATCATTCGTTTTTTCTGAGACTGAGATTTTAACATCTCGGTCTTTTTTCCCTTTCTTATTGGAAAGTCCAGCAATTGAGGCTCCACATTTCTTCATAAGTTTGATATAATAAGAAGATAGAGATTGATTAGGAAAAGAAGCATTAGAAACAGGTATGTAAGATGAAAAAAATATTAGTAGTTGATGATGAAAAACCAATTTCAGATATTATCAAATTTAACATGGCAAAAGAGGGCTATGAAGTCTTGACAGCCTTTGATGGCCGGGAAGCTTTGGAAGTCTTTGCGGCTGAGAATCCGGATATTATTATTCTAGATTTGATGTTGCCAGAGATTGATGGTCTGGAAGTGGCGCGTACGATTCGCAAGACCAGCAATGTGCCCATCATTGTCCTTTCTGCCAAAGATACAGAATTTGATAAGGTGATCGGTCTTGAAATTGGGGCAGATGACTATGTAACCAAACCCTTCTCTAATCGGGAATTGCAAGCGCGTGTGAAGGCCTTGTTACGTCGTTCCGAGTTTGCAGCGGATCCTCAGCTTGAAAATGAGGCCGATACGGAAATTGTAATTGGTGATCTTCACATCCTTCCAGACGCTTTCTTGGTTCAAAAGGCCAACAAAGAATTGGACTTGACCCATCGTGAGTTTGAATTGCTCTATCACCTTGCGACCCATGTCGGTCAAGTCATGACCCGTGAGCACCTTCTTGAGACGGTGTGGGGCTATGATTACTTTGGTGATGTTCGGACGGTGGATGTGACGGTTCGTCGTTTGCGTGAAAAAATCGAGGACACACCGGGGCGTCCAGAATATATCTTGACCCGCCGTGGTGTCGGATATTATATGAGAAACAATGATTGATCAACTAAAACAATTTGTCATGTCGTCGAACTTTGTCTTTGTTCTGATTACGGTTGGGTTTATCATTGTGGTTGCCTTGCTTCTCCTAGAAAACCGTAGGGACAATATCAAGCTCCGACAACTAAACGCCAAAATTAAAGATCTGATTGCTGGGGATTACTCTGAAGTGGTCGACATGCAAGGAAGCCCAGAGCTGACCGATATGACCAACAGTATCAATGATCTATCTGAGGTCATTCGTCTGACGCATGAAAACCTAGAGCAGGAAACCAAGCGGCTGACTAGTATTCTAGCCTATATGACAGATGGAGTGCTTGCGACCAACAGACGGGGTCAGATCATCATGGTCAATGAAATGGCAGCCAAGCAATTGAATGTCAATCCAGATGAGGTGCTCAATACCAGTATTTTAGATTTGCTTTCGCTTGGAGACGACTATGACCTGCGAAGCTTGATTACTGAAGTACCAGAGTTAACCATCGATTCCCAGGATGAAAATGGAGAATACTTAAGCCTTCGTGTGCGCTTTGCCTTGATTCGTCGCGAGTCAGGTTTTATCTCTGGTCTGGTAGCTGTCTTGCACGATACGACAGAGCAGGACAAGGAAGAACGGGAACGTCGCCTCTTTGTCTCCAATGTAAGTCATGAACTGCGAACACCTTTGACCAGTGTGAAATCCTATCTGGAAGCCCTAGATGATGGCGCTTTGTCAGAGCCGGTGGCACCAGATTTTGTCAAGGTTTCACTGAATGAAACCAACCGCATGATGCGTATGGTCACAGATCTTTTGAGCTTGTCACGAATCGATAATGAAACTAGTCAGTTGGACATCGAGTTGACCAACTTTACAGCCTTTATTACCTTTATTTTAAACCGGTTTGATAAGATCAAGAGTCAATCGCAAGAAGATACCAAGAAGTATGAACTGATTCGTGAATATCCAATCACCCCGATTTGGGTTGAAATTGATACGGATAAAATGACCCAGGTAATCGACAATATCTTGAACAATGCCATCAAATACTCACCCGATGGTGGGAAAATCAAGGTAGGGATGAAAACAACAGATGCCCAGTTGATTATCTCTATCTCAGATGAGGGCTTGGGAATTCCCAAGAAAGACTTGCCACGAATTTTTGATCGTTTTTACCGAGTGGATAAGGCGCGTAGCCGGGCCCAAGGCGGGACGGGTCTGGGCTTAGCCATTGCTAAGGAGATCATTAAGCAACACAAAGGCTTTATTTGGGCCAAGAGTGAATATGGTAAGGGATCTACCTTTACCATTGTCTTGCCGTACGACAAAGATGCAATTAAAGACGACTGGGATACAGAAGAGGAAGAATAAGGAGTCAATGACAGAAGAGGGATTTAAGTACAGTATTTTAGCTTCAGGTTCTAGTGGAAATTCTTTCTACCTTGAGACACCAAAGAAAAAACTGCTCATTGATGCAGGTCTATCAGGGAAAAAGATTACGGGACTATTGGCTGAAATTGATCGCAAACCAGAAGATTTAGATGCCATTCTGATTACGCACGAACACTCAGACCATATCCATGGTGTGGGTGTTTTAGCGCGGAAATATGGGATGGATCTATATGCTAATGAAGCCACTTGGAAGGCTATGGAAGGCACCAAGTATCTAGGAAAGGTCGATGATGCTCAAAAGCATATCTTTGAAATGGGCAAGACCAAGACTTTCGGAGATATTGATATTGAGAGCTTTGGCGTTAGTCACGATGCTGCAGCCCCTCAATTTTATCGCTTGATGAAGGATGGGAAGAGCTTTGTCATGCTGACGGATACGGGCTATGTGAGTGATCGCTTAGCAGGAATCGTCGCGGATGCGGATGGCTATCTGATTGAGTCCAACCATGATGTGGAGATTCTTCGAGCAGGTTCGTATGCTTGGCGTTTGAAGCAACGGATCTTGTCTGACCTAGGCCACCTTTCTAATGAAGATGGGGCAGATGCCATGATCCGGACCTTGGGAAATCGTACCAAGAAGATTTATCTGGGGCATTTGTCAAAAGAGAATAATATCAAAGAATTGGCCCATATGACCATGGAGAACCAACTGGCTCGAGCAGATCTAGCAGTCGGTCATGATTTTGAGGTGCTGGATACCTCGCCAGATACCGCGACTCCTTTGACGAAGATATAAGATAGAGAACCACCTGCGGGTGGTTTTTTGATAGCTGTTGAAAATCCCTTCATCTAGTGATGGATTTGCTCTTTACCTTAAATTCGTGTATGATAAGAGTACTTTATCTCATTAATAAATTGACGGAGAAATGTTAATTGTGAAAACATATATCGGTTATTTGGATTTGAAATGGATTTATTTTGATGAAGAAAACGAAGTATTTCAATATCAAGATCAAAAAAATACTTCCAATTGGATAATGGTTGCTGCTCCACTTACAGTCTTTCTTTTAAAAGGAATTGCAAGTGCCTTAAATTCAGCCTTTGGGACCTTACCGTATACGATTAATATCAGTATTGCAATGATTGGAACTCTAATAGTTTTCGGAATGTTGATGATAGCGAAGGCGAGAAAAAAAGATCCGAGAACTGATTGGAAAACAGTTGTTTTGAAGGAAAAAGAGCGCAAAACACTTAGAGCAAAGGTGCTTGCAATTTTTATTATGAAGATTCTTTTTGCTTTTTTAGGGATTTTTTTCTTGGTTACTTTTATCAGAGAAACTGATTTTTTGTGTCTGATGATCTACCTTCTTGCTTTTGCTTGTGTGATGCATTTTCATCAGGAAATTAAGACAAGAAAGATTCTTAAACTATTGAAGCGTCAAACGGAATCATCCGGACAATAATTCCATCAAAATATGTAATACTGCAATAAACTGAAAACATTGCATCTTTACTCAGAGATTTAATGAGTGATAATAGGGGGCAAGAAATTTTGGGTGGTTCATCATTTAAAAATCTCCTTGATGAATTGATATGAATAGAAAGGTTGTTTATGCTTAAAAAAGCAAACATAGAACATTTAGCAAAAAAAAATTTTCGCTATCGCATTCTAAATGTAGATAATGAGCATTATTTAGTAGACGTGGATCGTCCTTTTATAATCTCATACTTTTTTCCGTGGTTTTTGTATTTTACATCCCATTGGGCTATTCGGTTAACTGAGGATGAATTTAACACATTAACAACATCTAGAAACGACAAGCAAAGGAATGGTTTAACACATAACAAAGGAATTACAGCTTCTGGAGCTGCGTTTGTGGCATTGCTTTTATCGAGAGCGTTTCCGATTGAAGATTATCTGTACTTCAACTCTCATTTACTCAATATTGGATTGACGTTATTCGTTTTTGGTATTGTGATGGGAATTCGCGTGTGGATGAGCAGAAGAAAAATTGTGTCCATGCTAGAGAATAATGATCATCTTATCAAAGTATATTGTGTCCCAACAACATTAAAATTTATTTTTTTATCGCTTCTAATGCCAACGATTTCTCTTATCATTGTTGGTGTGGTTTGTTATGCGGTAATAACTAATTTTGCTCCGAACTTTGTAGTTCATTTAGGTTTATTTGTTTTTGCACTCAATTTTTTATTGTCTGGAAATACAATCTATTTCTCAGCTGAGTCAACTTTCAAAGCTAAAATAAAATAATCTAGAAGTGCATATAAAAAATTCAAATAGAACAATAAGGCAGTAATCTGAATGGCAGTGGGATAACTATTAATTATAGGAAAGGAAAAATAGAAATGAAAAAGATGATGTTATTACTGGCAAGTATAGTTGCTTTAACAGCTTGTAGTCAGTCTAAGCAAGATACGAAAGAGTCAACCTCCACTCAAACGGCGAAGGAAACAAAAGTATCAGAGTCTTCTAAAAAAGAAAAAGAATTGAAATTTGTGGTGGCCCCTCAATATGAAGGAAAGACGTCCGATCTTATTGAGTTAGGGAAGAAATTAGTTAAAGAACATCCTGAACTCGGAAGTGAAGGTCATATGGCGATCTATTTTACTGGGGCTGTTTCAGATGGCAGGGCGGCACTCATGTTGGTCAATAAGACAGATGTGGATATCAAGAAAGATTTGAATTTTTCGATTTCTTGGTCTTATGATAGCAAGACTATTTTTGAGAATCAAAAGGTTAGCTATTTCATCAAAGATAGTGGTGAATTACCCTCTCATACAGCAACTCTAATCTTATTGCCATTAAATGAGGAACAACAGAGTATTGTGGATGGAATGTCAGACCCCTCTAAGATGACACTTCAAATGTCAGATGTGAACGCTGTAGAGTGATTATGAAACAAGAAACATACAAAGGAGAAAAAAATGCGCCTTGTTTATCTTACGATTGGTTTTATATCATTGGGACTAGGAATTATTGGGATTCCTTTGCCAATTTTACCGACAACCCCCTTTTTATTGCTGTCGATGGCTTGCTTTGCTAAAAGTTCCAAACGCTTTGAAACTTGGCTTTACCAGACCAAGCTTTATCAGACCTATGTGGCGGATTACCGAGAGACCAAATCGATTGCAAAAGAACGGAAAAAATGGATCCTTCTTCAGATCTACATTCTGATGGGCATTTCCATCTATCTAGCACCGATTATTTGGGTGAAGCTTGCTTTAGGAGCTTTGACGATTTTTATCACCTTTTATCTCTTAAAAGTGATCCCCAATAAGCCTGAAAAACCAACAGACGAAGATCCTAATTAAAAATGGAGAAATCAGGCCCTAGAACTAGGAAAAGAAGTGCGTTCGTGCTTCTTTTTTGGTATAAAAGTAAAAACCCTTGTGTACCAAGGGTTTTCGTGTGCTGACTACGTTTTTGACTACGCTTCAAGGAATTTTAATAAGCGATCTGCAACATCTGACCGCTGTTTATCATTTAAGTGTGTGTACATATCTAATGTCATTTGAATGTTTGAGTGACCTAATCTGTCTGATATCGTTTTAGGCTCTATGCCAGCCTCGAACAGTAGACTAGCGTGTGTGTGCCGTAGACCATGCACACTGAATTGTTTCAGCTTGTGTTTTCCAAGGAAATACCGCAATTCGTCCCTAAAATGGGCAAAGTCGAAGTAACCGCCCTTGGTGTTGGTGATGACGATGTTTCTTGACTTAACACCATATTTAAAAAACAGTTTCTTTTGCTCTAGCTTCCACTCTTTTAATGCCTGTACCGTGTTTTCATCCAGCGAGATCGTCCGTGTACTACGCTTGGTTTTAGGAGTTTGGGTGGATAACTTGCCATTAATTGTGACCAGTGTCTTGCTGACTGATACCGTCTTGTTTTTGAAATCAATATCAGACCATTCAAGCCCTAACAACTCCCCTCGTCTTAATCCAGTATAGGCTAGCGTATGCCATGCAGTATATAAAACTGGTCTGGCATCTTTTTTAGCAAGCGTAAGAAATTTATTTAATTCCTCTTTTGTGAGTGCTATCTTTTCTTTCCGTGGTTTCTGCTGCTTTGGCCGTATGATCCTATCGACTGGATTAGTTTGGATAATATCGAGATGTACAGCATACTTAAACACTCTATTGATAATTGACAGATAGTTTAAATAAGTCACGTACTTCTTACTTAATTCTATAACTATCTTCTGCATCATGGCCACAGACACGCTCTCTATTCTGATATCTTTAAAATGATTCTCTATGATAGCATTGAGATAATTTTTCGTGTTCTGGTAGGTCGTAGGCTTCACAGTCGTTTCATAGCTTTCCAACCATAGGTCAGCTACTTCCTTAAATGTCGGTTTGCTGGAGTGGTCTGTAAATCCATTCTCCTCAATTGATAGCAGCAGCTCCCGTTCTGCTTTCTTGGCTTCCTTTTGCGTTTTAAAACCCCTACGTGTGGTGCGCTTTTGCTTTCCAGTAAAGGGGTCTACTCCTAAATATGCTTGGAGCATATAACGAGTTTCCCCGTCTTTAGTTTGGTATTTTTTAATCATGACAAAGTACCGTTGATATGCTATACTATGTATATCTTTCCTATCTAACGTCCCATCTTTCGGGGCGTTTTTTTGTTTTATATTTCAACTTGTTTTTGTCGGCGGTGTGGAGGTTTAAAAAAAATTAAAAGCCCTACTCGTAAGAGTAAGGCTAGAATTGTCCTCTCGGGACAGTATCATATATTTTGTCGTCAAGCGACCTTATGATATAATTCTAACCCTAAATGAAGTAAAAGTCAAGAAAAATAGTCGGATTTTAGAAAATCTTCTTTAACGCTTCATCTATTTTGTCCATAGTATCATCGGAAAGTACAATACCATTCAAAATTGAACTATTATTTTTGGGATCGTAGAGCCTCATTTTACTAATTGTCGTTACCTGATTTAATAGAACTATGCTATCTTTATTCATATTCTGTGTTTTTATAACAGTTTTCTGAGCATACTCTAGTTTCTCAACAATTTCTGTAAGTAACTTATTGTTCTCGTCTAATTCTTGTTTAATTTTGCCCGCCTCAATATTTGCGAAGTCTAAATTATTCTCAATGGTGCGTAACTGATTTGCAAAAGAAGGATCTATATCATTTTGTGTTGAATTTTCAATATTTTCAATCGCCTTTTTATTGTCACGAACCAATGAATCTATTACCTTTGCCCTTTCATTTAATTCTTTCTTTTTTTGGGAATAGCGGTCATATAATGCAGTTAACTCATTGGTATTTAGTATTGCCTTACTTCTTAATAATTGAAATACTTCGTCACCAATTGGCAATTGAAAATATTTTAGATTATCCATGTCTGTAGTTTCTTTTACAGATGTCAGAGGTAAAACTTGAAGAAGATGATTTAAACGGGAATCTTTTTTATTTAGAACTATTGCATAATGAAGTCCGCCATATTCCATTCCAACGTTAAATCCAAAGTCGGCATAAACAATACTCCCCCTTTTTAAAGCCTTAATACTCCTAGAGTTAAATTTCTTTTCTGTATTTAAATACTTAGTCCAGTTTTCGACCCATTGGGCTATTTTTTCAGATCGCTTATTTTCTTGATCTCCAATTTGCTGAAGATGTTGGAGATAATCCTCTAGTTCTTGGATTACAGTTGCAGTATAGATTGCTATTTCTTGGTTGGTTCTATCACTTCCCATAATAAATGTTTCCTTTCTAGCTAATCAAATCATTATATTCGTCAACCACCATCATTTAATTTACAATGGTTTTTTTATTTTTCTTCCCTGTACACATCTACAACTTTACCAATGATCCTAAAATCACTGTTTGAATCAATCGGTATATCTTTGTATTTCTTGTTAAAACTTCTTAAATATGCCATGTCTTTCTCGATAATAAGTTGTTTGATATAGGCCTCTCCCTCGTAGTCAAACACTCCAACTGTTTTAATTGGAAGCTCTACTGTCAATTTTACAAATACATAATCACCAAAAATGAGCACAATGAACCTCCTCTTTTAATTCCTATTTACATTTTAAGGACCGCCGAAATCAATGTTTATTGATGAATGCCAGCTGTCTATTAAGAATTAAAGGGCGAATTCACTGTATTTTTTAAGATATTCTTCTATTACGAAAAGATCTTCTGTCAGAAGGTTACTCTTAATAAAACTAAAGTCTCCTTCTGTAAGAAACATTTTTTTCTTCAAGCTTTCTATTTCTTTTTTTGCAAGTTCAAATGCGGAATTATAATCATCTAAGTCGCACTCTTCTGCGATATTGCGGATAGTTGTAACAACATAACTATTAGTCATAGGTGGGCTATAGATAGGACCTTTTATATACTCATAACTATTACTAAGACCAGAACAATCAAATAACATTGTTTCGATAAAATATTTCAATGCTAACTTATAATCTTTCTTATCTAGAAAGAAGCAACCAAAGGCATGGCAGTCATTTCTAACAAGACCAAATAATTTAGAGTTGATATTGTTATTGATCCGGTCGTTCAAAATTTTAATTTTAATAATGTCATATGAAAGGTAAGGGTCATTTTCAGAGTATTCCATATATTCAATTGCCGATATATATGGATCTTTGTGTGCTCTAATAAGATCTTCGTAATTAATTAAAATCTGTTGCCCTGTATTCGTGGTACAAATCGATGATGGGATACTATCTTCTAGCAGATCAAAATTATTCATAATTCTTTGTATGAGGTCATATTTTTTACCACTAACTGGCAAAGACTTAGCTTTTAAAATCTCTTTTAACTCTGCAACTTTAAGCTTAGATAAACTTTTTTCTGATTTTTGAAATGTCAGCAATCCTAGTCGGATTAATTTATTTCTATGAAGTTGAGGGTTGATTTTATATTCCTGTTCAAAATATGATGGGAAAAAATCCCCATTGTTTGTATCAATCCAATACAAAAGAACTATATCACCAATTTGTAGCGTATCATCTTCACGTGTTATCTTATTAGTTTCAGTAGCAGTAGCAGTTTGTTTGAAATGATCAAACATCTTCTTTATAAAACCCATTTATTATCCTTTCATTAACAACATCACTTATTCATGTTCAAGGATCCAACTAACATTGTTCATAACCTCTCTATTTCGAGGTTCATTCTTCAGATTTCTGAATTTCGTCCAAGGCTTCTTGGATATCTTTTTTTGTTTTAAAAGGATTATTTTTGATGTTTACAATATATAAAATAATAGTCAAACACAAAAGAATAAATCCAATTGTTGGGTTTATGACGAAATACAACAAGGTACAAAACGCAAGCAACCCCACTGGAAAGTACCACGAAGATGCAGGGTGGATTTTTTTATCAACCAATGTGTTAATCGCTTGATTTTGTTTCTGTGATTTTCCTTTTTTTATGCTTCCTAAAGCATCGACAGTAGTTTGATTGTAAATTTTGTTGTAGATAGCACGCTTAGGATTTTTAATAATATCGGTTCCTTTTTGACCATAAGTTGGTAGAACAGATCGTTTAACCTGCCTTTTTAATTTGGAAGTGGTTCTAGCTTTTAGACTTTTTGAAAGACTAGGTTTTCTAACTCCTATTTTCATAGTAATACTCCTTAATATTTCAATCCCAAACGTTTATGTTTTAATTATAACAAATAACAATAGGGAATGAAATAACAAGGAGGGAAGAAATATAACCGACCGAAGGAAATGGATGTTAGTTTAATAAGATTTAGAAATACGGAAATTGAAGATGAATATTATTCATGAAGTAATTTTACAAACACGGTATTCAATTAATTTGATCGATATCTAACCGAACCTAACTGATATCTAATAGCATTCATTATAAATTTTTGGTATACTTAAAGGTATGAATTTATTAGAAAGTAGGCTTCCTATGGAGAAATTACAAGCCCTGTTATCGGAACGGTTTCAGATCGTTTTTTCAGATAGCAGTTTATTAGATACAGCTTTTACACACACGTCTTATGCCAATGAGCACCGCCTCTTAAAAATTTCACATAACGAACGTTTGGAATTTTTAGGAGACGCTGTTCTTCAATTAGTTATTTCCGAATATTTGTATAAGGAACACCCAAACAGACCTGAGGGAGATTTGTCTAAATTCCGTTCCATGATTGTCCGTGAAGAAAGTCTGGCTGGTTTTTCTCGGGATTGCCAATTTGACCGTTATATCAAACTAGGCAAAGGCGAAGAAAAATCAGGCGGTCGGGACCGCGATACGATTCTTGGCGATTTGTTTGAAGCCTTTTTAGGTGCCTTGCTCTTAGATCAAGGAGTGGAAGCTGTCAAGCGCTTTGTCTATCAGGTCATGATTCCTAAGGTTGAAACGGGTCAATTTTCCCAAGTTATTGACTACAAGACCCGTTTGCAAGAACTGTTGCAGGTTCACGGGGATGTGGAAATTCAGTACCAAGTGGTAAATGAGTCTGGTCCCGCTCATGCAAAGGAGTTTGAAGTGGAAGTGTTCGTGAACGGCAAAACCCTAGGACACGGTCATGGTCGCTCCAAGAAATTAGCGGAACAGGAAGCAGCCCGCAATGCAGTTGAAACGAGGAATGATGGCTCATGTATCTAAAAGAGATTGAAATCCAAGGCTTCAAATCCTTTGCGGATAAGACCAAGGTCGTATTTGACAAAGGGGTTACTGCCGTTGTAGGGCCTAATGGATCTGGAAAATCAAATATCACAGAGAGCTTGCGTTGGGCCTTGGGTGAATCCAGTGTCAAGAGTCTACGTGGGGGCAAGATGCCCGATGTTATCTTTGCAGGGACAGAATCGCGTAAACCGCTGAATTATGCTTGTGTCACGGTTGTCTTAGATAACCAGGATGGTTTTATCCAACAAGCGGGGAAAGAAATTCGGGTCGAACGCCATATTTATCGCTCGGGAGACAGCGAGTACAAGATCGATGGTAAGAAAGTACGTCTCAGAGATGTGCATGATTTGTTCATGGATACTGGGTTGGGACGGGATTCTTTCTCGATTATCTCCCAAGGTCGTGTAGAGGAAATCTTTAACTCCAAACCGGAAGAACGCCGGGCTATCTTTGAGGAAGCTGCTGGTGTCTTGAAATTTAAGACG
Source organism: Streptococcus parasanguinis (assembly GCF_001074805.1). GTDB lineage: Bacteria > Bacillota > Bacilli > Lactobacillales > Streptococcaceae > Streptococcus > Streptococcus parasanguinis_A. The sequence goes on along the minus strand of NZ_JUPI01000106.1, from coordinate 21,844 downwards.
CGGCGCAAGGAAACGGAGACCAAGCTGAATCAAACCCAGGAGAATTTGGACCGTCTAGAGGACATCCTCTATGAATTAGAAGGACAAATCCAGCCTCTTGAAAAGCAAGCAACGGTTGCTCGTCGTTTCTTGGAATTAGACCAAGAACGCCAGGTTCTCTTACTGGACGTTTTAGTCGCTCAAGTCGATCTGACAAAGGACCTTTATGAAAAGGCTGATCAAGAGGAAAAAGCCATTCAAGAACAGTTGGCCTCTTATTACCAACGTCGTCAGGTCTTAGAAGAAGATAACCTCCGCATCAAGAAAGCCCGCCATCAGTTGGATGCGAGCTTGGCTGAAGATCAGGCCAGTTTGCTTGAGGTTACTCGTCTGATCAGTGATTTGGAAAAGCAAATCGAAGTCGCTAAGCTGCAATCAAGCCAGGCAGCCCATAGTCGCAAGGAAAATCTAGAGCGACTAGATGCTGTTTTGGCCCGTCTGGAAGAAGCGAAAAAAGAGCTGGCTCAAAAACAAGAGACGCTAGCAACTCTTCAACAAAGACTGATAGAGAACCGTCAGCAACAAGACGAGTTGGAAAAAGAATTAGCCAACTATGAAGAAGATCCGGAACAAGTCATTGAGCATCTACGTGAGCAGTATGTCGCGCTCTTGCAGACAGAGGCTGAAAAATCGAATGAGCGGACAGCGATTGAGAGCCGGATCCAAGCACTACTGCAAGAATCTAGCCATCGTCAAGAGGACTTGACCAAGGCGCAATCCAATTTTGAAGCTGCTAAGGAAAAAGAAGTTCGACAATTGGAGGAGTTGGATCAGGCACAAGCGACGGTCAAAGGTCTATTAGCAGAATACCAAGATCAATTGGTAAAAGTGGAGCAGGCCAAAGCCGCCTACCAAGAGGCTCAAAAGGCCATGTTTGACTTGATGGATGAGAGCAAAAACAAACGGGCGCGGATCAATAGTTTGGAAGCCATCCAGAAGAACCATAGTAACTTCTATGCAGGTGTCAAGAGTGTCTTGCAAGAAGCGGACCGTCTAGGAGGCATCTGTGGGGCTGTTAGTGAGAATTTGAGTTTTTCAAAAGACTACCAGACGGCGCTTGAAATTGCTCTGGGAGCTAGTAGCCAACAGATCATTGTCGAGGATGAAAAGGCCGCAACACGAGCGATTGACTACTTGAAACGCAATCGCTTAGGACGGGCTACTTTCTTACCGCTCACGACGATCAAAGCCCGTCAACTCTCTTCTCGTAATCTGGAGTTGATTCAAACCAGTGCAGGATTTTTAGGAATTGCGAGTGACTTGATGACCTATGAGCATCGTTTTGAACAGATTTTCCAAAACTTGCTTGGAGTAACGGCCATCTTTGACACGACGGAGCATGCGCGTGAGGCGGCTCGTACAGTCAACTATCAAGTTCGGATGGTGACCCTGGATGGGACCGAATTGCGGACGGGTGGATCTTACGCTGGTGGTGCCAATCGTTCCCAAAATACAGTCTTTGTCAAACCAGAATTAGATAGTTTAAAACAGGAAATGCAAGCTCTGGATGCTCGTTTAAGAGAAGCAGAGCAGGAGGTAGAGACCAAGGACAATCTGCTCAAGCAGGCGCAAGAATACTTGGCCTCTATTCAAAGCCAGGGTGAGCAAGCGCGTCTGGAGCAACAGCGGGCCCAATTGGCCTACCAACAAAGCCAAGAGCAACTGAAAGAAATTCAGGAACTCTTAGAGGCTTTGAAGTCAGAATTGGCAACAGATGCGACCCAATCTCTACAAGAAGAGCAGGAGTCCCTTACTGAGCAATTGGCAGCCATTGAGCTTCAAAAAGAAAACTTGAATCGCGACATTGAAACCATGAAGTCGGATAAAGATGTCCTACAACAAAAGGTGCAAAACCTGCAAGAGCAATTGGCAGAATTGCGACTCCAACAGACGGAATATAAGAGCCAACAAAGCTACGAACAAACAGATGCTCGTCGCTTGGAAGAAACGATCTCTCAGTTGGAAGTAGAAGAGCATCAGTTGCAATTGCTGATTGAACAAGGCGAGGCCAAAGTTCAGACAGTGGATGTAGAGCAGCTAGCCAACCAATTGACACAGGCCCAAGCCAAGAAAACGGAACTGGAACAAGGGGTCATTCGGAAACGCTTTGAACTAGATGATTTGGAAGGCCAGGCCGAAGATGTGGCAGAACAGATGGAACAAGCGCGCAAGAAAAACGAAGAGTGGATTCGTCAACAAGCCAAGGCTGAAGCGACACGTGAAAAGCATGCGGATCGTTTGAACAAGCTCTTAACGCAAATTACCGATGAATTCATGCAAAGCTTTGACCAAGCCAAAGAACAGGCCAAACCTGTTGAAAATCTTGCAGCAGCTGAAAACCAGCTCAAGAGCATAGAAAAAGATATTAAGGCACTTGGTCCAGTCAATGTGGATGCGATCGAGCAGTACGACGAGGTGAAGGGGCGCTTTGATTTCCTTTCGAGCCAGCGTGAGGATGTCTTGGCTGCGAAAAACATGCTTCTGTCTACCATCAACGACATGAATGACGAAGTCAAGGAACGTTTTAAATCAACTTTTGAAGCCATTCGTGAATCCTTTAAAGTTACTTTCCGTCAAATGTTTGGTGGGGGTTCTGCTGATTTGATTCTGACAGAGCCAGATCTTCTGACAGCTGGTGTTGAGATTTCTGTGCAGCCACCTGGTAAAAAGATCCAATCCTTAAACCTCATGAGTGGTGGAGAAAAGGCCTTATCTGCCTTGGCTCTCTTGTTCTCGATTATTCGTGTCAAGACTATTCCATTTGTCATTTTAGATGAGGTAGAGGCTGCCCTAGATGAGGCCAATGTCAAGCGCTTTGGGGATTATCTGAACCGCTTTGATAAGGAAAGCCAATTTATTGTCGTAACGCACCGGAAGGGAACCATGTCAGCTGCAGATTCCATCTATGGTGTGACCATGCAAGAATCTGGGGTTTCTAAAATCGTCTCAGTAAAATTGAAAGACTTAGAAAATGAAGAATAATGATATTAAATTGATCGCTACGGATATGGATGGAACCTTTCTAAATGACCAACATCAGTATGATCAAGACCTTTTACGCAAGGTATTAGCAAGCTGCAAAGAAAAAGGCATTTATTTTGCTGCTGCGAGTGGCCGTGCCCTTCTTTCTCTCAAATCCCTCTTTAAAGGATTTGAGGACCAGATGATTTTCATTGCTGAAAATGGTAGTGTGGTAGAATTTCATGGAGAAGATCTCTACGAAGCGACTATGTCCAAAGACTTTTATTTGGGTGTTTTTGAAGCTTTGAAATCCTCACCTTATGCAGACCCCAATAAACTGCTTTTGACGGGAAAAAAAGGAAGCTATGTCTTAGAAACAGTAGATCCCGACTATCTGGCCTTGAGTCAGCACTACAATGAAAACATTCAAAAAGTGAAAAGTCTAGCGGATATTCAGGATGAAATTTTCAAATTGACCACCAACTTTGATGCAGCTCTTGTTCTTGAAGGTGAGCAATGGGTCACTGAGAATATCCCCGGTGTCAAAGCGATGACGACAGGTTTTGAATCGATTGACATTGTCCTCGATTATGTCGATAAGGGAGTGGCCATTACTGCCTTAGCGGATAAACTAGGGATCTCGATGGATCAGGTGATGGCTTTTGGAGATAACCTAAATGACCTCCATATGATGCAAGTCGTGGGCCATCCTGTAGCGCCAGAAAATGCACGTCCTGAAATCTTAGCGATTGCTGAAACAGTCATCGGCCACCATGCGACGGGTTCTGTCCTACGCTACATGGAGGAAATTGTATGAGTCAGATTTCCTTGATTGCGCTGGATTTAGATGGGACCCTTCTCAATTCAGAAAAAAAGATCTCCCCTCGCAATAGAGCAGCCCTCGCTGCTGCACAGGCCCAAGGTGTCAAGGTGGTTCTAACCACTGGTCGCCCCTTGAAAGCCATGGATTTTCTTTTGGAAGAATTGGGAACAGCAGGCCTCAAAGAAGAGTATACGATTACCTTCAACGGTGGTCTAGTGCAGCGAAATAATGGAGAAATCCTCTCAAAAGTTGTCTTGGCGCCAGAAGATGTCGCAACCATTCATGCTGAAACAGCTCGTCTAGGCCTTCCGCTGGATGCTATCAGTGAGGGAAGGGTTTATGAGATTCATGCAGATCGAAAGTCTCTCTATTCCCTTTACAATCCCTACCTGAACTTTATTGAGACAGATTTTAAAGACCTGCCATCCACGATTTCCTACAACAAGTGTGTGACAGCCGTTGATCAAGACTTTTTAGATGCAGCGATCAAGCAGATTAGGCCGGACTTATTTCAAGACTATGAAATTTTTAAATCTCGGGAAATGTTGCTGGAATGGTGCCCTAAATATGTTCACAAGGCGACAGGTTTAGAGGCACTGGTAGCTATTTTGGGTCTTAAGGCAGATCAAGTCATGGCCTGTGGAGATGAAGCCAATGACCTGTCTATGATACAATGGGCTGGACTGGGGGTTGCCATGGGCAATGCGATTCCAGCAGTGAAGGAAGTTGCAGCGCTTGTGGCCCCTGTGACCAATGACCAAGATGCCGTCGCATGGGCAATTGAAAATTATGTGCTAAAGGAGAGTGAATAAATGGGATTATTTGATCGTTTATTTGGAAAAAAAGAAGAAACTGAAAAAGTGCTTCCGTCTTCAGAAGAAGTAACGGAAAGTACGGAGGTTGAAGAAACTGTCAAAGAGGAGCCGGCGGCTACCTTAAATGGCAAGGAAGAGCAAAAAATCGCTGATATGGAGGCTTACTACCAAGAGCTCAAAGCGCGAATTGCAGCCACTCATCAACCTGTTTCAACCGTCGCTCAAGAAGAGCCGGCAGAGGAACCTCTTGTTGAAGAAAAAGTGACATCAGAGACTCCTGAAGACCAAGCACCAGTAGAGGAGTCTCCAGTTGCCGTTGAACCTGCTCAAACAGAAGCAAATCCTCAAGAAGTTTCACCACTAGCTGATGAAACGGAGACTGAGCCTCTTGAAGAAGTGAAAATTGAAGCGGAAGAAACTGAAACCGTTGGAGAAGCAGATGAGATTGATGTTATAGACCTGGAAGAAGAGTCACCGATTGCCTCTCCATCACCTGACGCTGAGCCAGTAGAAGAGAGCACGACAGAAGAGGAGTCTCCAGAACTAGTAGAAGCTCAGGATGAGGTTTCAGAACCTGAAGTATCAGAAGCGATCGCTCAAGTGGAGGAAACTTCAGAAGTGGCAGAAGCCGAGTCTAGACTTCCTGAAGGAGAAGCTGCATCAACCGTTGAGGAAAGAACTGTTGAAGAGGCAGAGGCGCCAATTCCAGATGAGGTTGAGCCAGAGCAAGAAACCATTCAGGAAAAATACGATCGTAGCTTGAAAAAGACACGGACTGGATTTGGAGCACGCCTCAATGCCTTCTTTGCCAATTTCCGTTCAGTCGATGAAGAATTCTTTGAAGAATTGGAAGAACTCTTGATCATGAGTGACGTTGGGGTTCAAGTGGCCTCTAATTTAACCGAAGAGTTGCGTTATGAAGCCCGTTTGGAAAATGCCAAAAAACCAGATGCTCTCAAGCGCGTGATCATCGAAAAATTGGTGGACTTGTATGAAAAGGATGGCCAATTTAATGAAGCCATTCGTTTTCAAGATGGTCTCACGGTCATGCTCTTTGTTGGGGTCAATGGAGTTGGTAAAACCACATCTATCGGGAAGTTAGCCCACCGCTACAAACAAGAGGGCAAGAAAGTCATGTTGGTTGCAGCAGATACTTTCCGTGCAGGAGCAGTGGCTCAACTGGCAGAATGGGGACGCCGTGTAGACGTTCCAGTTGTAACAGGTCCTGAAAAATCAGATCCTGCTAGCGTCGTCTTTGATGGAATGGAACGCGCGATCGCTGAAAACATTGATGTTCTGATGATTGATACAGCTGGTCGTCTGCAAAACAAGGACAACCTCATGGCCGAGCTGGAAAAAATCGGTCGCATTATCAAGCGTGTGGTACCTGATGCTCCGCATGAAACCTTGCTAGCCCTCGATGCATCAACCGGTCAAAATGCCTTGGTGCAAGCTAAAGAATTTTCAAAAATTACACCTGTGACAGGAATTGTATTGACCAAGATCGATGGAACGGCTCGAGGTGGGGTCGTCCTTGCGATCCGTGAAGAGTTGGACATTCCAGTGAAGTTGATTGGTTTCGGAGAAAAGATTGATGACATCGGACCATTCCACTCAGAAAACTTCATGAGAGGCCTCTTGGAAGGCTTGATTTAAGAGTCGAATAGAAAAAGACAAATTGTTGGAAGAACAATTTGTCTTTTTGTTTCCTTGCGCTATCAAAAAAACCACCCGAAGGTGGCTTTCCTTAATTCTTAGGTTCAGGTTTCCAAACCCATTCGGCTCCGTATTCTGCAAGGAGATCATCGGATGCAGTTGGTCCCATGGATCCAGACTTGTATTCATAGAGTGGTGCTCCATTTTCGGCCCATAGTTTTTCGATTCGGTCAATCAATTGCCATGAAGCACGAACTTCGTGCCAGTGGCTGTAATTGGTTGAGTCATTGTTCAAAACGTCAAAAATTAATTTTTCATAAGGCTCTGGGGAAGCTCCAGTTGCAGTCGCATCTGTTTCGTAATCAAAGGAAATCGGTGCGATGCTGAATTTTTCTCCGACCTCTTTTCCGTTGATGCTCAATGAGAAACCTTCATTTGGTTGGATATAAATGGTCAATACATTAGGTTGCAAGCTATGTCCAAAGATGGAGTCGGTTTGCTTGAAGACCACATTGACCATGGTTCCTTTTTGCGTCAAGCGTTTTCCAGTACGGAAGAAGAAAGGAACTCCACGGAAGCGATCGCTATCAACAAAGAATGCCCCAGAAGCATAGGTTTCCGTAGTAGATTCAGGGCCGACATTGGGCTCGCTGCGATAAGAGATGTCTTTTTTCCCTTCGATCGTACCTGAACGGTATTGACCACGGATAAAGAATTTCTTTAATTCCTCATCTGTTGGATTGTACAATTGCTCAAAAACTTTAACTTTTTCTGCCCGAATCGCATCCTTGGTAAAGGTAGCTGGTTTATCCATGGCAAGCAATGACAAAAGCTGAAGGGTATGGTTTTGCACCATATCTCGAAGGGCCCCCGAATGATCATAGTAGCCACCGCGTTCTTCAACTCCCAAGCGTTCAGCAAAGGTAATTTGGATATTGTCAATAAAATCTCGGTTCCAAAGGTTATCAAAAATAAGATTTCCGAAACGAATGGCAAAGATATTTTGGATCATTTCTTTGCCAAGGTAATGGTCGATCCGGAAGATTTGCTCTTCATCAAAGGTTTCTTCCAATTCCTTGTTGAGCTGACTTGCCGTTTCTAGGTCTGTACCGAAAGGTTTTTCAACGATCAAGCGCTCAAAGCCTTGCCCATCCACAATGCCTTCTGATTTGAGGTGTTTGGCAATGGTTCCAAAAAATTGAGGAGCCATGGACAAGAAGAAGACCTTGTTGTGTTCCGTTTGGTATTTTTCATCCAAGCTATTTTGCAATTCGCGCAGGGCGATGTAATGTTCGGTATCATTGACATCATGGCTTTGGTAGTAGAAATGACTAGCGAATTCTTGAGCTTGTTGAGGGCTATCTGCCAGATCTGTGATGGATTCTACCACGACTGATTCAAAGTATTCCTTGCTCCATGGTCTGCGGGCTGTTCCGATAACCGCAAAGTTTTCAGATAGATTTCCTGATTTATAGAGTCTAAAAAGGGATGGGTAGAGTTTGCGTTTAGCTAAATCTCCACTGGCCCCGAAAATGGTTACAATAACTTTTGAAGACATTTAAGTACCTATTTCCTATCTTATTAACCATATTTTACCATAAAATCTACAAGATTTCTTTGATTGAATCGTTGTTCCGAATATTTTCCGCTTGGATTAGGTGATTTGAGAAGAAAGCATAGAAAAAGCTAGAACCAATGTGGATTCTAGCTTGAGCTGTTATAAAATGTTTGGATCGACCACCGAAGAAACTTGGTGAATCCATCAGAATACGCGGTAGACATAAGGATTGGCTGGTTTTGTAATGGTCTGGCAATCGCTAATGTGGAGGACAGGCAAGCTTTGTTTGAGCTGCTTGTGGTATTCAATGGACAAGGTTCCTTTCGCATGGATCCAAGTATTGTTTTCGAAATGCTGCGGAGCACCTGTCGTTAAGAGACCGTAGACTCCGGAATCTGCGATACAGTGGATGATCCCAAAGCGAAAGAGGAATTGGCTGTCCTTGTTATTGGGGTCATTGTATACAAAACCGGTCAGCTCGATCGTCTTTCCTGCAAATTGGTCAGGATAATCATAAATAACTTCCATGACTTCCATGTAATTCTCAGTGGTCACCTGGATCACTTTTTTATCAACATATTTCTTTGCCGCCTGCTTCATTTCTGACTCATAGGCTGACTTGGTAAAATAGCTACTAGTATCTGGTTTGAGATACTGGGTAGTTGTTCCTTCGTCCTGCTGGATTTCCTTGGAAGAACCAGCAGCAACCGGGAAGTGGTAGCCTTTGGCAGAGACTGTTTGGGAATCCAGTGTCACTGTAGGGAAAAATAGCCCGACAAATAAAGGAATACAGAGCAAGAAAATACTCGCCACTTTTGCCCAGAAGCTAGAGAGATGACTGTGGATCTTCATCTGCTTGACCCAGATGATCAGCTGCACAAGAGCTAAAACAAAGGACAAGAACATGGAAATATAAGCCAAGTAAGAATAGTGTAAGTTGATGTATTGATTGAGCTTACCAGATAATTGCAGGTACATAGTGAGCTCAAAATAGCCAGCTAATATCAAGAAACGAATCATAGCACTACCCCCACAAACCAAGCATAAAGGAGCACAACTCCACTCACAATCCCGATAAATTGCCAGATAAAACGGGTTTTGAGATAATTTTTCATCATGAGGAGATTTTTGACATCAAGCATAGGCCCAATCACCAGAAAGGCAAGAACAGGCGCTACTCCAAAACTCGTGAGAAGAGAGGATCCAACAAAGGCGTCCGCCTCGCTACAAAGTGAGAGGAGAAAGGACAAGACCATGAGAAGGAGAATAGCAATAACCGGTGTCGCACTGATCGAAGTGAGGATCCGTGTTGGGACATAGACTTGGACGAGGCTGGCAAAGAGGCAACCAAATACCAGGTAGCGTCCCGTATCAAAGAATTCATCAATGGCTTGCACCAAGACTTGGAAAAGCTTTTGACCTTTGCTCAAGTCCCTAAAATCATGTTCATGTACAGCCTTACGATGTTCTTTTTGGATCGAATTTGTCTGAATAAAACCAAGAAAGATCCCTAGAACTGTTGCGACCAGTAGGGAACCAAGGGCGCGGTAGAGGGCTATCTTGATAGAATTTCCAAAGGCTGAGTAGGTCGCAAAGAGAACGATGGGATTGATGACCGGTGCTGTCACCAAAAAGGGAACAGCAGTATAACTTGGGACTTTCTTTTCTAGAAAGCGATTGATAATGGGAACAATTCCACATTCACAGGAAGGGAAGATAAAGCCGATAAAGGTCCCAAAGAAGATCCGCCCAAATTTATTTTTGGGAAGAAAGCGGTAGACCCTCTCGGGGGTGATATAGACCTCAATAATCCCTGAAATGATACTTCCGATTAGGACAAACGGTAGGGCCTCGATAATAATCGAGAGAAAAATAGCCCCAGCCTGCAAGACGCTAGAGGGAAGGTGTTGAAAGAATGTCATTACTTAACCTTCTTTGCTTCTTTAGTTGTAGCAGTTTCTGCCTTCTTTTTTTCTTCGGGGAATTCGACTGTTTTTTCTACATCTGGAAAACTTGCAAAGTTTTCAAACATTTTATCAAGATCATCTGTTTTTGAGAATTTAATAGCCATTGTTGGGCCTCCTTTTTATTTTCTTTCATTATAACAAAAAGGAAAGAGCAAGGGGGAAATGGAGCATAAAAGGAAAGATCCATAGGGTCAAAATTATTCTATGAAAAATCCCTGAAACAGAGACCAGAACAGGCGATCTCACCCCTTGATGGCAGCAAAATATGCTATAATAGAAGCTATGGATAAATATGAAAAAATAGCCCAAGAATTGGGTGTTAGCTTAAAACAAATCGATACCGTATTGAGTCTGACCGCAGAAGGCTCAACCATTCCTTTCATTGCCCGCTATCGAAAAGATATGACGGGAAATTTAGATGAAGTAGCGATCAAGGCCATTATTGACCGGGACAAATCCTTAACGGCTCTGGCTGAACGAAAGGAAACCGTCCTTGCTAAGATTGAGGAACAAGGTAAACTGACAGAGGCGCTCAAGCAGGCTATTGAAGTTACTGAAAAATTAGCGGATGTTGAAGAGCTCTATCTCCCTTATAAGGAAAAACGGCGGACCAAGGCGACGATTGCCCGAGAAGCAGGACTTTTCCCCTTGGCACGTCTCATTTTGCAAAATAGTCCAGACTTGGAAGCAGAGGCTCAGAAATTTACCTGTGAGGCCTTCCCAACTGAAACTGCGGCTTTAGCTGGTGCAGTGGATATTCTGGTAGAGGCTATTTCAGAGGATACCCAATTACGGGCCCTCACCTATCAAGAAATTCATGGGCATTCCCTCATGTCGTCAACTTTGAAGGATGAAAGCTTAGATCCTAAGAGAACCTTTGAAATCTATTATGATTTTTCTGAGAAGATCAAGAGTATGCAAGGCTACCGGACCCTGGCGCTCAATCGTGGGGAAAAATTGGGCGTTCTCAAAGTTGGATTCGAGCATCAACTGGATCGGATCATTCGTATTTTTGAGGCTCGTTTTAAAACGAAAAATGCCTATGTGGATGAGGTTATTCAGCAGGCGGTTAAGAAAAAAATCGTACCTGCGATTGAACGTCGGATTCGGACAGAGTTGACGGAGGTGGCAGAAGACGGGGCCATTCAATTGTTCTCTGAAAATCTACGGAATCTATTGCTCATTCCTCCATTAAAAGGGCGCGTGGTCCTTGGATTTGACCCAGCCTTTCGGACCGGTGCTAAACTAGCTGTTGTCGATGAGACAGGAAAGATGCTCGCTACCCAGGTCATCTATCCAGTTGCACCTGCAAAACCAGCTCAGATCGAGCAGGCTAAAAAGGATCTGTCCTCCTTGATCAAGGAGTTTGGCGTAGAGATTATTGCAATTGGAAATGGAACAGCTAGCCGTGAAAGTGAGGCCTTTGTCGCAGAGGTCCTTCATGACCATCCAGGAGTTCGCTATGTTATTGTCAATGAAAGCGGAGCCTCTGTCTACTCAGCTAGTGAATTGGCCCGTCATGAGTTCCCAGAGCTAACCGTTGAAAAACGATCGGCCATCTCCATTGCCCGTCGCTTGCAAGATCCGCTAGCAGAATTGGTGAAAATCGATGCCAAATCTATCGGTGTGGGTCAATACCAGCACGATGTCAATCAGAAAAAACTGACAGAAAGCTTGGATTTCGTAGTAGATACTGTCGTCAACCAAGTTGGGGTCAATATCAATACGGCTAGTCCCTCTCTCTTAGCGCATGTAGCGGGACTCAATAAAACCATCTCTGAAAATATTGTGAAATACCGGGAAGAAGAAGGAATGATTCTTTCACGAGCACAGATTAAAAAAGTGCCTCGCCTCGGCGCCAAGGCTTTCGAGCAGGCGGCTGGATTCTTACGCATTCCTGAAAGTAAAAACATCTTGGATAATACCGGCGTTCACCCTGAAAGTTATAAGGAAGTTGAAAAACTTTTTCAACTTCTTGAAATGACCGACCTCGATGCATCCGCTCAGGAAAAATTAAAAGCTGTGAACATAAAGGAGATGTCTACTCAGCTGGATCTGGGACCAGAAACCCTAAAAGATATCATTGCCGATCTCCTAAAACCAGGTCGCGATTTGCGGGATTCCTTTGATGCACCTGTGCTCCGTCAGGATGTCTTGGATATTAAAGACCTGCATATTGGCCAAAAATTAGAAGGGGTTGTGCGCAATGTGGTTGACTTTGGAGCCTTTGTCGATATTGGCATTCACGAAGATGGCTTGATTCATATCTCCCATATGAGCAAGCAGTTTATCAAGCATCCAAGCCAGGTCGTCTCAGTAGGTGATTTGGTTACCGTCTGGGTGAAGAAGATTGATGTGGAACGCGAAAAAGTCAATCTCAGTTTGGTAGCTCCGAATGAATCTGACTGAGTTTGTGCGTCAAGTATCCCTGGAAGATTTTGGGAGAGAATTCCGTCATCGAGCAGAGTGGAATTCACGTCTTCAAACTACTGGAGGTCGTTTCTTCCCCAAGGATCGACACCTTGATTTTAACCCGAAAATATACCAAGTTTTCGGGTTAGAGGTCTTTCGCAAAATCGTCCGCCACGAGCTCTGCCATTACCATCTTTACGATCAAGGTAAAGGCTATCGCCACAAAGATCTAGACTTTAAGCAACTCCTCCAGCAAGTGGACGGTCTTCGTTTCACACCTCCTCTACCAGATAGAGCTGGGCGAGTCAAGCGGATCTATCTCTATCAATGTCCCCGTTGTGGCCAAGAGTATAGACGAAAGCGAAAAATCGATCTGAAGAAATATGCCTGCGGTCGCTGTCACAGCCGCCTGCAATTCCTTGAAATGAGACAAGAGTAAGAATCGGTCTTTAGGCGGATCTCTTTCCAGTTCGACTCTGCTAAAATAGGTCTAACTAGAAAGAGGAAAATCAAATGACATCATCATTTTACAAATTAAAACGACATCGCCTGGTTTCAGGTGTGCTAGCTGGCTTAGCCGATAAATTTGGTCTTAGTGTAACTCTCCTACGCTTCTTGTTTATTCTTTTTACGGTTTCTCATGCCTTTATCGGTGTGATTATCTATTTACTGTTAGATACGACCTTGCCTTATAAGGACGAGGAGGAGCAGGAAATGTTTGACTATGGCCCTCGACCTCGTCGAAGAAAAGAGGCCGAACCCATCCATGATCAGAATGATAGTCCGTTCTTCTAAAAGGAGATTTGAGTGAAGCAGAAGTTCTATTCCCTTGCTTTTATTCTATATCTCTTCTTCAGTTTTATAGGACAGTTTTTCATTTTAAATCGTTTTTTTGGCGAAGGAGTTGGAACAGTTTTGATCGGAATGCTCCTTTTTCCACTGGGCATTTGGAATAGTCTCTTCTACCTCTTGTTTCTGCCAACAGAAATGGCTAGAAAACCACAAATTTATCGGTTTTCGATTTTATTTCTTCCGATTTTGTATCTGGTTTTGTCCTTGCTGGGGGGGAGGACCTACCACCTTTATGCTAGGCTTGATCGCATTTCCTTCAAATGCGGTGGTCTATGCGGTCTCTACCGGAATCAAATCTATGATCAAAGATTTCTTGCAAGGCCAAGGCTAGAGCATTCTTCATATGTTCCCATCATTTCCTAGAGGTTGGAGACCTTTGTCTTGGCCTCTTTTTGCTTGCCTTAAAAAGGAGTTGAAAATGGATCTTTCAAATGACACTTCAGTCTCTCGTCTGAAGAGAAAATCTGCTATAATAGAGAGAGAATTTGAAAAGGGAGAATGATATGGCAGTTACTGTTCGCGATCTACAGGAAAAGCTTCGTCTATCGGTTGTTTATGGGGATGATAAACTCTTGAGCAAGGAAATTACGACTGCGGACATTTCACGTCCAGGTCTTGAAATGACGGGCTATTTCGACTATTACACACCTGAGCGGATTCAGCTTGTAGGAATGAAAGAATGGTCCTACCTGGTGAAGATGAGCTCTCACAACCGTCATCAGGTCCTGCGCAAGATGTTCCAGCCAGAGACACCTGTCATCATTGTCGCGCGGAATTTAGAAATTCCAGAAGAAATGTTGCGTGCTGCTGAAGAGAAGCAACTAGCTATTTTGAAGAGCAATGTTGCGACCAGTCGTTTATCTGGAGAGCTTTCTAGCTATTTGGATAGTCGGCTAGCAGAACGTACGAGTGTACACGGTGTCTTGATGGATATTTATGGGATGGGTGTCTTGATCCAAGGAGATAGCGGAATCGGAAAAAGCGAGACAGGTCTGGAACTTGTCAAACGGGGTCATCGCCTCGTAGCTGATGACCGAGTCGATATCTATGCGAGAGACGAGATGACCCTTTGGGGAGAGCCAGCTGAAATCCTACGCCACTTACTAGAGATCCGTGGTGTCGGGATTATCGATGTCATGAGTCTCTACGGCGCCAGTGCTGTCAAGGATTCTTCACAAGTCCAAATCGCCGTTTACTTGGAAAATTATGCTAAGGATCAAGTTTATGATCGTCTTGGTAATAATGCAGAAGAGTTGGAAATCGGTGGCGTGACCATTCCTCGGATTCGCATCCCTGTGAAGACTGGTCGGAACATTTCGGTCGTGATCGAAGCAGCAGCTATGAATGTTCGGGCCAAAGAAATGGGCTATGATGCTACCAAAACTTTTGAAGAACGTTTGTCCCAGTTGATTAGTCAAAATGAGGTGAAGGAATGAATCCAGTAGCCCTTCAATTAGGTCCGATCAGTATTCGTTGGTATGCAATTTGTATTGTCTCTGGCTTGATTCTAGCTGTTTATCTTTCCATGAAAGAAGCGCCCCGTAAAAAAATTGATCCAGATGCTATCATTGATTTTATTTTGATCGCCTTTCCGCTTGCGATTTTGGGGGCCAGACTCTATTACGTTATTTTCGAATGGGGCTACTATAGCCAGCACCTTGGTGAGATTTTTGCGATCTGGAACGGAGGAATCGCGATTTATGGTGGCCTCTTGACAGGTGCTCTTGTCCTCTATCTATTCTCTCGTAGACGTTTGATTGAACCGATCGACTTTTTAGATATTGCGGCCCCAAGCGTCATGATTGCACAGAGTATTGGTCGTTGGGGAAACTTCTTTAACCAGGAAGCTTATGGAGCTGCTGTTAAAAGTCTCAACTACCTGCCCTCTTTTATTCGAGACCAAATGTATATAGATGGTAGTTACCGTCAGCCAACCTTCTTATATGAATCCAGTTGGAATCTGCTAGGATTTCTCTTGATCTTGATTCTTCGGAGGAAGCCCCAATTTTTGCGGCAAGGTGAGATCACAGCCTTTTACCTTATCTGGTATGGATTTGGTCGGATGATCATCGAAGGAATGCGGACAGATAGCCTGATGTTTGCGGGCTTACGTGTTTCCCAGTGGTTGTCGATGATCCTGATTCTAGTTGGACTCGCCATCATCATCTACCAACGTCGCAAAAAAGCCCCTTATTATGTAGAAGCAAAGGAGTAATATATGTTTATTGAAATTGCCTACGGCCTCTTAGGCCTTGCCTTAGTAGCGCTTGTCATTTATATGATTTTTTTCCTCTCAAAGATTGGAAAAGTTGTAGATGAGACGCAAAAAACCATCCAAGTTTTGACATCAGATGTCAATGTCACCTTGCATCAGACCAATGATCTATTGGCAAAAGTCAATGTTTTAACGGATGATTTGAATCAAAAAGTTGCAACAATTGACCCACTCTTTACAGCCGTGGCGGATCTTTCCGAGTCAGTTTCAGATTTGAATGATCAAGCCCGTCAATTGAGTGTCAAAGCAGTGTCAGCTGGTGGAAAAACAGTGAAAGCCTCTATCGGATTAAAAGCGATTAAGATGGCTTCAAAATTATTTAAATAGAATCGAGGAAGAATATGGGACGTTTATCTAGTTTATTAATTGGTGTGATTTCAGGTGCTTCAGCAGCCTACTATTTATCAACTGAGCAAGGAAAGAAAGTCACTAAAAAAGTGGTGCGCTTCGTAAAAGATTATCAAGAAGATCCTCAAGAAGTACATGAATCGGTTAAACAAACTGCTAAGGATGTTTCCAAACAAGCAGCAGAAGTGATCCAACAAACCAAAGAAAAAGTTGGTTCTGGAGAAATTACGACAGGAACTGTTTTGGAGTCTGTCAAAGAAAAGACGCAAGATGTGGTTGAAAAATCTCAAGAAGTCTTTCACTCATTTAAGGATAAACTTCAAAAAGAAAATCTAAGTGGCAATGACTTGGTTCAATCCATTCGCAAACAAACAGAATCAGAAGACATCGTGTTAGAGTTGGATGAAAAAGATTCTGAAGAAGCAGCTGAAGAAGAAACAAAAGAAGCATAAAAAAATGAGGCTCACTGAGCCTCATTTTTTATGGAAATTACCTGATCAATTGGAGTTAGCTTTTGTCTTCCAATTGTTATTCCAATTAAAAAAATTCGAGTAAATAAAAAAATCAGGCGAACCTGATTTTTATTTTTTTCGTTTATTGTAGTAAATTCGGAACCCTTGAATACTAGCAAAGCTAGAACCAATCGCTAAGGCAAACGCAAAGAAGGTATTCATTTTCGTTGCTAAAAAGATAAAACTAAATACAACTGTCAACACACAGAAAATAGCGATATTCAAAAAATATAGCAATTCACTTAATTGAGGCGCGGGTTCAACTTCAGGAGCATAGTCCTGAACAGGGGATTCTTGGGTTTGTTTAGTTAATTCGATATAATCGAATTTTTCATCATAGTGTCTTAAATTTCTTACGGGCATTTTCTCTCTCCTAACAGTACTCTATTATTCTATCATGAATTCAGCTATATAAATGTTACAAAAATGTTACAAATTTTACAAAATGAATAATTTTTTCTAGAATATCGGAATTTTTGTTATAATGGTTCTATGAAAAATATTATTATTACAGCAACAGCAGAGAGTGTTGAGCAAGCGCAAGCCCTGATTGATGCAGGGGTTGACCGAATCTATGTCGGTGAAAAAGATTACGGATTACGATTGCCTCAAACTTTAAGCTATGACGAAATAAATCGAATTGCTCAACTGGTCCATGCTGCTGGCAAAGAATTGACAGTGGCTGTAAATGCACTCATGCACCAATCGATGATGGATTCAATCAAGCCTTTCCTAGATTTTCTAAAGGAAATTCAAGCTGATTATATTACTGTCGGAGATGCGGGCGTTTTTTATGTCTTGAAACGAGATGGCTATCCATTCAAAACGATTTACGATGCTTCTACCATGGTCACTTCTAGCCGCCAGATCAACTTCTGGGGAAAACAAGCAGGAGCTTCTGAGGCTGTTTTGGCTCGTGAGATTCCATCTGCCGAATTATTCGTAATGGCTGAGAATCTTCAGATTCCAGCAGAAGTCTTGGTCTATGGTGCTAGCATTATTCACCATTCGAAACGACCGCTTCTTCAGAATTATTACAACTTTATCAAGACAGAAGAGTCTGTGACCAAAGATCGGGATCTGTTCTTGGCCGAGCCAGGAGATCCCAATTCTCATTATTCGGTCTACGAGGACAAACATGGAACCCATATCTTCTCAAATAATGACTTGAATATGATGACCAAATTGTCTGAGTTGGTTGAACATGGCTTTGATCATTGGAAACTCGATGGTGTCTACTGTCCGGGTGAAAACTTTGTCAAGATTACAGAGTACTTTGTCAAGGCCCGTGATTTGATTCAAAAAGGAACATTTACACAGGATCAAGCCTATCTGTTTGATGAAGAAATCCGCAAATTGCATCCAGCTAATCGTGGTTTGGATACTGGTTTCTACGATTATGAACCAGATCGTGTAAAATAACAAATAATACTAGGGCTTCTTCGTTTGTGAGTTTTCCTTTTTCAGGGAACGAAGAGGCTATTCATCATATCGACAATCTTGTAAATTGGAGAAAACATGACAAATACAAAAAAACGTCCAGAGGTTTTGGTACCTGCTGGAACATTAGAAAAATTAAAAGTTGCCGTTAATTATGGGGCTGACGCTGTGTTCGTTGGTGGACAAGCCTATGGTTTACGTAGCCGTGCCGGAAACTTCACCATGGATGAGCTTCGTGAAGGTATCGAATATGCTCATGCCCGTGGAGTAGATGTGCACGTCGCTTCGAACATGGTGACCCATGAGGGAAATGAACAAGGGGCTGGTGAGTGGTTCCGTGAATTACGGGATATGGGCCTTGATGCCGTGATCGTCTCAGACCCGGCCTTGATTGAAATCTGTGCAACCTATGCACCTGGCCTCAATATTCACTTGTCTACGCAAGCTTCTGCAACCAACGTGGAGACCTTCCATTTCTGGAAAGAATATGGCCTGACTCGTGTCGTCTTGGCCCGTGAGGTATCCATGGAAGAGTTGGCTGAGATTCGTAAGCGTACCGATCTTGAGATCGAAGCCTTCGTTCATGGAGCCATGTGTATTTCCTATTCCGGACGTTGTACCCTTTCTAACCACATGTCTGACCGGGATGCCAATCGTGGTGGTTGTTCTCAATCTTGTCGTTGGAAATACGATCTCTACGATATGCCATTTGGCCAAGAACGCAAGAGTATCAAAGGACAAGTCCCAGAAGAATACTCTATGTCAGCCGTGGACATGTGTATGATCGAAAATATTCCAGACATGATTGACAATGGGGTTGATAGCTTGAAGATTGAAGGCCGGATGAAATCTGTCCATTACGTATCAACAGTAGCCAACTGTTACAAGGCAGCTTGTGATGCCTATATGGAAAGTCCAGAAGCCTTTTATGCCATCAAGGATGATTTGATCAATGAATTGTGGAAGGTTGCTCAACGTGAATTAGCAACTGGATTCTACTACCAAACACCGACTGAAAATGAACAATTGTTTGGGGCACGTCGTAAGATTCCTCAATACAAATTTGTAGGAGAAGTGGTTGACTTTGATCCATCTACCATGACTGCGACGATTCGCCAACGGAATGTCATCAACGAAGGCGACCAAGTGGAATTCTACGGACCAGGCTTCCGTCATTTTGAATGCCAGATCCAAGACTTGCATGATAAGGATGGAGTGAAGATTGATCGCGCACCAAATCCGATGGAGCTTCTCACGATCACCGTTCCACAAGAAGTCAAGCCAGGAGATATGATTCGTTCTTGCCAGGAAGGTTTAATCAATCTCTACTCAAAAGATGGAGCAAGTAAAACTGTTCGAGTATAACAAAAAAAGAGAGGGTTAAACCTCTCCTTTTTGTTGGGCGATGCGAATGTTATTGGGGACCAAACTGATTTTCTGGATCTCAGAAATCCGAATAATCGTGGACATACTCTTCTTGAAATTTTTCACGATCAGTTGTCGGCGCTCTTGGTCATACTTGACAATGTCGCCTGTAAAACTCTTGTTTGAAAAAATAACATGTACCCCTTGTTTTTTTCGCAGTGCTTGTTGAATGATGTCAATAATTCTCTCATCTTCTAATGGGGCAGGGGTACTGACTTTTCCATTGAAAAATTCATTTGCTCGGTCTTTAACGATCTCGAGAAATTTTTTCATAGCTAAATTCTCCATAACTTGATACAATATATTATAGATAATTTCAACGATTTTGTAAATGATTTACGAATATTAGAGATGAGAAGGCAAGAAAGGAGTCGTGAAATGACAGAATTTTCATTCCAAATCGAAGAACATTTACTGGTCTTGTCAGAAAATGACAAGGGTTGGACCAAAGAATTGAACCGTGTGAGTTTTAATGGTGCTCCTGCTAAGTATGATATCCGGACCTGGAGTCCCGACCATACAAAGATGGGAAAAGGCATTACACTCACGAACGAAGAGTTCCAAGTCATGCTCGATGCATTTAAAAATTAAGAAAAGGGGTCCTTCAAGGACTTCTTTTTTTGTTATAGTCTAAGGCTATATAGATATCAAAGATATTAGATTATCCCAAACCCTTGTTTATCAGGTATTGGACTGCTATAATGGTTGCATTGATGAATTAATGTAAAACTTATAGGAAAGAGGGAATCATATTGACACATACACATGCACCTTATCGCGTAGACCATGTTGGTTCATTTCTTCGTCCAGCAGCTTTGGTTCAAGCTCGTGAAGATTTCGCAGCTGGAAAAATCAGTCAGTCTGACTTAACAAAAGTAGAGGATCAGGCGATTCGTGACCTTGTTGAAAAAGAAATTGCTGCTGGTCTGAAGTCAGTAACAGATGGAGAATTCCGCCGTGCTTATTGGCATTTGGATTTCTTCTGGGGCTTTGGTGGCATTGATCATGTCCAAGCTGCTCAAGGTTATCAATTCCATGATAAAACAACCAAGGCGGACTCAGCACTTGTCGTTGGAAAAATCACAGGAGCCAATCATCCATTTGTAGAGCATTACAAGTTTTTGAGGGATCTTGTGGCAGATGTAGATGGTGTAGAGGCTAAATATACCATTCCAGCGCCTGCGCAATTCTATTTTGAATTGATCCGTGATGCAGAACATGTAGAACAATTGAATACCATCTATCCTGATTTTGCGGCTGTTCGTGAAGATATCAAGCAAGCCTATCTTCAAGTGATTCAAGATTTGTATGATGCAGGACTTCGGACCCTTCAAGTAGATGACTGTACGTGGGGTGTCTTGGTAGATGATAATTTCTTGACGGCTTGGGGAGCAGCTCAAGGCAAGTCAAAAGATGAGGTTCGCCGAGAACTCGCTGATCTCTTCTTGACCTTTAACAACGATGTCTACCAAAATGTTCCAGCTGGTTTGACCGTCAATACGCACGTTTGTCGTGGGAACTTCCATTCTACTTGGGCTTCATCAGGTGGCTATGCGCCGATTGCCAAAGAACTCCTTGGAGAAGAAGCCGTCAATGCTTACTTCCTAGAGTTTGATACTGATCGAGCTGGTGGTTTTGAACCACTTGCAGAAGTAACCCCTGGTAAAGGAGTGGTGTTAGGCCTCTTGACATCTAAGAGTGGTCAATTGGAGAACAAGGACGAAGTGATTGCTCGTATTAAAGAAGCGAGTCAGTATGTACCGTTGGAAAATCTTTACCTGTCTACTCAGTGTGGCTTTGCTTCGACAGAAGAAGGAAACATTTTGACAGAAGAAGACCAATGGAAAAAAATCGGTTTGATTAAAGAAATTGTCGCTGAAGTTTGGGGCGAATAAGGAGGAAGAAACATGTCAGATTTACTAAGTATTTATAAAGAATTGCAAGCTAAAAAATGGGTGGACTTGAGTCACCAAATCAATGCGGAAAGTCCACACTTCCCAGCCCTTCCTGCCTTGCAACAAGAAGATCTTTTCACATTAAAAGATGGTTTCCATGTTCAAAAATTTACAGTGGTTGGTCAATACGGAACGCATATTGATGCACCGATTCACTTTGTAGAAGGGGGTCGTTGGTTGGATGAGATTGACCTCAAAGATCTTCTCTTGCCACTTTATGTTATCGACAAGTCTAAAGAAGTTGCAGCCAATCCAAACTTTATCTTGAGCAAACAAGATATCTTAGACTTTGAGGCAGAGCATGGACAAATTGTTGAGGGTGCTTTTGTTGCCTTCCGTAGTGATTGGTCAAAACGTTGGCCAGATCAAGATGCTATGCGTAACCTAGATGAAAATGGTGTTCAACAAAGTCCAGGATGGAGCCGTGAAGCCTTGGAATTCTTGATTCATGAACGCCATGTCAAGGCTGTGGGTCATGAAACCTTTGATACCGATGCAGGTATTCCAGCAGCAGAGCATGGTTTGGTCAATGAATACTACCTCTTGGAACAAAATATCTACCAAGTTGAAGTCTTGAACCAATTGGACCAAGTTCCAGCTGTAGGTGCCTTGATTTCGATTGCTTTCCCTCACTGGGACAAGGCAACTGGTTCACCTGTCCGTGCCATTGCCATCTTACCATAAACAAAGAAAAAGAGGCTGGGACAAAAGTCCTAGCCTCTCAATTGTTTTTTGATTGTAGGGCAAGACGCAGTGGTTGAGTGGGCTCTACTACGCTGATTTTATCAGCTTTTACAGCCCTACTC
>NZ_JUPI01000105.1 GCF_001074805.1 Streptococcus parasanguinis | reverse complement strand
GCCATCACTTTGACGGACTGCTTTGTGCCATACTAGATCATCTTGCCAGTTCTTGTCGGACCAGGTTGGGATCAAGACTTCCTTCAAGCCATTTGGAGCTACTACATTGCGAATTACTGCATCAAAGGTGCCCGTCTCGACATTATTATTTTCAATCGTTAAAGTACCACTTGGTTTTACGTGGTGTACTTCTGTCGTAGTCTCTGTGATGTAGTTCCGT
>NZ_JUPI01000104.1 GCF_001074805.1 Streptococcus parasanguinis | reverse complement strand
TTACCATCCTCATTTTTATGATCTGTGGCTTTGATAGTCGCACGGTAGCTGCCATCACTTTGACGGACTGCTTTGTGCCATACTAGATCATCCTGCCAGTTCTTGTCGGACCAGGTTGGGATCAAGATTTCCTTCAAGCCATTTGGAGCTACTATATTGCGAATTACTGCATCAAACGTGCCTGTTTCAACATTATTATTTTCAATTGTTAAAGTACCACTTGGTTTTACGTGGTGTACTTCTGTCGTAGTCTCTGTGATGTAGTTCCGT